>NZ_JBICJO010000026.1:0-250105 GCF_043103185.1 Shewanella sp. YQ_9
ATTTATTTTTGTTTCCCGCAGGCATTGAGCAACTAAAGGAGTATTTATTTTGAAGTTAAAGGATTTTCTCACTAAAGGATTTTTACCGAAAGAATTCCCTAGCCTATTTGATTCATCAGATCTATCTAAAACGATCAGCTATAACGACAATGTATTTAAATCTGATCCTAAAATTAGCAGGCCGACAAAAACTAGTATCCCTAAAAGTGCAGGCTTCCGCAGAAGTATTACTATGCCAAACCCTAAACATTATTCGATGTTGGTAAAGTTCTTAGTTAAGCACTCTCGTGAAATTGAAAGGTTTTACAATGTTAGTAAAATTTCGATGAGTAAAGCTATATCTAAAAATGATAGTAGCCGAGCAATAGTTAATGAGTATAACTTTGAGCAAGTTATGCAAGAGAAAATCAATAAAGGCTATTCGTCTCGATTTTTGTTAACTGCCGATATTTCAAAATTTTATAACACTATATATACGCATAGTATACCTTGGGCAATACATACTAAAGACGTATCAAAAAGAGATCGAACAGATAATTTATGGGGAAATGAATTAGACCGATTAGTAAGAAACATGCAAGATGGACAAACTCTTGGTATTCCAATTGGCCCAGATGCCTCAAGGGTAATATCTGAGTTAATAGGAGTCGCTCTTGATCGAGCAATTCAAAATTCCGAACCTGAACTTAATGGTATTAGATTTATTGATGACTTTTTCTTCTTTGCTGATACAGCATCGGAAGCGGAAAGTTTAGATTTAAAAATAAACAGAGCATTAAGTGAGTTTGAATTAACAGCTAATGAAAATAAATCCAGTATTGAATCAATGCCGGTTCCTATAGAAAGCCTTCAATTACAAACCATTAGGCATTACAAAATTAGAAAAAATGCTCCAGAACAAAAACTCGATATTATACATTTATATAATATTGCTATAGATGTACATAAAAATCACCCACAAGAAAACTCATTTCATTATTTTTTAACAAAAGTAATGCCTATAAAAATACATGAAGATAATTGGAAAATATTGGAATCAATTTTACTTCAAATTAGTATCTGTGAACCAAAATCAATTACCGTAGTATCTAAGATACTTATCTCTTATAAGTCTTACGGTTACCCATTAAATTTAGGGTATATTAAGGCTGCATTTTTGAAGGTTGCTAAAAAAGGAATTGATAATAATTTTGGTTATGAAATTTGTTGGTCATTTTGGGTATTGAGTCAATTAGGTGTAACCATTAACGAGGAAATAATAGGCTTATCAAGCATAAATGACTCGATGGCAATATTATCTGTTTTAACTGCTAGGGAAAAAGGGATTTATAACGGTCGATTAGACACAAATTATTGGGATACTATTATCACTAATGATGGCCTCTATGATTCATCATGGATGCTAAGTTATGAAGCAGAAAATAGAGGTTGGCTTACAAATCAAAATGGGATCGACGTTATTGGAAATGACCAATATTTCAAAAATCTCAGAAGCTCAGATGTATCGTTTCTAAATATGGATAGTACTATTAACCCTATGGTAGAAGAAGAGCTACATGATGAAACAGAATTTGACACAGAAATAGATATGTTTGAATTAATTTACGGAACATAAATATAAGAGAATACAGGACAGCCATATCTTTTTGATGTTTCGCACAGCCTTGACTAGGCTTTGAAATACCCATCAAAGCTAAGTCAAGGTTCACAACAAAGACAGGACAGTCATATCTTTTTGATGTTTCACACAGCCTTGACTAGCCTTTGAAATACCCATCAAAGCTCAGTCGAGGTTGGTTATGACCACTGCCCGTCGCCAGTTGATAGATGCTGAAAGTACGCCCTTTTACCACGTGATTAACCGTTGCGTCAGAAGGGCATTTTTGTGTGGTGAGGATGCACTGTCGGGGCGCAGTTACGAGCATAGACGTGGCTGGATAGAGGATAAAATCAGGCAGTTGTCGTCAGTATTCTGCATCGACGTTTGCGCTTATGCGGTTATGAGTAATCACTACCATTTGGTGCTCAAAATCGACCTGGCTGCACAACAAGCGTTGTCACCATTTGAAGTCATTGAGCGTTGGACAGGGCTCTAATGGCAATCCTGTGGCAGCAAAGTTCCTTAAGGGCGATAGCCTCTCCGAAGGTGAGAGAATACTGTTGCATACGCTGAATAGCGATTAGCAAGAACGCCTCCCGAGCCGCTGTGCCCGCAACTATTTGCGCTAAGGGGTTGCTTCAGCAACCAGCTTCAATACGATTCCGGGTTCAGAGCCAGAGGCCAGTGCGCTACGCTCGACAAAACCACCGGCCAGCGCCAGCAGTCGGCCATTTTGCATCAGCAGCGGCACTCTGTCTCTGAGCCAGGGCGGCACCCCGAGTTCATGCCAGAGTTTCTTGAGCTCACGGCCCTTGTCGCGATTGTGGGGCTGACAGCGGTAACTGCCCTTGAGCCCCATGACCAGTTCAGGTGCTGCAGCGGTATCTGATGGCTGAACTTTTACCCTTAGTGACGCCAGTTGTGGAGACATTACCTGAGCCAGCGCCACCCTGGGCCCTGAGTCAGCCAATGTCAGCTCCAGGCGCTGCCAGGGGGAGGCGAGCCCAACACTCAGACTCTGCCCTTGGCTCAATGCTTGCAGCTGCTTTGTGCTCAGGGTCAGTTTCGAAGGTTTTGCAGCTACATCAACTTCAACCGAACCTACCCCATCAAGCAGCTGGAATGCTGCCCCCGGCAGAGGCGCCATGGCATAGATCTGTTGCCCATAACGCCTGAGGAGCAATCCCTTAAAGCTAAGCTCAAGCTGAGCATCCTCCCTGGCATCGAGTAACTGCGCCAAGGCTTGTTGCAACTGCACCTGCGCCGGTAAGGGCAAGCGCTGCATCTGAATAAACTGCCGCAGCAACTGCGCCTGCCACTGGGGTGACAGCGCTTTGAGCCCGGCGCTATCCAGTACCCGAACGCCGCTGAAGCGGCAACGGCTGAGCAAGGACTGTAACTTTTCGGTGCTGACTTCATCGAGCAGCAACTGCTGCTCGGCGCACAGCGCGGCGCTGCGTGAGGCCGTAGTGGCAATCGAAGGCCAGCGCTGCTTGAGTACAGGGATCACCTCGGCGCGCAGGAAGTTGCGGTCATACTGGGTGTCCTGATTACTCTCATCATTGATATAGGGCAGCTCGAGACTCGCCACCGCCTGCTCTATCTGAGCCCGGCTGCTGTCCAGCATGGGCCGTAATTGCCAGCATGGTGCACTTTCTTCCTTGGGTGTCTGGGCCAAGTGCTGGGCTTGCCCCATGGCCGCCAGTCCCTTGGGGCCCTGACCACGCTTGAGTGCCAGCAGCAGCGTCTCCAACTGATCGTCCTGATGATGGGCCGTCAGCAAAATGTCGCCGGGATTGAGCAGCTCGGCAATCGCCTGATAGCGGCCGCGCCGCGCCTCGGCCTCGATACTGACGCGCGGGCCGAGCTCAAGTTGCACCTTCCGAAGAACAAAATTCAGGCCATAATGCTCGGCTCTTTGGCGACAATGGGCCGCCCAGGCATCGGCATTGCGGCTGAGGCCATGGTGTACGTGCACCAGGGAGACTTGATAAGGCGTCTTGGGATGAGTCTGGCGAAAGCGCGCCAAGGTATAGGCCAACAGCTCTGAGTCCATACCGCCGCTGTAACCCAGCCAGAGGTGGTTGTCAGCCGTGGCGCCGATTTGATCCAGCAGCGCCGTTAACTTGAATACCAGGGTATCGACCAGAGTATGAGACATTAAAAGAGGATCCTGACCTTATCTGTGCCGAGCATGGCTTCCAGTGCCATCATGAGTTCATCGCTGGGGTTCACCCGCCAGTCGTCACTCAAACGGAACTGCCCCTTGGCCAGGGACTGACGATAGTTGATCGCCACAGGCACAGAGCCGCCGCGCCAGGGTGAGAGGGTCTCATAAAACTGTGTCAGCCATTCCGGGCTCAATATTGCCGCGTCGAGATCCAGCTCCACCGCCGCCGCAAAGTGGCTGCGGGCTTCGCCCATATCTATGATGTTGCGCGCCGTCATCCGGTTGCCGCCGGAGAAGTCATCGAAGCTCACTTCACCTTCACAGATGAGGATCCTGTCTTTCTCCAGCAGGTGATTGAATTTCTCGAAGGCCTCGGTAAACAGCATCACTTCCAGACGGGCACTCTTGTCGTCCAGCGTCAGCAGCCCCATCTTGGAGCCTCGCTTGGTCAGCATCACCCGGGTGGCGACCACCAATCCGGCGGCCTTGACCGTCTTGCCCCTGTCTGTGGGGTGAATATCCTTGAGCCGCCCGGAGGTGTAGTGCCTGAGCTCTTTGAGATATTGGTTGATGGGGTGACCTGTGAGGTAAAGCCCCAGGGTCTCACGCTCCCCTTCCAACCAGACCTTGTCCGGCCAACGCGGGCAGTCAACAAACTGTTGTTTGCTGTCCTGGGGGTCGTCGTTGAGCAGACCGAACATGTCGCACTGACCTATGGCTTCGGCCTTGGCGTGCTGATCGGCGGCGCGTATCGCCTCCGGCAAGGTAGCCATCATGGAAGCCCGGTGCGGCCCCAGATTGTCCATGGCGCCGGCATTGATAAGCTTCTCAATCACCCGGCGGTTGAGTTTTTTCAAATCCACCCGGGCGCAGAAGTCGAACAAGTCTTTGAACGGCCCACCCTTGCGGGCTTCCAGAATCGATTCGACCGGCCCCTCGCCCACACCCTTGATGGCGCCTATGCCGTAGACGATATTGAGCTCTTCATCGACGGTAAACTTGAACAGGCCCTTGTTGACATCCGGCGGAATAAGCTTGAGTCCCATGCGCTCACATTCATCCACCAGGGTCACTATCTTGTCTGTGTTGTCCATATCGGCGGACATTACCGCCGCCATAAATTCAGACGGATAGTGGGTCTTGAGCCAGAGTGTCTGATAAGACACCAGTGCATAGGCGGCCGAGTGCGATTTGTTGAAGCCGTAACCGGCGAATTTCTCCACCAGGTCGAAGATCTTCATCGCCAGTTCGCCGTCGACGCCGTTTTTTATCGCCCCGGCCTCAAAACCGGCACGCTGCTTGGCCATCTCTTCCGGTTTTTTCTTACCCATGGCCCGGCGCAGCATGTCCGCGCCGCCCAGGGTATACCCTGCCAGCGTCTGGGCAATCTGCATCACCTGTTCCTGATAGAGGATGATGCCGTAGGTAGGATCCAAAATCGGTTTAAGGCTCTCGTGTTGCCACTTCTCATCCGGGTAGGAGATGGCCTCGTGGCCGTGCTTACGCTCGATAAAGTTATCTACCATCCCCGACTGCAGCGGGCCTGGGCGGAACAGGGCCACCAGAGCGATCATATCTTCGAAACAGTCGGGCTGCAGACGCTTGATAAGATCTTTCATGCCGCGGGATTCCAGCTGGAATACCGCCGTGGTTTCGTAGCGTTTCAGTACCCCGAAGGACTTGGCATCGTCCAGCGGAATGGCGGCAATATCGACCGGCGGCTTGCCGAGCTTGGCGAGCCTTGGATTAATCATCCCCAGTGCCCAGTCGATAATGGTCAGGGTTCTGAGACCCAGGAAGTCAAACTTCACCAGACCGGCGGTTTCCACGTCGTTCTTGTCGAACTGGGTCACCGGGTTTTTACCTTCGGCGTCGCAATAAAGCGGCGAGAAGTCGGTGATCTTGGTCGGCGCAATCACCACGCCCCCGGCGTGCTTACCCGCGTTACGGGTCACCCCCTCAAGCTTGCGGCACATGTCGATAAGGTCTTTGACATCCTCATCGGCCTCATAGGCTTCGGGCAGCGCAGGCTCGGCCTCGAAAGCCTTGGCCAGCGTCATCCCGGGCTCGGCCGGGATCATCTTGGAAATTCTGTCGACAAAACCATAGGGGTGACCCAGCACCCGGCCCACATCACGCACTACCGCCTTGGCGGCCATGGTACCGAAGGTAATGATCTGCGATACCGCATCCCGGCCATAGAGTTCGGCCACGTGATCGATAACCTCGTCGCGCCTGTCCATACAGAAGTCGACGTCGAAGTCGGGCATCGACACCCGCTCGGGGTTAAGAAAACGTTCGAACAGCAGGTCAAATTCCAGCGGGTCCAAGTCAGTGATCTTAAGCGCATAGGCCACCAGGGAGCCGGCACCCGACCCCCGCCCAGGGCCCACGGGAATGCCGTTGTCCTTACCCCACTGGATAAACTCCATCACGATAAGGAAGTAGCCGGGGAAGCCCATCTGGTTGATTACCTTGAGCTCAATATCCAGACGCTCGTCATACTCGCCGCGCTTTTCCGCCCGCACCTGTGGGTCCGGAAACAGGAACTCGAGACGCTCTTCCAGCCCCTCTTTGGAGCGCATCACCAGATAGTCCGCGGTGGACAGCTCACCCGTGGGGAAGTTGGGCAGGAAGTACTCGCCAAGCCGCACGGTAACGTTACAGCGCTTGGCTATCTCCACCGTGTTTTGCAGCGCTTCCGGAATGTCGGCAAACAGCTCGCACATCTCAGTTTCTGTCTTGAGATACTGCTGCTCGCTGTATTTCTTGGGTCTACGGGGGTCAGCCAGAGTGTAGCCATCGTGGATAGCCACCCGGATTTCATGGGCCTCGAACTCTTCCGGGGTCATGAACACCACCTGGTTGGTGGCAACCACAGGCAGGCCTGTGTTGGCGGCATGTTCCACCGCCATATGCAGGTAGCGCTCCTCATCCGGGCGCCCGGTACGGATCAGTTCAATAAAGTAACGGTCGTTGAAGTGCTGCTTGTAGAAATCGGTCAGTTCCTGGGCCTGGTTCAGGTTGCCCTTGAGTAGTGCCTTGCCCAGGTCCCCTTCCCTTGCGCCGGAGAGCAGCAAAATACCGGCGCCGTGCTCCAGCAGCCACTCCTGATCGATAGCGACCCGGTCACGCACCTGACCGCGCAGATAGGCCTTGGAGATCAGCTGAGTCAGGTTCTGGTAGCCGTCGTTATCCATGGCCAGCACAGTAAGCGCGCAGAACTCATCTTCAAAGCCGGGCACCAACATCCAGAAGTCGGCCCCTATGATGGGTTTTATCCCGGCGCCATGACAGCCACCGTAGAATTTCACCAGACCACAGAGGTTGTTCTGATCCGTCAGCGCCACTGCCGCCATGCCCTCATCGGCCACCTTGGCCAGAATGGGCTTGACCTTGGCCAGACCATCGGTCATGGAAAAGTCTGAGTGAACACGTAGATGGACGAAACGGGGCTGTGACATGAAAATCCGATTGCTCTGACTGGCTGAAAATCAATAGGGAAAGATAACACGCCGGAAGAGGTTCACCAAAGTTAAAACCGGCCGCCTTGCCGGCAAAATCACGCCAAAGGCATTATCTGGCGGCTTTTGCGACAAAATCAAAAACTAAGGCCTGAAGCCGAGCCGGGCCTCTCCATTATTTACCGCTGACGAGGCGATAACCTATGCCGATTTCCGTGAGCAGGTATTTGGGGTTGGCGGGCTCAGCTTCTATCTTATTGCGCAGATGCTTCATATAGGTGCGCACATAGTGGCCATGCTCGACAAATGTCGGCCCCCAGACCTGTTTCAGCAGGCTCTGTTGAGTCAACACCTTGCCCGGCTGCTCCAGCAAGGCGTTCAGGAGCTTTAATTCCGTCTTGGTCAGATGCACGGGCTCGCCGTTACGGCTCAGCTGCTGACGGCGGCGGTCGAACAAGACCTCTCCCAGCTGCACCTGAGCTTCAGGCTCATGGCTGTGGCGCAAGTGTCGCCTCAACGCCACCCGCACCCGGGCCAGCAACTCCTCTATGCCGAAGGGCTTGCACAGGTAATCGTCGGCGCCGCTGTTAAGCGCCTGCACCTTGTCGGCTTCATCGCTGCGGGCCGACAGCACTATCACAGGGGCATCACTCCAGCTGCGAAAACGGGGAATAAAGCTCTGGCCATCGCCATCGGGCAAACCGAGATCCAGGATCACAGTATCCGGCTGCCGGGTCGAGGCCTCCATCAAGCCCTGATTGAGCGAGTGAGCGGTGAACACCTCAAGCCCCAACTGCTGCAAGGCCTTACTGACAAACTGACAGATCTCCTGGGTATCATCTATCACCAATACCCTTCTATGATGAAACGGCTGCGGATCAATCAATGCTGGCATAACTGGATTCCTGCTCGGGTAAATACTCTTCTTCGCCGCACATCTCGGGCGGTGAAACATAGGGCAAGCTGAAGGTGAACACGGCGCCGCCCTGCTCGCGGTTATGGGCCCAGATACGGCCGCCATGGGCCGAGACTATCGCCTGACAGATGGCCAAGCCGAGCCCCAGCCCGGGAATGCCACACTCCTTGTTGCCGCGCTCAAACTTGGTAAACAGCCAACTGGCATCCTCTGTGGGAAGCCCGGGCCCGTTGTCGGCCACTTCAATATAAAACTGCTCGGCATCCAACTGGGCACTGATGTTTATCTGTACCTCCGGCGGACCATATTTAAATGCATTTTCCAAAAGATTCAACAGCACCCGCTGAATGAGATTGCCATCGCAATAGATAAGCGGCAGCTCGGCAGGGATATTCAACCGAATCTGGGTTCTGGGTTCCAGTTGCCTTAGCGTCACCCCGAGGATCTCCTCCAGATCCTGCCAGTCAAGCTGCAAAATAAAATGGCACGACTCGAGGCGGATCATCTCCATTACATTGTTGGTCAACCGAATGGTTTCACCTATCCGCTGCGCCAGTTGGCGCGCCTGCTGACACTGTTCGGGGAAAGGCGCCAGACTGGTCACCAGGCTGTCGCTCTGGTTGCGGATAAGCGTCAGCGGAGTGCGCAAGTCATGGGACAGGGAAGATAGCATAGTGCTGCGCATCTTTTCGGTTTCCACATTCAACTGCGCCTGCTTGGAGGCCTTGGCCAGCTCGAGCCGCTCAAGCGCCTGCGCCAACAGGCAAACAAAGGCATTGAGCAGCCTTTGCTGCTCAGGTGCCAGCCAACCGCTGAGACTCACAGGCTCGAGCACCACCATGGCCAGCACCCGCTGCTCTATCGCTACCGGCTGATAGTAGCAACCGGCATTGGGCAGGGTATCTGTTCCGGCGCCAGCTGCACAGTTGTTGGCTATGCTCCACTTGGCAATGGCCGAATCATAACGGGTAAAACCCTTGGTCAACAGCAAGGTCCCCTGCTCTTCGGCCTTCAATACCGCCACCGCCGCAGCGAAGCTCTTGCCGATATGCTGCTGGGCGATGGCTGCCATCTCCCGCTCGGTTTGCGCCGAGCCCAGTTGCTGCGACATCTCAAACAGCTGATAGGTGCGCAGCTCCCGCTGCCGGGCCATTTGCGCCTGAATACGCGTGGTATGTGTGAGTTGGGTGATGGCGATACTGACTATAGCCATGGCGAAGAAGGTCATCAGATATTGGGCATCGGCAACCGAGAAGGAGAACCTGGGCTCGACAAAGAAGAGGTCAAAGCAGGCCACATTGACCAAAGTTGCCAACAAGGCGCTCATTCTGTCGAGCCTGAGCGACAACAATACAGTGCCCAAGAGGTAGATCATCACTATGTTGGTGGCATGAAACCAGGGCGCCAGCCAATAGCCAAGCAAGGTACAAAAGGCCGACATACCAAGGGCCAGGGCTATATTCGCCGGGCGCAGCCTGGGCCAGGCTCTGGGATTGGCGGCCTTAGGCTGCTTAGTGGCTTGATCAAGGTTGAGGCTGATAATTTCCTCATCTGCGGCGCGCTTTCTCAAACGCTGGCCCAGCTCCCGGCGCCATGGCAGCTGCCGCTTGCCGCTGTGGTGGCCGATAAGGACCCGCTCCAACCTGTGCTCGCCGGCAAATTCCAGCAAGCCGTGGCAGATATCATGATCCACCAGAGTCGCGGTCTCGGCCCCCAGGCTCTCGGCCAGCTTGAGGTTATCCTGCAGCTGTTGCCGCTTGTTATCATCCCACTGCTGCGCCTCGGGCGTTTCCACATGCAGGGCATACCAGCGGCAATTGAGACGCTTGGCCAGACGCATGGCGTGGCGAATAAGCTTCTCCTGCTGCTCACCATGGGTCAGCCCAAGCAGCAGGCCGCCCCGGAGGCCGGGCTCATTGTCCTGACGCCTACGCTGCTCCAGCCGCTCGGCGGTGGCGTTGAGGGCCAACTCCCTGAGCGCTGTGAGATTCTGACGGTTGAAGAAGTTTTCTATCGCCCTTTCCACCTGGGATGAGAGATAGATTTTACCCTCACGCATTCGCTGCATCAGATCATCGGGTGGCAGGTCCACCAGCACCACTTCGTCGGCCTCATAAAACACTGAGTCCGGCAGGGTTTCCGACACCTTGATACCGGTAATGCCGCCCACCAGATCGTTGAGGCTTTCAAGATGCTGCACATTGACTGTGGTAAACACATCTATACCGGCATCCAGCAACTCTTTGACATCCTGCCAACGTTTGCGGTGACGGCATCCCGGGGCATTGCTGTGGGCCAGCTCATCGACCAATACCAGCGCCGGATGCCGGGCAAGCACGGCATCGATATCAAACTCCTGATAACGCCTGTGCATTATGCTCAGCGCTTTGGGCGGCAGCAGCTCCAGGCCTTCGAGCAGGGCCGCCGTCTCATCTCTGCCGTGGGTTTCCACCAATCCGGCCAGTACATCCAGCCCCTGCAGTCTTAGCCTGCGAGCCTCGCTGAGCATGGCATAGGTTTTGCCCACCCCGGCAAAGGCGCCGAAGAAGATTTTGAGCCGCCCCCGGGAGGACGGCTGTTGCTGTAGCAGCAAATCGGCATTGGGCCTGATTTCTGACAAGTGATTACTCCATTTTGCTCAATGCCAGGTTCAGCAATGAAACATTGACCGTAGGCTGACCGATAAAGGGCAAGGGCGGCTGCCGAATATGGCTGTCAATCAGTGCCTTTAACCGCGCCTCTGATACCCCTCTCGCCTTGGCGACTCGCCCCAGCTGCCAGTAGGCGGCCTCGGGTGAGATATGAGGGTCCAGACCACTGCCGGAGGCAGTGACCAGCAGCCCAGGCACAGATGAATTTCCAGGGTTGTGGGCATTCAAGACCGCGGCTCGCTGCTGCCACAGGGATTGCAACTCACGGCTGTGGGGCGACAGGTTACTGCCGCCGGAAGCCAGGGCGTCATAAGCCGAGGCCGAAGCGCGACCATGGAAAAAACCATCCGCCTTGTAGTCCTGCCCGATAAGCTCTGAGCCCAGTAAGACGCCATCTCGCTCTATTATGCTGCCTCCTGCCTGGTGCGGGAACAGTGCCGTGGCGCCAACAGTTACCAGCAGCGGATAGACCAACCCGGTCACGACAAAGATAACGCCAAATACCCACAAGCCCATTTTCAAGGTTTTCATAACATACTCCAATCAGATCCAGCCAGTAGCGGCAAGCAATGCGTCTATGACTTTAATGGCAACAAAGGGCAACAGCAGGCCGCCAACCCCATAAAACAACAGGTTGCGTTTGAGCACTGCGGCGGCCGCCATGGCGCGATAACGCACGCCCTTGAGTGCCAGCGGCAACAGCGCCACCAGGATCAGCGCATTGAAGATCACCGCCGAAATGACCGCCGACTCGGGCGAGTGCAGTCGCATCAGATTGAGGCTCTCAAGCGCCGGAAATGTGGTGCTGAAGGCCGCGGGAATGATGGCAAAATATTTGGCCAGATCGTTGGCTATGCTGAAACTGGTAAGCGAGCCACGGGTCATCAACATCTGTTTGCCGATATGCACCACTTCGATAAGCTTGGTGGGGTTGGAGTCGAGATCCACCATATTACCGGCCTCCTTGGCCGCCTGGGTGCCCGAGTTCATTGCCAGGGCCACATCCGACTGTGCCAGCGCAGGTGCATCATTGGTGCCATCGCCTGTCATGGCCACCAGGCGGCCCTCATTCTGGTATTGCCGAATCAGTGCCAGCTTGGCTTCGGGTGTGGCCTCGGCCAGATACTCATCCACCCCGGCCTCGGCGGCAATGGCCGCGGCGGTGAGCGGGTTATCGCCGGTGATCATCACGGTTTTGATGCCCATCTTGCGCAGTTGGATAAAGCGCTCCTTGATACCGCCTTTGACTATGTCCTTGAGCGCTATCACCCCGAGAAGTTTGTTGCCTTCGGCCACCACCAGAGGAGTGGAGCCCTGCTTGGCCACCTTATCCACCAGGGCTCCCAGTTCTTTGGGAACCTCGCCGCCGTTGGCCTTCACATATTGGCTGATGGCATCGAAAGAACCTTTGCGTATCTGCCTCGTCCCCAGATTGATACCGCTCATGCGGGTTTGGGCAGTAAAGGGAATAAAACTGGCGTCGAGTTCGGCAAGACTGCGCTCCCGGATGGCAAACTTCTGTTTTGCCAGCACCACTATGCTGCGCCCCTCCGGGGTTTCATCGGCAAGAGAGGCCAGCTGCGCCGCATTGGCCAACGCCTCTTCAGCTATACCGGCCACAGGCAGAAAATCACTCGCCTGGCGATTGCCCAGGGTGATGGTGCCTGTCTTGTCCAGCAAGAGCACATCCACATCACCGGCGGCTTCCACCGCCCTTCCCGAAGTGGCTATCACATTGACGCCTATCATGCGGCTCATGCCGGCGATACCCACGGTAGACAGCAGCCCGCCTATGGTGGTGGGGATGAGGCAGATGAGCAGCGCCAGCAGCACCGTCATCGAGATAGGCTCGCCGCCGCTGTCCATGGCACCATAAGCGGAAAATGGCGCCAAAGTCACAGTGACCAACAGGAAAATCAGCGTCAGGGTGATCAGCAAAATATTCAGCGCCACCTCATTGGGGGTCTTGCGCCGCTTGGCGCCGTCCACCATGGCAATCATGCGATCGAGAAAGGTATTGCCGCTCTCCTGGGCGCAGCGCACCACCAGCCAGTCTGACAACAGCCGGGTTCCACCCACCACAGAGCTGAAGTCGCCGCCGGACTCGCGGATAACGGGTGCCGACTCACCGGTAATGGCGCTCTCATCCACAGAGGCAACCCCTTGAATAATCTCCCCATCGCAGGGAATGATCTCACCGGCTTCCACCCGCACGATATCACCGCACTTCAGGGTATCGGCGAGCACTTTCTCAAGCCCCTTGTCTGTCTGCTTGTTGGCCCAACTGCTGCGTCGGAGTCCCCGCAGACTGTCGGCCTGCGCCTTGCTGCGTCCCTCGGCCAGCGCCTCGGCAAAGTTGGCAAACAGCAAGGTCAGCCACAGCCAGATGGCGATAATACCGCTGAACCAGGGATTTCCGGCGCGCCAACCCAAGCCTATGGCCACCGCCTCCAGCGACAGAAGAATACTGGCGACATAAACCACAAACATGATGGGGTTCTTCAGCTGCACTCTGGGGTTCAGCTTGGTCAGCGTGCTTAGCAGCATTTGCCTCAGCATGGCGGCATCTATCTGCAGCACGGGATGACGCTTGTTGCAGCCTGTCTCTCTTGGATGATCAGGCGTTATATCAAAACTGAAGGTTTTCATTGTCTGTTTCTCCCTGAATTCATTGAGCTGTCGGCAGTGCTTGCGGCAACGGGAATGTCAGCTGCTCGGCCACAGGCCCGAGAGTCAATGCCGGAATAAAGGTCAAGGCGCCAAAGAGCAAGAGGGTTCCCAGCAACATGCTGGCAAACAGCCAGCCATGGGTGGGCAAGGTGCCTGGGCCTGCCTCTTGGGCGGGTTTGGCAGCCATACTGCCGGCTATCATCAGCACAGGTAGGATCACGCCGAAGCGCCCAAATAGCATGGCAGCTGCCAACAGAAGGTTGTAAAAAGGCGTATTGGCGTTGAAGCCACCAAAGGCGCTGCCGTTGTTGTTGGCCGCCGATGACAGGGCGTACAACAGCTCGCTGAAACCATGGGGGCCGGTTTCCTGCAGCGACTCGGGAGAGAGCACCAAGCCAAGCGCCGCGCCGGACAGCACTATCACAGGCGAACAGAGCAAAGCCAGACAGACGAGTTTCATCTCCCGGGTTTCAATCTTCTTGCCCAGATACTCGGGGCTGCGGCCTATCATCAGTCCGGCAATAAACACTGTCAGAAATACAAACAGCAAGATGCCGTAAAAACCGCTGCCAACGCCGCCGAAGATCACCTCGCCAAGTTGCATCAACCACATGGGCATCATGCCGCCAAGCGCGGTAAAGGAGTCGTGCATGGCATTCACCGCGCCGCAGGAAGCTGCCGTGGTGACAGTGGCAAACAGGCTGCTTGCTCCGATGCCAAAGCGGGTCTCCTTGCCTTCCATATTGCCGGGGAAGTGAATGTCGGCCATCTGCTGCAGTTGCAGCTCAGAGTGATTTATCCATAGAAAGGCCGCCACAAACACCAATGCCATACACCCCAAAATACTCGCCCCCTGGCGCCAATCCCCGGCGCAGAGACCAAAGGCGATAACCAGGCTGCAGGGCAACAGGAAAATACTCAGCATCTGCAGCAGATTGCTCAGCGCCGTGGGATTTTCAAAGGGGTGCGCCGAATTGGCACCAAAGAAACCGCCGCCATTGGTACCCAGCATCTTAATCGCGTCCTGGGATGCTACCGGCCCCATGGGCAACAGCTGTTGTTGCCCTTCCAATCCGGTCACCGGCAGATAAGCGGCAAGATTCTGAATGACGCCCTGCTGCACCAACAACAGGGCGATCAACAAGGCCAGAGGCAACAGAAGATAGAGGTTCACCCTCAGCAAATCCAACCAAGCATTGCCGAGCATAGTCTGCCCCTTGGTTGTCAAGGCTCTGATAATGGCAAAGGCCACCACCATACCCGTGGCGGCCGAGCAGAAGTTCTGCACCGTCAGCCCCGCCATCTGGCTGAAGTAACTGAGACTGGTCTCGCCCGAATAGGCCTGCCAATTGGTGTTGGTCACAAAGCTGATTGAGGTGTTGAACGCCAGTTGCCAATCCATCCCCGGCAGGTTTTGCGGGTTAAGCGGCAGATATTGCTGCAACAGCAGGATAAGCATCAGGCACAGGGCGCCAAGGGCGTTGAAACACAAGAGCGCCGCCGCATATTGGCGCCAGTTCATCTCCTCAAATACCGCGGCCATCCCGGACCATAGCGCCGCCTCGCGTTTGAAAGGCTTTTGATGCCGGATTAATAACGCCAACGGCTTTGCCAACAATAGGGATGCCGCCAACAAGAGCCCTAGAAAAATCGCCGGCAAACCTAAGGATTCCATAGTCAACATAGTCAGAAATCCTCTGGATGCATCAGGGCAAAAAACAGATAGCCAAATAATCCCAAGGCCAGCAGCAAAGCGGCCCACTCCATAACAGCCATAGTGAATATCTCCTGAAAAAGACTTTAATTTCAGGGTCAAAGCTTATGAAAACCGGTATAAAAACGGGGTGTAAATATCCGCAGGGTTTGTATAAAAGTTGTATAAATGGGCGGGATTGGCATTGCACTACTGCCAAGCTAAACGGCGTATACACTGCATAAAGGCAGCAAGCCATGACATGGCCGGTCAAGCTACAGGGACAATGTATTGCGAAGCCGCGGTTAAATCAGCAGCGAGACAAACCATGGATTGGTGGCGCCATCAATGACAGCGCCCGAGTTAAGAAGTTACAGAAGGGCGTTAATTTGTCGCGCCAGCCAATCGTAGTAAGGCGCTCCACCATGGAACCAATCATGTTGGCCATCGGCATAAACCAGCTCTGAAGCATAGGCCAAAGGATCGGTTATGGTTTCGTTGAAATGACGGGCGGCGTGCAGGAACTCAACCCCCATCTGATCCCAGACATATTCCATGGCATCCATATAAGCCAGCACAAATGGTGCCATTGACTTGGACTCTTCAAAATACTCAACGAACGGGGTATCTGAGATCACCACAACTCTGTGCCCCTGCTCTTTGAGCCTGAACACTATGGTCATCTGCTCCTGCATCTGTTCATTGAAGAAGTCGACATAGTCGCTGAGTTCAATATCCTTGAGTTTTTCGGCTCTGGAATTCCGCATCCATTCAATAAACATGGAAACTGTCTGGTGCGTCTGTAGCCCTATATTGGTCAAGACAACAGAGTCTGCGAGTTTCTCCGATTTTACCAAAGCATCCAGGTTGGCCAGGATCGGCTGCCAGAGCTTTCTCGAATCGGCACTCTCCAGCGGTACCATGATGTCACTCTCCGGACTCAGTACAAATTTATGCTGGGCAAATCCCGAGCCATTCATCACCATGCCACCGCAGAAAGCTTGCCCCAGATGTTCAAACGCCTTGGCCAATTTCCCCATATGGCTGTCGCCAATCAGTGTCAGGGTATCGGTCGTGACCTTGGCACCTGTGGCGGTTCTTTGCAAGGCATCCAGCAACTCTTCGTCACAATCGGCTTCAAGGTGATTGGCAACCAGGTTTTCCTCGCAGGCCAACGCCTTGGACCAGTGACGCATCACATAGCCGACCCCCTCTTTGGAAACAGTGCGCCTGTTGTCCAGAAACCGGAAATCCGCAGGCAAGGAGGTAGTGATCAACTCATAGGAGGGAAAGTAACTGGCATCGGCGACATCCTTGCAGAAGCTGCCGGCAACGGCCCGTAAAACAGACTTGGAATGACCATTGGCCACCAACACATGTTCTTCAGTGGCCGTGGCTGTGAGGGGCACAGGAGACACAGTTAATATCAATTTCAGCTTTGGATTGATGCACTTGAGTTGCTGCAACAGCCGGTCGAGATCGATATAGACCTCTTCGTAATCGAAGACCTTGAGCCGGTAACAATCAGGGTCAAACTCGCCCAGTTTGACTCCAGGACAGGAGGGATAACAAACCCCATTGGGATCGATCCAGGTTTCAATCAGCCCCAGAGTGAAAATAAAGCTGCTACTTGCGGCAATATGGCGTTTGGTTTCGGCCACGACCTTGCGACGATATTCGAGCAATGCCTCCCGGGAGGAGTAGCCTTCCTTGCTTGTCGGCAGCAGTAAGTCGTAATAGCGTTGATTTTCTTCATCAAAATAGATGCTGTACTGAGCCAGTTCCTGTTCCCCCTTGATAAACCATTGCAACAAGGCACGGGCGTTATACAGGTTGCCGAAGGCAAAACTGGATGTCACATCTGGATTTAGCTCACTGCGCAGATAAGAGTAGTTATGCTGTTCCAGCCAATTCCCTATGTGCTGGGCAAAACAGGAACCTGCCGAAGAGAGTTGTTGTTTGGTATCAATGGGGAGCCTGGGGATGAGCTCACGAAAAAGCTCAGTCTCGGGCCGAATATCCGCCACCGCTGAACGCCAAAAACGCTCCTTATGAACGGGATCATAAGGTAAAGAATGCTCCATGCTACTGCCTCCAATGCAAAATATTCCTCTACCGCCACCACGGTACAGCTGTGGTTACCCGATCCAGTGCGCGGTATAGATTAATTGCGACAGGCAACCAAAAAGAGACATTATTTAACACTTTCATAAACTTGACGTCTACATCAGCAGATCACATATTGCAGATGTGGGGCAGAAATTTACCAATTCAAAGGAGCAAGCCAAGCACGGTTTTGGGAAACGAAGCAGACGTTTTGGCAACAACGCAGGTATAGCCGTTGTGATTACGCCATATCAGAGCCACAAAAAAGGGCAGCCGCTGCTGCCCTTTTGGTTGCATCTTTAGGTTTCAGTACGGCTTATGAATGCTGCTCCAGCCATTCGCGTACCGGCCGGAAGCTGCGTCTGTGCTCAGGCAAGACACCGTGTTGACTCAAGGCTTCGAAATGCGCCTTGGTGGGGTAGCCCTTATGGGCAGCAAAACCATACTCAGGGTGGCGACTGTCAAGCTCGGCCATCTCCCGGTCGCGGGTGACCTTGGCTATGATAGAGGCGGCGCTGATGACAGGGATCAAGCCATCGCCCTTAACCACCGCGGCTGAAGGCAGGCCAAAATCCGGGGTCCGATTACCATCTACCAAGACTTTCTCGGGACGCACGTTCAAGCCCGCCACGGCGCGCTGCATCGCCAACATGGTGGCATGCAGTATGTTGAGCTCATCGATTTCCGCCGGGCTGGCTCGACCGACTGAGACCGCCAGCGCCTTGGCCAGGATCTCTTCATAGAGGGCATTGCGTTTCTTTTCGCTGAGCTTCTTGGAATCATTAAGGCCGCTAATTGGATTGGCGGGATCCAGGATCACCGCTGCGGTGACCACATCGCCGACCAAGGGGCCACGCCCCACTTCATCTACCCCGGCGACCAGCCCCTGGCACAACAGCTGCGCTTCGGCTTCCGAGAGTTGCTTATAGACTGTCATCTTTCCTCGGCTTTTTTATCGAGCAAGGCCACAACGGCCTGGGCCGCCTTTTCACTGGCGTTGCAGGCCAGCAGGCTGTGCAGCTTAGTAAACTCGGCCAGCAGCGGCCGGTTATCTTTATCCAGCAATTTGCCCACCTCTTCGGCTATCCGCTCGGGAGTGCAATCATCTTGGATAAGCTCTGCCACCAACTCCCTTCCGGCCAACAAATTGGGCAAAGAGAAGTGGTTTATCTGCATCATCCGCTTGGCAATACGGTAAGTGATAGGGCTGACCCGATAACCGACCACCATGGGGCGCTTGACCAACATGGCTTCCAGTGTGGCGGTGCCCGATGCCAACAAGATGGTATCGCTGGCAGCCATCACTTCCCGAGAGCGCCCTTCCGTCATATGAATTTCCAGATCCGGCGCATAGGTTTCCAGTGCGGCAAGAAACTGCTCGCGGCGTTTTTCATTCACCAAGGGGGTAATAAACTTGAGATCAGGATAGCGCTGTTTCAGCAGCCTGGCCGCCTCCACAAAGGGTTGGGCCAACATCTTCAGCTCACCACCACGGGAACCCGGCAGGATAGCCAGATATTCGGCTTCGACTTTCAAACCGAGTGCTTCTCTGGCAAGACGCTTGTCATTCTCCATCGGGATCTCATCGGCCAGAGTGTGGCCGACAAAAGTACAAGGCACCTGATGCTTGTCGTAAAAGGCTTTTTCAAACGGCAGCAGTGACAACACCATGTTGGTGGCGCGGGCGATTTTAAAGATCCGCTTAGGGCGCCAGGCCCAGACCGACGGGCTGACATAATGCACCGTCTTGATCCCGTGCGCCTTGAGCTTGAGCTCCAGGCCGATATTGAAGTCCGGGGCATCTATACCGATAAAGCAATCCGGCTGCAGCGCGGTTATCTGTTTGACCAGACTCGAGCGTATCTTCAGCAATCTGGGCAGGCGGGAGAGCACCTCGGCAATTCCCATCACGGCCAACTCTTCCATGGCAAACAGCGACTCGAATCCGAGAGCTTCCATGCGGGGGCCACCGATACCGATAAAACGGGCGTCCGGATAGCGCTGTTGCAATGCTTTCATCAGGCCGGCACCTAAAATATCGCCGGAGATTTCTCCGGCGACCATTGCAAAGACTAACTTTCTATTTTGTGTCATTCGTTCTCACTGTGTCAGCGAATAATTCCTCGATTCGAGGAGGTCACAAAATCAACAAATGCTTGTACCTGCGGCTCTTTTGCGGCGTCTTCAGCCATGGCGGCAACGGCCTCTTCCAGAGTCAGGCTGCTGCGGTACAGGGTCTTGTAGGCCCGGCGCAGCGCTTGCTGGGTCTCTTTGGCAAAACCGCGGCGCTTCATGCCTTCCATATTCAGACCACGTGGTATGGCCGCCTGGCCAGAGGCCATCACGAAGGGAGGCACGTCCTGCAGTACCAAAGAGCAACCTGCAGTAAAGGCATGGGCACCTATGTGCACAAACTGGTGCACCCCTGTCATACCGCCGAGAATAGCCCAGTCACCCACATGGCAATGACCGGCAATAGAGGCGTTGTTGGCCATGATCACATTGTCGCCCACCACGCAGTCGTGGGCGATATGTACATAGGCCATAAACAGGTTATTGGAGCCGATACGGGTCTCGCTGTTGTCCTGCACCGTACCGCGGTGAATGGTGACAGATTCACGGATGATATTGTTATCACCCATGATAAGCCGGGTAGGTTCACCGGCATATTTCTTGTCCTGGCAATCTTCACCAACGGAGGCAAACTGGAAAATCCGGTTGCCCTTGCCAATGATGCTGGGTCCCTTGATAACCACGTGGGAACTGATCCAGCAGTCATCGCCGATCTCCACATCCGCCCCTATGTAGCTCCAGGGGCCGATAGTGACATTTTTACCTATCTTGGCTTCGGGGTGAACGAAAGCTAATTTATCTATCACTTGCTAATCTCTCTGCGGGCACACATGATTTCGGCTGAACACACCAGCTCACCATCCACTTTGGCCTCGCCGTAGAAAACGCCAATCCCGCGGCGTTCCTTGATCATCTTCACTTCAAAGTGCAGTTGATCACCTGGCTCAACAACCCGCTTGAAACGAGCATTGTCGATACCGGCAAAATAATACAGCACGTCCGGAGACGGCTTGTCGCTCATGGTCTTGAACGCCAACAAGCCGGTGGCCTGCGCCATGGCTTCCAGAATGAGCACGCCAGGCATAACCGGCTGAACAGGGAAATGCCCCTGGAAGAAAGGCTCATTGATGGTGACGTTCTTGATCGCGTGCAGAGTTTCACCCGGAGTAAAATCCAGTACTCTATCGATCAACAAAAATGGATATCTATGTGGCAGGTAAGCCAAAATCTCTTTGATATCCATTGTATTTAATTGATTAGACACGAACTCGTTTCCTCATGCCGCTTAACGCACAGCGGTATTAATCTTGGGGTTTAACGGTTTTTTCCAGGGTTTTGACCCGCTGGAACAGCTCGTCCAACTGACGGAAGCGAACCGTATTTTTACGCCACAGCCTGTTGGGCATGGCCACAGTGGCCGAGGAGTATACCCCAGGTTCACGAACATCGTTAGTAATGTTGGTGCTGCCAGTGACGTGCACCCCATCCGTAATGCTCAGATGACCGGAAATCGCGCAGTTGCCACCAATAATACAATGTTTACCTATAGTCACGCTGCCTGCCAGTACTGTGCAGCCGGCAATCGCAGTGTTGGCACCTATGACATCGTTGTGAGCTACCTGCACCTGGTTGTCGATTATCACGCCATCATGGATTTCAGTATGATCGATCGCGCCGCGATCTATAGTAGTACCGGCGCCAATCTCTACTCTGTCACCTATGCGCACGCCGCCTGTCTGAGGGATTTTGATCCACTGACCGCGTTCGTTGGCATAACCGAAACCATCGGAGCCGATAACGGCCCCAGAGTGAACGATACAGTTTTGCCCCAAATGTACATCGTGATAGACGGTGACATTGGCCCACAGGCGGCTGCCCGAGCCTATGATAACGTCCTGACCGACCACTGTACCGGCACCTATCTGGACGTTTTCGCCCAAAATACTGTTGGCCCCGATGACCGCATTGGCCCCCACCGCAACGCCCTCACCCAGTTTGGCACTGGGATGAATTTGCGCCGAGGGATGGATATCCTCTGCTGCAACCGGCGTGCTGTCCAGCAATTGCGCAACTCTGGCAAAGCCGACATAAGGGTCATTGAGCACCAAGGCGTTACCGGCAAAACCGTCCAACTCTTTAGGCGAGATCAATACCGCACCAGCCTGAGTCTGCTCCAGCTGGCTACGGTATTTGGTGTTGGCCAGAAAGGTGATCTGATCCGGCCGCGCCTTTTCAAGTGTCGCCACAGAGGAGACAGTCACACTGTCATCCCCACGAACTTCGGCCCCTAACAGCTGGCCAAGCTCTTTCAACGAAAAAGACTTCATCGATTTACTTGCCTTTGCTCAAGGCTTCAACCACTTTGGAGCTGATGTCGGCAGCTGGCTTAACATAAACCACGGCGCCACGTTGCAGTACCATGTCGTACTTCTCTTTTTCAGCTATGGTGTTGATAGCCTTCTGCACTTTTACCAGCAGTTTGTTTTGCTCTTCACCCTGACGACGACGCAGATCTTCATCCAGCGCCTTACCTTTGAGCTGATAGTCAGCCTTCAGGGATTCCATTTTACGAACCAGTTCGGTCTTTTGCGTTTCGCTCATCAGCGCGGCATCACGCTGCTGCTTTTCCAGCAAACCACGGAGGTCTTCCTGCAGCTTCTGTACTTCAGCCATACGATCGCCGAATTCAGTCTTGAGTGCGTTGCTGATCTGCTCGCGTTGTGGCAGTTGTTCAAACACAGCGCCCATATCGACAACCGCCAGTTTCTCCGCTTGTGCGGCCAGGGGAGCACCCATCAACATCAGCGTCATCAGTGCGCCGTTTACCATTTTTTTCAAAATCAGACTCCTTGTTTTTCTTCAGCAATGCTTGCCGAGTTTATGTAATTTAGAAAGTTTTGCCAATATTGAACGAGAAGATCTCGGTCTCGTCATCGTCGTATTCCTTAACAGGCCAGGCCAGGCTGAACACCATGGGGCCCATGGGTGACAGCCATTGCAGGCTAAGACCCCAGGAAGCACGGATACGGCTCGGATCACTGTAATCGGCCAACTTGGAAAACTCATCTGCCGGCAAGAAACGATAGGAGTCATAATCAAACTCCGTATCCCAGACGTTACCCGCATCGATAAAGAAGCTGGTACGTACTGAGTTGCTATAGGCCTCATCCAGGAAAGGAGTCGGCACAATCAGCTCCATACTGGCCGTGGCGATGGCGTTACCACCGATAGAACGGCCTGAGCTGATGTAAACTTGGTTTGGATCGCCCGGCAGGCTACAGCCTTCACCATCCGGATTGGGTGAACAAGGCTCGCTGCCGCGATACAGATAGAAGGCCCTTGGGCCCACGGAGTTGGACTTAAAGCCACGCAGTGAGCTGGAACCACCTGAGTAGTAGTTTTCCCAGAATGGCAGGATCTGGTCGTTTTCATTGAAACCACCGTAACCGTTACCATACCCCAAACGGGCACGGGTCAAGAGCACAAACTTGTGGCTGCGGGTCAGCGGCCAGTAGAAGCTGGTGTCAAAGTCGGTCTTGAAGTACTGCAGATCAGAACCGGGAACCGTGATCTTACCGCTCAAACGCTGGGATGAACCGTCGGTTGGGAAGGTTCCGCGGTTAAGGGTACTGCGATACCAGCCGAGGCTGAGCTCGAAGTTGTCGAAGCTCAAGTCAGAGTTGGGGTCATCACTGTCACGGTAAATGTTATAGAAACGGATAGCCTGCTCATAACTGGAAATTTCAGAAATGGTGTTATGGCGATAGCCTATGCCGCCATTGATCCTGTTGTACTCGTTAATGGGGAAACCGCTGTTGAGTGCAATCCCATAGGAGCTGTTCTTATAACGCTCGAGGTTGGCCTCGTTGGCGTCGAACTCGTTCCAGTAGATGCTGCCACCCAGGCTGACCCCATCCTTGGTGAAATAAGGATCGGTATAAGACAGGTTGACGTTCTTGGAGTACTTGTTGGTGTTCAGGTTAATCCCGGCCTGATTACCCGTGCCGAGGAAGTTGGACTGCTGAACCCCAAACTGCAGACTCAGACCTGACTCGGTACCATAACCTACACCTGCGTTAAAGGAGCCTGATGGCTGCTCTTTCACCTTGAAGGCCACATCCACCAAGTCGTCTGTGCCCGGCACCTGCACGGTTTCGGTATCGACTGTTTCAAAGTAGCCCAAACGGTTGAGGCGCGCCTTGGATTGCTCGACCAAGGCCGAGTTTAACCAAGCCCCTTCCATCTGTCTCAGCTCACGGCGCATCACTTCATCTTTGGTCACTGTATTACCGGTGAAGTTGATGGAGCGGACATAAACACGCTTGCCGGGCTTGACGTTAACATTCAGGGTGACTTCCTTGGTTTCATCATCGATCTCAGGGAAAGTCTTCACCTCTGGATAGGCATAACCGAAACGACCCAGATACTTGCTGTACATCTCTTCGGTAAAGGTAACATCGGCGCCGTTGTATTGCTCACCGGCCTTGATAGGCAAGATACCCTTGAGCAACTCTTCACGGCCCATGAGTTCACCGGTCAGGTTGACTTCCTTAACCTTGTACTGGTCGCCTTCATCGACGTTAATGGTGATGTAGAGGCCCTTACGGTCCGGCGTCATCGCCACCTGAGTCGAGGTCACCTTGAAACGGATATAACCATTGTTGTGGTAGTGGGTCTTGATGGTTTCGAGGTCGGCCTGCAGCTTTTGCTTCTGATAACGGCGCTCGCCGAACAGATCCCACCAGGCCACATAGTCTTTGAGCTCCAGCATACCGATAAGGTCGGCATCACTGAAACGCTCGTTACCCACTATGTTGATCTGACGGATTTCGGCCGCCAGACCCTCGGTAAACTTGAACTTGAGTTCTACCCGGTTACGAGGCAGGTTAATCACCTGAGCCTCGACCTTGGCGCCGTATTTGCCCACGCCGTAGTAGAAGTCCTGCAGGCCCTTCTCGATACCCGAGAGCATGGTGCGGTCGAGGGCTTCGCCCACTTTCACACCACTGCCATCCAGGCTTTCCTGCAACTGTTCATCTTTGATGTCCTTGTTACCTTCGAAGGTCACGGCACTGATGGTCGGTCTTTCACGTACCGACACTATCAGCACCCCGCCATCGCGGGACACCTGAACATTTTCAAAGTTACTGGAGGCATACAGGCTCTTTATCGCCTGTTGCAACTTGAGTTGATCGACTGTGTCGCCCACTTTGACAGGCAAACTCAGCAAGGCCGCACCGAGTGCCACTCGTTGCAAACCTTCAACTTGGATGTCGGTCACTTCAAAAGGCTGGAAAGACTCTGCCCAACCATTCCCTGAAAACGACGCGCCGACTAATAACATCGAGGCAAAAAGTTTATTCAATCGCATAGCGCACTTCTAATTATTTGTCTGTCCTTGCTCAGAGTCGGGCAAAATCATTGAAAAGGGCAATGCTCATCAACATCAGCAGCAACGCCGCCCCAAATCTGAATCCAATTTCCTGTACCCGTTCGGATACAGGCTTACCTGTTATTACTTCCACCAAGTAATACATCAAGTGTCCCCCGTCCAGCACTGGCAACGGCAAAAGGTTAATAATGCCGAGGTTTACGCTTATCAGGGCGAGGAACCCGAGAAAATAGACCAACCCTATGTTGGCGCTGTTACCGGCCCCCTGCGCGATGGAGATGGGGCCGCTTAAATTTTTAACCGAAACATCACCGGTAAACAACTTGGCGATCATCTTAAAGCTGACTACCACAAGTTGCCATGTTTTATCTGCCGCCACCGAAATAGACTCAAGCGGGCCATACTGCAGATCCAGCAGCATGTTGTCCGGCCACTTGGGAGCTTTGGGCGCCAGGCCGATGACACCTTCCATTTCCCCACTGGCCCCCTTGCGGCTGTCCGGGATAAGAGTGAAGGTCTGTTGCTCACCGCCGCGTTTAACCGTCAATTGCAGCGGCTTTCCGGCAGATACTTTAATTTGTCCGACAAAGGTTTGCCAGTCGCTGTATGCCTCACCATTGACGGCCACCAGAATATCCCCGGCCTTGACCCCGGCCTTGGCAGCCGCTCCGCCATCGGTAACCGTCTCCACTTCAGGGATCACATCCGGACGGAAAATATCCAGCCCCAGGGTGCTGAAGGGGGATTCTTTTTCCGGATCGAAACGCCAGTTGCGAATATCCAACTGATAGGTGCGTCCGGAAGGCTCAAGCCCATCATCTGGCTGAGATGCCTGGCTGAGAGGCCTCAGGGTCAAGCTCATGCTGTCATCGCCGATATGACCGACCAGCGCCAGATTCACCTCTTCCCAGTTGCGTACCTTTTGCCCGGAAACCGCCACTATCTGCTGTGGGCCATCTATCTGCATCACGGCCGCAGGCGAGCCGGGTCTGACATCGCTGATCACCGGCTTGAGTGAAGGCACGCCGATGAGATACATAATATAGAGCGCGAAAATGGCAAAGATAAAGTTGGCTATCGGCCCGGCTGCGACTATCGCGATACGCGCCCAGACACTCTTGCGATTAAAGGCCTGATCTTTAAGCTCTTCGGGCACATCCTCGACCCGCTCGTCGAGCATTTTGACATAGCCCCCAAGCGGGATCATGGCTATCACGTATTCGGTGCCATCTTTACCGAGGCGACGCCAGATCGCCTTGCCAAAGCCAATGGAGAAACGCTCTACCTTGACACCACAGCGCCTGGCTACCCAAAAGTGGCCATATTCATGGGCAGTGATCAGTATCCCCAAGGCGACGATAAAAGCGCCCAGGTTCCATAAAAAATCAAACATCAGACCTTATTTTCCTCACTTGCATCCGGCGATAGCTTCCTCGGCATACTGACGGCTTTGGCCGTCCAATGCCAGAATATCCGCTATGGAATTTAAAGGCGATTGCGGCACACGCGCCAAACAAGCTTCATTGACCCGGGCGATATCGGTAAAGCCGATTTCCCCTTTAAGGAAGCTGGCGACGGCCATTTCATTGGCTGCATTAAGCACTGTAGTGGCTTCCTGGCCCGAAGCGCAGGCACTCATTGCCAGCTCCAGACAGGGATAGCGGGCAAAATCCGGCTCACAGAAGCTCAATTGTCCGACTTTGAAAAAGTCCAAAGGTTCAACCCCGGAGACAATTCTCTCTGGATAGGCCATACAATGGGCTATCGGGGTGCGCATATCCGGATTACCCAGCTGCGCCAGCACGCTGCCATCCTGATACTGCACCATGGAGTGAATCACACTCTGGGGGTGGATAACCACCTTGAGCTGCTCGGCACTGGCGTTGAAGAGCCAGCGCGCCTCTACATACTCAAGCCCTTTATTCATCATGGTCGCCGAATCGACAGAAATTTTAGGCCCCATGGACCAGTTGGGATGCTTGATAGCCTGGGCCGGCGTCACACTCGCCAGACTGGCAAGATCGGCGCTCAAAAATGGCCCGCCTGAGCCGGTGAGCAGAATCGATGAAATCCCTGCACCTTGAAGGTTGCAATAACCCAGCTGTTGCTGCACGGCTTCCGGCAGGCATTGGAAAATAGCGTTGTGCTCGCTGTCTACCGGCAGCAGAGTCGCGCCCGATTGGCGGGTGGCTTCCATAAATAAGCGCCCGGACATTACCAGCGCCTCTTTGTTGGCCAGCAACACTCGCTTACCTGCCTTGACTGATGCCAGTGTTGGTATCATACCGGCGGCGCCAACTATGGCCGCCATCACGGTATCGACCCGGCTGTGAGTCACCAGCTCAAGTAGTTCGGACTCGCCGGTACTGACCCGGGTATCCGAGCCGGCACCCAAACGCTCGGCCAATGCCTTGGCCGCTTGAGGGCAAACCATATGGGCAATTTCAGGTCGGTGGATCGCACACAACTCGGCCATCTTGTCCACATTGGTATTGGCCACCAGCGCATAAACATGATATGCCGCCGGATTATGTTGGATCACACTGAGGGTACTGGCACCAATTGAGCCAGTCGCTCCTAAAATCACCATGTTTTGCATAGCACTACATCCAGAATGCAATATAGATAAGGGTAAAGACGGGCAAGGCTGCGGTCAGGCTGTCGATGCGATCCAGCACACCACCGTGGCCGGGCAATATGGTGCCCGAGTCTTTAATTTTAGCGGCGCGCTTGAACATGCTCTCGGACAGATCGCCAAGCGCCGAGGCAAGTGCGGTAAACAGGGTCACGGCAACCAGCAGTCCAAGCTCCTGTTCGGGAGAGAAATAGCTGACCCCGGCCACTACCACCATGGTGGTCAGCAGGCCACCCAGCAAACCTTCCAGGGTCTTGGCCGGGCTGACATTGGGCATGAGTTTAATCCGTCCCAGCGCCTTACCGGCAAAGTAGGCCCCTGAATCAGCGGCCCATACCGTCAGCATCACCAAAAACACCAGGATACCGCCAAAATAAGGGTCAGCAGGACTGCTGAGCGCTTTGAGGGCTATCAGGGAAGCGAAACAAGGTAGCAAGGTCAACTGGCCGAACATGGACTTGAGCATAGGGCTGCCCTGCCAAAGTTTGGCGCTGCGGGGATAGGAGATCACCAGCACCAGAGAGAACAACCACCAACAGGCACCGATAAGAATGATGGCCAGCATAATGGGGTGTAACTGGCCCCTGGACCAGACGGCATCGGCCGGAACCAGAAGATTAATCGCCACCAGCACTATCGCCAGGGTAGCGGTAAAACTCCATTGAGTAACCTCACAGCGGCTGTCGATAATGCGGCCCCATTCTTTTGCCGCAATCAGAAATACCGCCACCAAGGCCCATGAAAAATAACTTGCCGGGAGCAAAAAGATAGCCCCCATAACTAGTGGGATTAACCAAATTGCTGTTATTATTCGTTGTTTTAGCAAAAAATGTCCCTCGTAAGATGTTATACGCTGCGTATTTCTTCTATCTGACTTCCGGTCAGACCAAAACGACGCTGGCGGCTGGCAAAAGTCGCCACTGCCTGGCGAAACGCCTGCTCATCAAAATCCGGCCAAAGGGTGTCGGTAAAGACCAACTCGGCATAAGCCGCCTGCCAGAGAATAAAATTACTGATGCGGTAATCCCCGCCCGTACGGATCATTAAATCAACTTCATGTTGATTTTGCATGCACAAATGTTCTGCCAAGGCCTCTTCGCTGAACTGACTGCTGGTCATTTCACCGGATTCTACTTTTTCGGCCAGTTTACGAGCAGCTTGCATTATGTCCCAGCGGCCACCGTAGTTGGCGGCAACATTGAGGATAAGCTCTGAATTGGCGGCGGTTTTCTCTTCGGCTGCGCGGATCTGCTTTTGCAGCCTCTCGGAGAAGCGGCTGGTATCACCTATGATGTTCAGCCGGACACCGTTTTGGTGCAGCAGTTTGATTTCCCGGCGCAGCACGGTAAAAAACAGTTCCATCAGCAGGCTGACTTCCTGATCCGGACGACGCCAGTTTTCACTGGAAAACGCAAACAGGGTCAGTGAACGTACCCCGAGTTGCCTGGCGGTACTCACGGCGCGGCGCACAGCCTTGACACCGGCCTTATGGCCTATGACTCTGGGTTTACCCTGGGCCTGAGCCCAACGGCCGTTACCATCCATAATGATAGCCACATGCTGCGGGATAGACTGCTTTACCAGCTCTGAAAGCTGCTCCGGTAAGCACTCAGAGGTCAGGCAGTCGCCGGTGCTGGTTGGAGTCGTAGGATCGGCTTCCATATTGGATGACATCTGAATAAACAACCCTTATAAATAGACAAACGCCGCGTAGTATACCCCTACACGGCGCATCAACTCTAGTTTAGCGAGTCAATATCAGACTTCCATCAATTCCGCTTCTTTTGCGGCCAACAGCTCGTCTATCTTCTTGATATGTGCGTCAGTTATCTTCTGCACTTCCTCTTCGCTACGGCGTACATCGTCCTCGGTACACTCTTTTTCCTTCTCCAGGTTCTTCACCGCAGAGTTGGCATCACGACGAACGTTACGCACAGCCACGCGGCCGTTTTCGGCTTCGGCGCGAACCACTTTAACCAGATCACGACGACGCTCTTCGGTCAGGGCCGGCAGAGGGATACGGATAGTGGCACCGGCAGACATAGGGTTCAGGCCCAGATCTGAGCTCATGATCGCCTTCTCTACGGCCTGGATCATGCTACGGTCGAATACGTTAACCGCCAGAGTGCGGCTGTCTTCAACAGAGATATTACCCACCTGCTTGAGCGGGGTCATGGTGCCGTAGTAAGACACCTGGATAGAGTCCAGCAATGCAGGGTGAGCACGGCCGGTACGCACTTTGGCCATTTGCGCCTTGGTGGCATCTACACACTTGTCCATACGAACCTGTGCATCTTCTTTAATCGCATCAATCACGTTAAATGTCCTTTTTGCAATCAGTCGGTTATTTCGTTTTGATCAGCGTGCCTTCGGCTTCTTCACCCATGATCACCCGGCGCAGTGCACCTGGCTTATTCATATTGAAGACCAATATAGGCATGTCGTGGTCACGGGCCATGGTGAAAGCGGCCAGATCCATGACTTTCAATTCTTTATCCAGAACTTCAGTGTAACTCAGTTCATCGTATTTGACGGCTTCGGGGTTCTTCATCGGATCATCCGAATATACGCCGTCAACTTTAGTGCCTTTTAGCACGACTTCTGCTTCAATTTCAATCCCTCTCAGGCAAGCAGCAGAGTCTGTAGTACAGAATGGGTTACCGGTACCGGCAGCAAAAATCACCACACGTCCGGACTTGAGCAGGCTGATAGCCTCGGCCCAGTTGTATCTATCGCACACACCATTGAGCGGAATAGCAGACATCAGACGGGCATTAACATAGGCACGGTGCAGCGCATCACGCATCGCCAGACCATTCATCACTGTCGCCAGCATACCCATGTGATCGCCCACCACGCGGTTCATACCAGCCTTGGCCAGTCCTTCACCACGGAACAGGTTTCCGCCACCGATGACCACGCCAACCTGAATGCCGAGCTCAACCAGCTCTTTAATCTCCTGGGCCATACGATCCAGTACCTTGGGATCGATACCGAAGCCTTCTTCGCCCATCAGGGCTTCGCCACTCAGTTTCAGCAGAATACGTCGAAATGCAGGTTTTGGGTTGGTGCTCATCTTTTTCTGTCCTGGTCATAACAAGACCGCAGCGGCTGCTGCGGTCTTGGGAGGGTTAAGAATTGGCGATTAAGCCTTCTTGGAAGCAGCGATTTGGGCAGCTACTTCAGAAGCGAAATCTTCTTCTTTCTTCTCGATACCTTCACCCACTTCCAGGCGGATGAAGTTAGTCACAGTGGCGCCTTTCTCTTTCAGAACTTCACCAACAGTTTTCTTTGGCTCCATAATGAATGGCTGACCAGTCAGAGAAACCTCACCGGTGAACTTCTTCATGCGGCCGGCAACCATCTTCTCAGCGATTTCCTGAGGCTTGCCTTCGTTCATAGCGATTTCAACTTGAACGGAACGCTCTTTCTCAACCACTTCGGCTGGAACGTCTTCTGGGTTAACGTACTCAGGCTTAGAGGCAGCAACGTGCATTGCAATGTGCTTCAGCGTTTCTTCATCGGCTTCACCGGTAACAACTACACCGATGCGATCGCCGTGACGGTAGAAAGCCATTTTGTCACCGTCGATGTACTCAACGCGACGAACATTGATGTTTTCACCGATTTTGGCAACCAGGGCAACACGCGCTTCTTCGAACTGAGCTTTCAGATCTTCAACAGTCACTTTGGCAGCAGCGGCAGCTTCCAGAACTTCGTTGGCGAAAGCCAGGAAGTTGGAGTCTTTTGCTACGAAGTCAGTCTGGCAGTTAACTTCAACCAGAGCAGTGTAACCAGCACCGTTCTTGATCAGGATAGTACCTTCGGCAGCGATGTTACCGGCTTTCTTGGCCGCTTTGGCCGCGCCGCTCTTACGCATGTTATCGATTGCAGCTTCGATATCACCGTTAGTTTCGGTCAGGGCTTTTTTACAATCCATCATGCCTGCGCCAGTACGGTCGCGCAGTTCTTTAACCAGGGCAGCAGTAATTGCCATTGTTAAATCCTCAATTGATAATTCGACAAATTTAACCTGTTGATAATCAGGTATAAAACAGGGGCCATATGGCCCCTGTTAACCAATCATATCTCTTGGTTAATAAGGGTGATGTACTAGCATCGCACCTTATTATTCAGCTTCGATGAAACCGTCTTCTTCAGCTTGAACAGCCAGGTCCTGACCACGGCCAGCTTTGGCAGCAGCAGCTACAGACTCAGCATACAAACGGATTGCACGCATAGCGTCGTCGTTACCAGGAATGATGTAGTCAACGCCATCTGGAGCAGAGTTGGTATCTACTACGGCAACAACTGGGATACCCAGATTGTTGGCTTCTTTGATAGCGATGTGTTCATGGTCGGCACCGATAACGAAAATGGCGTCTGGCAGACCGCCCATGTTCTTGATACCACCCAGAGACTTCTCAAGCTTTTCCAGCTCACGGGTACGCATCAGCGCTTCTTTCTTGGTCAGCTTGTCGAAAGTACCGTCAACAGACTGGGTTTCCAGATCTTTCAGGCGCTTGATTGACTGACGAACGGTTTTCCAGTTGGTCAGCATACCGCCGAGCCAGCGCTTGTCCACGTAGAACTGCTCGCAAGATACGGCAGCTTCTTTGATGGCTTCACTGGCAGCGCGCTTGGTGCCTACGAACAGGATTTTACCTTTCTTGGAAGCAATGTTGCTGATGAAAGCCAGAGCTTCATTGAACATTGGCACAGTGTGCTCGAGGTTGATGATGTGTACACCGTTGCGGGCGCCGAAGATGAAAGGCTTCATCTTCGGGTTCCAGTAACGGGTTTGGTGACCGAAGTGTACACCGGCCTGGAGCATATCGCGCATTGAAACTGTAGTCATTTTCTATACCTTAATTTAAGGGGTTAGACCTCCACGCATCCCATGTCTTCGACCCTTTGGCCAAGCCGCGGGCACCCCGAAGAATGTGTCGATACGTGTGTGATTTAGTATTTGAGTTAAATGCCATGTATAATGGCCGCCATCTTTACTCTGACCTGCCAACGAAATGGGATCACCCACCGAAGGCAGCCCGACTTGAAGTCAATTCGAACTCGTAGAGTCGTCAGCTCAAAGTCACTTAGAGTCAAACATAACGGCGCGCTTTATACCATAAATCGCCGGCAAACACAAATTTTTTACCGCTCATATGTCGGCCTTAAACTCAGTTCAAAGCCGCGCCAGGAGCGTTATTTTACCGTTTCACAAACAAGTTGGATTGGCCTTGGCCAAGACACAGGTTATTAAGAGAAAACCCCCATGAGTATAGTCATCAAGACAGCAGACGAAATTGAGAAAATGCGTGCCGCCGGTAAGTTGGCCGCCAGTGTACTGGAAATGATAGCCCCGCACGTCAAGGCAGGGGTCAGCACCAACGAGCTCAACGATATCTGCGCCAAGTACACGGAAGAACAAGGCGCCATCTCTGCGCCGCTCAACTACCATGGTTTTCCCAAGTCCATCTGTACCTCTATCAATGAGGTGATCTGCCACGGTATTCCCAGCGATCGCGTGCTCAAGGACGGCGATATTCTCAATATCGACATCACTGTCATCAAGGATGGCTATCACGGCGACACTTCCAAAATGTTCCTGATTGGCGATGTCAGCCCAAAAGATCGCCGCCTGTGCCGTATCGCTCAGGAAAGCCTCTACGCCGCCATTCGTAAAGTTCGCCCCGGCATGCAGTTGGGTGAAATTGGCACCACGGTCGAGAAGTTTATCAAGGCCAGCAAGTCAGGCCTGGACAAATATTCGATAGTGCAGGATTACTGCGGTCACGGTATCGGCGCCGGTTTCCACGAAGAGCCACAGGTAGTGCACTACAAAAACAACGACAAGACCATACTGCGTCCAGGCATGTGCTTTACCATTGAGCCGATGATCAACGCCGGTCGCCACACTTCTGTATTGAACAAGGATGACGGCTGGACTGTCACCACCTCAGATGGTAAAAATTCAGCTCAGTGGGAACATACTCTGTTGATCACCCAGACCGGCGTAGAAGTTCTGACGCTGCGCGCTGAGGAAGATTTCCCGAGGATCATCAATCACGCCAAATAAGGCGTCACCCAAGGAATAGAATGAGCACAGCGCTGGCAGCCAAAACGGCACTTTGTGAGCAGAATCAAGCCCTGTTTGACAGGTTTACCTCGCGAGAAAAGATAGTCGAACTGGTTACCAGCCGCTGTCGCTTTGTCGATAAGCAGCTGATTGAACAATGGCAAGCACAGGGGCTGAATGATTATCCCATCGCCCTTATCGCCGTTGGCGGCTATGGCCGCGGCGAGCTGCACCCCTATTCAGACATAGATCTGCTGTTTCTGGTGGATGACAACCTGGACCCGGCAGCCGAGAGCAGGCTCAGCGCCTATATCGCCTTTCTCTGGGACGCAGGTCTTGAAATCGGCCACAGTGTCAGAACCCTGGGCGAAACCCTGCAGCAGGGTCGCCAGGACATCACCATAGCCACCAATCTATTGGAAGCCAGGCTGCTTACCGGCCCGGAAATCCTGTTTGATACTCTCTACGACGCGATTCGCGAGCACCAATTCTGGCCATCGAACGAGTTTTTCAACGCCAAGCGCGATGAACAGCGCGCCCGCCACGCCAGGGCCAATGCCTTCGATCTTGAACCCAATATCAAGACCTGCCCCGGCGGCCTCAGGGATATTCAAACCATAGCCTGGGTCGCCATGCGCCACTTCGATGCCGCCAAACTCGAAGAGTTGGTCGGGCACGGTTTTCTGGAGCAGGCCGAACTCGAAGAGCTGCTGGAGTGTCAGCACTTCCTCTGGGAGCTGAGATTTGCCCTGCACCTGGCATCAGGCCGTGACGAAAACCGTTTGCTGTTTGACTTGCAGCGTCAGGTCGCCGGCTTGATGGGCTACGAAGATGCCACCCAACTGGCGGTCGAGCAGATGATGAAGCGCTATTACCGCACAGTACGGCGGGTGATGGAGCTCAACGAGATGCTGCTGCAACTGTTCAAGCGCGCCACCCTGGGGCACACCCAGGCGCTGGAAATCCAGCCTATAGATGAACACTATCAGCGTCGCGGCCGCTTTATCGAGGCGCTGGACTTGGCACTGTTTGACGATCCGGAAGAGATCGTCAGGCTGTTTTTGCATGTGGCCCGAAATTCCAACATTCAGGGAATTTATGCCCCGACTCTGAGGGCACTTAGAAGGGCCAGACGCGCCCAGCCGCAACCTCTGATGGCCTGGGAAGGCTGCCGCGGGGTATTTATGGAAATCCTCCGCCACCCTCGTGGCATTGCCGCCCTGTCGCTGATGCACAAACATGGGGTGATGTCGGCTTATTTGCCTGCCTGGCGCGCCATTGAGGGCCAGATGCAGTTTGACCTCTTCCATGCCTACACTGTAGATGAACACACCCACAGGCTACTGCTCAATATCGACAAATTTGCCCAGGCAGAACAGAAAGAGGAGTTCCCACTCGGCTCTGTACTGATCAATCAGTTGCCGAAAAAAGGGCTTCTGGTCTTGGCGGCCATTTTCCACGACATCGCCAAGGGGCGCGGCGGCGATCACAGTAAACTCGGCGCCGTGGATGCGCTGGAGTTTTGTAAACTCCATGGCCTCAACGACCACGACGGCCGCTTGGTCAGCTGGTTAGTGGAGAATCATCTGTTGATGTCGATTGTTGCCCAGCGACGGGATATTTCCGATCCGGAAGTAGTCGCCGACTTTGCCGACAAGGTTCGCGATGCGGTGCACTTGAGTTACCTCTACTGCCTGACAGTGGCCGATATCTGTGCCACCAATGAAAAAACCTGGAACAACTGGAAGGGCTCCCTGCTGAGGGATCTCTATTTTGCCACCCAGAGGGTGCTCGCCCGCGGCAAAGAAAAGCCGGTGGATATTCGTGCCCGGGTGCGGGAGCATCAGGCCAAGGCCAAGAAAGAGTTGCTGCGGCGCGGCTTCAAGGAAAAAGCCCTAGATCAGCTGTGGCAGAGATTCAAGGCCGATTACTTTTTGCGTCATCAACCCAATCAAATCGCCTGGCACGCCGAGGCGATTCTCAAGCACAAGCAGGATGAGCCGCTGGTGATGGTATCCAAACACACCACCCGTGGCGGTACCGAGCTGTTTGTCTATTGCCAGGACAAACCCAAGCTGTTTGCCACTGTGATGGCGGTGCTGGACAACAAGAATATCAATGTTCATGATGCCAACATCATGACATCCAAGGACAACTACGCCCTGGATACCTTTGTGATCCTCGAACAGGACGGCAAGGCGGTTAGTCAGCTGTCGCGGATACAAAGCATACGCAAAACCCTTGGCAAAGCGCTCAGCGGCGAACAACCCAAGATCCCGCGCTTTCGCAAGTTGTCGCGCAAGATGAAACCTTTTAAAGTTCCGACTCAGGTCAGTTTCCTGCCGACCCGCCGCCATGGTACAAGTATGATGGAACTGATAGCCTTGGATAGCCCGGGCCTGCTGGCCAAGATAGGTGAAACCTTCTATCGCTGTGATGTCACCCTGCTGGCGGCCAAGATCACCACGATAGGCGAGCGCGCCGAGGACTTTTTTATTCTACAAACCAATCAGGGACTGGCACTGGATGAAGCCCAGCAAAACAGGCTGAAAGAGTCACTGATCAGTGCCCTGTCCCAATTCGGGACCCCAACAACCTAAGTAAACGGGAGAAACCAATGGAGGCTTTACGCCAACGTATTGAGGCGGCTTTTGAAGCTCGCGCACAGATAAGCCCAACCACAGTTGACGCCGAGCTGCGCGCCGATGTGGAACGAGTGATTGACATGCTGGACAGAGGCGAGGCCAGAGTGGCCGAGAAACTGGACGGCCAGTGGCATGTGCACCAATGGCTCAAGAAAGCCGTTTTGCTGTCTTTCCGTATCTTCGACAATGGCGTAATCGATGGGGCCGAAACCAAGTATTTCGACAAGGTACCACAGAAGTTTGCCGACTATGATGAAGCCCGTTTTCGCGCCGAAGCCATACGTGTTGTGCCACCCGCTGCGGTGCGCAAAGGCTCTTTCATCGGTAAAAACACTGTGCTTATGCCCTCTTACGTTAACCTGGGCGCCTATGTAGATGAAGGCACCATGGTCGACACCTGGGCCACGGTTGGCTCCTGTGCGCAAATTGGTAAAAACGTGCATCTCTCCGGCGGTGTCGGTATTGGTGGCGTACTCGAGCCGCTGCAGGCCGGCCCAACCATTATTGAAGACAACTGCTTTATCGGTGCCCGCTCTGAAATCGTTGAAGGGGTAGTGGTCGAGGAAGGCTCAGTGATCTCCATGGGGGTCTATATCGGCCAGAGCACCCGCATCTATGACCGCGAAACCGGTGAAATTCACTATGGCCGGGTTCCAGCAGGTTCTGTAGTGGTGTCAGGCACTCTGCCCTCCAGCTGCGGCAAGTACAATCTTTACGCCGCCATCATAGTCAAAAAGGTAGACGAGAAGACCCGCGGTAAAGTGGGTATCAACGAACTGCTGCGGATGGTCGACTGACCCTTGCCCTCGAGAGCTGACCTAGAGCAATAAGCGCTTTAGCAGGTCAGCAACCCCGTCTATGTGTCTGTCTGCTCTGCCCATAAGGGCGCGGGCAGACACATTTACTTACCAAGAGACAAACTTCCACACCTTGGGACACGCCTTGCCCAAGCAGCAACAACTGCTGACAGAAAGCCTCTATTCAATCGCTGGCAAATGCCCCTGCTGCGACTGTACTTAAATGGTACTTGAAGCATCCCCAAAAGGAGCAAGCCATGAACCTTTGCCAACGTACCCGCACCGGCGCCGTATTACTGGCTGTCGCCGGCCTGAGCTTCGGCTCTCTCAGTGCCCAGGCGGCAATGGATCCTTATATTGAGCAGGCGTTGATCCAGGTCTGTAAGTCCAGTGCCAGCAACAGCATGATAGCGTTTTCCAACACCCTGCGTGAGTACCGGATCAATGAACAGCGAGTGTTCCCCCGTCTGGTGTGCAATGGTGAGTCACTGCATCAGTTTGCCATGAGTCACGGCGCCGATCGCACCGCCAAAAAGATTGGCCGCTTCCTGCCCGGCAAAGTGACCATTTCCGATATGGCCATGATCCCAGAGGAGGAAAAACTCTACGTGAGTTTCCGCTGAACCTACTGAGCCCAAAACACTCGGGTTAAAACACCAAGGTCTTGTTGCCGTACACCACGACCTGTTCATTGAGTACCAGTGCCAGAGCCCGGCTGAGAACACTTTTTTCCACATCTCGGCCGGCTTTGGCCATATCTGCCGCACTGTAACTATGATCCACAGGGATCACATCCTGCTTGATGATAGGTCCCTCATCCAAGCAGTTATTCACAAAGTGCGCCGTGGCACCAATAATCTTCACCCCGCGCTCCCACGCCTGACGATAGGGATTGGCGCCGATAAAGGCCGGCAGGAAGGAGTGATGAATATTGATGATCTTATTGGGATACTGCTCGACAAACTCAGGGGTGAGTACTCGCATATATTTGGCCAGTACCAGGTATTCAGGCTGGTAGCCGGCGATAATCTCCAACATGGCGCGCTCGTGGGCGCTGCGATCCAACCCCTGATGACAGACGTGATGAAAAGGCACCTCAAACTTGGCCGCCAGCGGTGCCAGGGTGTCGTAGTTGGCCACTATGGCGGCTATCTCCACATCGAGAGCACCATAGTAGGTTTTCATCAAGAGATCCCCGAGGCAATGGGCCTCCTTAGTCGCCAGCACCACTATGCGCTTGCGTCCGGCATCCACCAGTTTCATATGGTTTTGCTTGGGCAGGACCTCGGCCAACTCCTTTAGCAGCTTAGTTTCATCGAACTCGCCTTCAAGTTCGGTACGCATGAAAAAGCGCCCCTGCTGATTATCGACAAACTCGTTGTTCTTGATGATGTTCAGTCTGTGCTGAAAGCATACCCCGGTGACTCTGGCGATAAGCCCATATTCATCGGCACAATCAATCATCAGTATTTTGCGTGGCATATCGGCTCCTGTCGCTGCATCAAAGTTTGAATATGCCACAGTCTCGCCGCTGGCGCGCTTAAAATTTATTCATCAAAAGCAGCCCGTTATCTCCGGCTTGCCTGGCGACTGTCCAAATACTTTTGCAAAAGCCCTCTCAAGGTCTCGGCCTTGGTGCCAAACACCACCTGGACGCCCTGCCCTACCACTATCACGCCCTTGGCTCCCAATCCCAACAGGCGGGACTTGTCCACCAGCTCTGGGCGTTCGACACTCAGGCGCAAGCGGGTCATACAGGCGCTGAGATTGCGGATATTGGCGGCGCCGCCGAGCGCGCCTATCATGGCCAGCAGATTGCCGCCCGAGGCGGTTTCCGGCTCCAGCCGCCCCGGCGTCTTGAGATTGAATGCCATAATGGAAGCGCGGAAAATCAGATAATAGATGACTGCGGTCAAGGGGCCCAGGATCAGAAACCAACCGGCGTTGGCAGATTGATGCCACAGAAGGGCAAAATCCAGCAAACCGTTGGAAAACACCAATCCATAGTGAATGTCGAGCCAGATACAGACAGCATAAGCCAGCCCGGTCAGCAGTGCGTGCACCAGATACAGCAAAGGCGCCACAAACAGGAAGGCAAACTCAATCGGCTCAGTCACCCCGGTAAGCCAACTGGTTGCCGCCGCCGACAGCATGATGCCGGCCACCCGATTGCGTTCACTCTTGTCGGCACAGCGCCAAATCGCCAGGGCCGCCGCCGGCAGGCCCCACATCTTGATGAGATAGCCACCGGCCAGATTGCCGGCCTGGGGATCGCCGGCGAGGTAGCGTGCCACTTCGCCTCTGAGCCATTCACCATCCTGATAATACTGCCCAAGCTCCAGGTAGAAAGGCGCATTCCAGATATGGTGCAGCCCAAGTGGCAACAAGAGGCGCTCCACTGTGCCATAGATGGCAAAGGCCAGCTGCGGCTTTTGATACACAGCCCAGTTGGAGAACACCTCAATATAGTGAGCCAAAGGTGGCCAGATAAGCGCCAGCAAATAGGCCAGCAACACAGCCAACGGCAACATCAGCAACGGCGCGCTGCGGCGTCCCTCAAAGAAGGAAAAGATAGCCGGCAAACGCAAGTGACGACTCATGGCCATCGCCAGGCAGGTCATCACCCCAAGCAACATACCACCGGCAATACCTGTATCTATGGTTTCCACTCCGAGCCAGACTGAGGTGTGCACGGGGTTTTGCGAAGCCAGCAGCGATAAGGTGGAACTGAATACCCCAAAGCCGAACGCCGCACTGAAGGCAGCAATCCCCTGATCGCGACAAAAGCCTATGGCAATGGCGATGGCAAACAGCAGCGGCATCATAGTGAAGATGAGATTGCCTGTGGTGGCAAACAGCTCATTGAGAGAAGGAGACAAAATACCTGTCGGCGTACTGGCCAGGCCTTTCATCACCCCGGCAGCAGGCAGGATAGCTATGGGGACAAGCAGCGCCTGACTCAGGCGCTGGGCAAACTTAAACCAATGTTGTGAAAAGCCTTTCAGGCGCCCGGTTCTGTTTTCAGCAGGGGTAGCCAGTTGTTGAGCCATGCTTGAGCCTCGACCTCGGGTTCCATGGTTTCGCAGGCATCAATCTCCAAACGCTCACCGACACGTTTGGCACCAAGCTCCGCAAACAGTTCATCCAATTGTTTACCTGCGCCGCAGAAAGTCTCATAACTCGAGTCTCCCAGGGCAATAACCCCGTATCTAAGGTCTGGTAAGTAAGGGGCCGTGTCTTTCAGTTCCAAAAACCAGGGCAAAATATCATCCGGAAGATCCCCTTGGCCGGTAGTGGAAGAGACCAGCAACAGATACTCATCGGCAGTCGGTACATATCCTTTAAGCTCATGACTTTGCCAAAGTTTGGCATCCACACCATGAGTCTGGAGCTGCTTCAGGAGTGTCTCGGCAACAAACTGGGCGTTACCATAGACAGTTCCAAACACCAGGTTCACTTTTTTCATGTTATACTCTGCACCTCGGAGCCAATATTCATTGTTCTCCACCATACTGTATCGTCTGCTTGTGCTGCAAGCACAAGCATCAACAGACACCAAGCCGACACGCCACTGGCGATAAGGAAACGCAGCGATGCGACAGAGCAGCAGGCAGAAACTTCAGAAGCAACACCAAAGGGCAACTCATGTCCGCCGTATGTGTTACTTCAGAGCCGCTCAACAAGACCAACACCATGCCCACTATCCACTCGACGCCTATCGTCCCTTACTTGACATGATGCACCAGCGCACCAATAAAGACGAAACCTAAGGAAGGTGCGAACAAGTCCCATGTGTGCTCTGCGTCGGCTTACGGGTCTGGATGCAAGGCGTGGTTCGCAGCAAATGGCCCTAGTCCTTTGCAAGAAGCACAACATAGCAGGCAGGTCTGTAAGCCACGCCCTTCGGGGCTTTCACAGCAACCGGCTCTCTGCGTTATCCGACTTCGACAGGCCCCGGCATGCCTTCAGTCAGATGCCTTGAACGCCAATTGCTGTGCAAGCCAGAGTGCCACGAGGACTTATTCGCACCTTCCCTAAGCCAGCAGCAAACCGCTGTCTGACTCAAGCTGGGACTCATCCCAGCCCAGGCCTTCGAACACTTGCAGCCATTCGGCCTCCGGCTCTGTCACTATGGTGACGGGTTCGCCTGTCGTTGGGTGAGTGAAACTCAAGCTCTGAGCCAACAACCATAAACGGTTGAGGCCGAAGTGTTCGCGAAAGAAACGGTTTTGCTTGCCATCGCCGTGGGTGGTGTCACCTATAATGGGGTGACGCAGATGAGCCATATGCCTTCTGAGCTGATGCTTGCGCCCAGTCTGCGGCGAGAGACGTATCAAGGCAAAACGACTGCTGGGGTAACGCCCTGACGGGAAAGGGATCTCGGCATTGAGTAGCGGTGCATATTGAGTAATGGCGTCCTGGGCTTCCTTGTTGCGGTCGGCATGTTTATCGGCCACGGCATCAAGCTCTTCTTTGAGTGGATAGTCCAGCGTACCGGCTTGGTGCATATTGCCGCGCACCAGGGCCAGATACTCTTTGCGTGTCTCGCGCCCGGCAAACTGCTGACATAAAATAGCGGCAATTTCACTGCTCTTGGCAAACAACAAGACACCCGAGGTCGGCCTATCCAACCTGTGCACCGGAAACACATGGCAACCCACCAGATCACGGGTCAGCTGCATGGCGAAAAAACGCTCTTTTCGCGCCAGATAGGTTCTATGCACCAGTAATCCCGCCGGTTTATGGATGGCAACCAAGTGTTCATCTTCATAGAGGATACGGATCTCGGGGCACTCTTCATCCACAGGTGTCAAAGCTTGCTCCGAAATCTCGGCTTGAATCTGGGTCTCATCTTGCTTGTTTGGTAAGGAGTTCATCCAAGGTTCTCAACAAAGTGATCAAATTACGGTATGTGGGCGCTTCGCCCCAGACATGCTCGGCCATAGGTGCAGTTGCTATGGCTGATGGCAGCGGCATTTCGGCGTCTATCAGCGTGCGCATTTTTGGCAGCAAAATAAACTGCAACCAGGCTTCAAATGCCATGCTCTCGCAGGCAAAGGGCGCCTGACTGGCCATGGCTGCCGCGCCAGGTTCGGTTGCGCTCCACATTCCCAGGGCTTTCAACTCGACCTCTATGGCCAACAGGAGTTTTTCAGTCGCCAGAAAAGGCATCTGTCACCTCGCAGATCCAAAACAATAAATTGGCACCAATCATACCATCAGGCCAAGCTTATCCCTATAATGCACCGCATTTGTTGTACAAGAGTCAAACGAGCATGGACAGTATCACTACCCTCAGCGAACTTCTCAGCGCCGCCAACACCCAATATCAGGTCTATGATCTCGGCCGCCGGGTGCAACACATAGATCCCATGGCTTTTCATCAGATAGAGGCCCTTCAAAGCCCCTATCCCTTCCCCATACAAGGGCATGCCCAGTTTGCCCTGGTGTTCTGGGATGGCAGTAATCAGCAATATATCTGGTTCCTGAAATTACCTTTGGATGAGCGCGGACTCCTGGTCCCCGCTGCACGCAGCCAGTTTATTCAGATGTTGCTTGAAGCCATGGGGGAAAACCTGACCCGTGAACTGACCGAAGCCCAGCAGCAACAGATGGCCAATCATCCCTTCAGTTTCAAGCCGCCGCAGGAAAAACTGGCCCTGTTCAACGCCTTGGTGCGCAAACAACTGGGACAAGCCGCTTCTGTGCAGTATGAATATGCCTGCCAATACCTGAGCGGTAAGGTGGCTGCCGAAAACTGGCAACATTTGGGACTGCAAGGGCTGGCGGATATCTGTGCCCGGGTCAATGAACTGGATCACTCAGCCCTGTTGCAACAAGGGTTGAGCAAAGGCGCCACCGAGGTGCAAATTGCCCTTTGCCAGCAACTGGAACATATACTATTGCCAGAGCCGCTTACCGAAACGCTCTTCCAGGCATTCAAAGACGCTGCTCCCGAGCATAAGGTTTACTTCCTTCGCGCCTTGGCATCTCACCCTGAACTCTGCCAACAGGCGATAACAGAGCTGGATAGTCAGCAGGCGCTGAATATTGACGCCTTGATCGCCATCGCCGCCCGTTGCTGGTATAGCCTGAAACAGGATGAGTGCCGCAAAATTTATCTCGAGGCTCTGGCTTTGCAGGAGCAAAGCTTCTTTAATCAAATCTTTGCTGATATTGTGGCCATACCCGGGATACGTACCCAGGTATTGAGCGAACTTCGCAATCCTCACCGCAGTGACCGCCTATCCGGCGCCATCGGCGGTCTGTTCAGGGCGACCACAGAATGATGACAGATTTTCTCCTGATCGCAGCGCTGGTAATGATTGCTGCGTTTTTCTGGCAGTTGCGACAAATGGCCGAACTCAGTCGGATATTTGCCGAGCGGGAATGCCAACGGCAAAAGGTGCAGATGCTGGCCATCGCCATGGAGTCAGCCCGTCCCAGCATAGGCGGCAAGAACGGTCTGTGCTGGAATGCACGCTTTATGTTTGAGTTCAGTACCGATGGCATCAACCAGTATCGCGGCCACATCCTGATGCACGGTAAACAGATCCAGAAAATTGAATGGCCAATATTTCCCGAACCCGAGTGGCATGAAGCGCCAACTGCCAGAGGCAGCGTCGGTGGCGGTTGTGGCTCCCGCGGAGGTTGCAGTTCGGGTAAGTGCCGCTGATATTTTGCTGCATCTGACAGAAAACTGAGCCAACCCCGTCGTTGAAGAATCAGTAAAGTTTGCCAGGTTACACAGATAAAAAATCAGAAAAATGGCAGCAGACTCTTGCGCCATCAAAGTTTGAGAACCATTTAAGTCCCCAAATAAAAAATCCTTAAATAAGAAAGGGCGCGACAATTAAGCCGCGCCCATCTGTTTCTCTGTTAAGCCTTCCAGCTATTAAGTTGCTTCCCTGCACCATCCATGCGTCTGCCGTGCGTCCTGCGCTCCCTGTACCATCCTGGTGAGTCCCTGTACTTGCGTACCTGTTCCCTTAGTCCCGATTATCCCTTGATCGGGCCTTGCTCTATCCTTAAGCGTGTCCAGTATCGTCCTTGCGCATCCGTTCAATACATCCTGTTTCGTCTTCCTGACGCTGACCACATTCCTTGGGTCAGTACCTTTCCCTGTTTGCCATCATCCTGATAGGCATCTTCCTTGAGTCATCCCTGGACCGTGTTCCTCACGGTTTAGGTCTTCCTGACCTTGTTCCCTGAATCATCCTTGTCCTTGGATGATTTAAATACTAATCCAATCCCGGCTCCAGGGTTGTACAGAAACCGTTCAATAACTCGTGCAACTTTTTTGTAGCAATTGAAATGGAGTGCATAACCAATTAATTTTAAAAAGCTTAATTGTTTTTTAACGACAAAACCTGCTGTTTAACTCTTGTTTGTCTCACAGTCTTGTGAGACATCTCGCACACGATGCCCGGCTTTAATGGAAAACGATGTGTAGTTAAAGACACATCGCCTATAAATCAGTACCGGAATGACCCTAGCTTTAATGACGCCCTATAAGAAAAAACAGCAAAAGAAAAGGCGCGTCCTAAGACGCGCCCTATTTACTGCTGTCAGCCATCCCGCTGAGTTGTGCTCCCTGCACCTTCCATGCGTATGAATTTCTTCCTGTGGACACCTTGTCTCAGTTACGACAGCTTCCAAGCTATCTTTTCATCCCTGCTTACAACCATCCTGGTGTCTGCTCAATTCCCTTGAGCCTCCTTGTGGCCTCCTGGCACTCATCTTCCATGTTTGCCCATCCACTAGCAGCTGTCGTCCATGAGTTGGGTATTCCCTTAACCCAAAGGCTGGCATCCCTGAGCCTGTCCTCTACTTCGTCCTGAACGCTTTCCTTAGCAGACCTTCCTGTCTCAAATTGCCTTTCCTGGCGCGGCAATTTCCTTATTACCGGAAAAATCTCCTGCGTATCCATCATGGATACTGCTTTCCCTGCGAGCCATTTCCTTGGCTTGAACTTCCCTGGAATGGTTTCAAGACGTCCTGTCTTGATTGTCATCCATGACTGAAATCCATTTAGCAGGCTTCCTTGCAGCTCGTCCTTGCATAGGCCTTTCCAAAACGTGTCATCCTGACACTTGCCCTTCCTTGGCTGCCGCCTTAAACTCCTTGGCGTTGCTTTCCTTGCAGCTCCCTCTTCCTTGAGGCTCGTAATTTCAGCTCCTTTCCTTGGAAGCTCTGTCAAAGCATCCTGCCCTGACCACAACTTAAGTGTACCCAAGGACCCCTCTTTGAGATGGTCAATTTTAGAACAGGCTGGGAATGACAAATATTCAGCAGTCGCTAATGAAATGCTAATCACTTGTTTATTAACAATATTTAATTATTCGCCAGTAAGAACAGCCAATAAGTCTTATGTTTGTCGCACAGCTTTGTGAGACATATCTCACATTGGTACTGGTAAATAACCAAAAACACTCAGAAACGACGTTTGCCACTGACAAATTGGGCCAACATGACCCAGTCAGCCATCAAGCTGTAGACTGGGTATTGAAAGGTCGCCGGCTTATTGTGTTCAAAACCAAAGTGACCAATCCAGGCAAAGCCATAACCCACCACAGGCAGAGCCAAGAGCCATACAAATTGTCCACTAAGCAGGCTGAATAACAGAATAAGTAATACCAGGGTCGAACCTAGATAATGCAAACCTCGGCATACGGGATCGGAATGCTGAGATAGATAGAAAGGATAAAACTCAGCAAAACTCTTGTACTTTTGCTCCACTCTTAACTCCTGTTATTGGTAGACGTCATCATCGGTATGACTGTGGTAAAAGAGCAACTCTCCGGTTAACTGCCCTATATTGAGCTCAACCACGGGTACAAAGCCTTGCTCTCGGAACAGATGAGAATGGCCATCCTCAGTCACAAAGACTCCAACCCCTTCCAGCTCCGGCTGCTCATCACACCAACCCAATACCGCCTGGACGAGCAACTTGCCATAACCCTTGCGCTGCTCGGTTAAAGCTACTGCAATGAACTGTATAATGCCGTATTCAGTAGCCGGCAGGTGCTCCAGAATTGAATTCTCCTTCTGCATCAACTTCTGCGTCGATTGCCAGCCTGTCCCCAGCAGCATTTTCAAACGCCAATGCCAATAGCGCCCCTCCCCCTGGGGAAGTGATGAGGTCACCACGCAGGCAACCCCAATCAAGCGCTCTGCGTCGAACAACCCAATAAGAGGCTGCTCCTGTTGCCAAAGCTCATTGAGCTCTTCACGGATCGCGGCTCTGAGCTTTTGTTCATATTCGACGGCATTGGCGGCCGGCAAGGTCTGCTGAAAAAACGCATCATAGTGATAGGCGTTATAGAGAATTGATGCGGCCAGGCGCAAATCTTCCGCTGTCAGGTAGACGGCACGCAGAGAATCGGGAGTCTGGGTTTCCATTTGTTGTTGTCCTTGTCAGCCAAAAGGGCAATTTCCAATTTAACAATATTGGATCAAAGTGCAATATCTTGATCTTGCTTGCCAGGCATTGTCACTTCATCTTTAGGCAGATTGGTATAAGCTAAGGGGAAGGAATAAGGCTTACTATCTGTTTTATTAAGGCTTGTTCACCCATCACTCATCACCTTGGCAATATATGTCAGGATTTCAGGAGGTCAGAATATGGATACCACCCACACAGACTTGGCCCATTTATTTGAGCAATTGGGACTCCCCAGCAGCAGCAAGGCGATAGAAGGCTTTATCGGCGCACATCCTATCCCCGAGGGAGTCAAACTGGTGGATGCACCATTCTGGAATGAAGCGCAGCGCACTTTTTTAACAGAGGCTCTGGCCGAGGACGCCCAATGGTCAGACACCATAGACCATTTGGACGCCCAGCTCAGGAGTTGATTGGAATTGGGATGAGTTTGAATTACAGCTGCGCGTAAGCCTTATCGCCCCAGCCAATCAGTTGTTGATCGCGAAACACCAAGGGGGTGCACTCATCCTTGGTGGTCTTGCCATCACTGTGTCTGTGGCGGGTACGGTAAAACAGTACCTGTACTTGCTGATCATTGGAGAGAAAGGCTTCATTAAAGTCGGCCTGCCCCATGAGCTGCTGCACCTGTTGCTGATCCATCCCCAGAGTCAACTTGGCCAGTTGTTGCTGATTTTGCTGTTGCTGCAATTGCCAGGACTCCTTTTCATCCCAGTTGGCTTCGTGATCGCCGACATTGACCACACAGGCACTAAGCCCTAAGCTTGCAATCCCCATCAGTGGCAGTAATAACTTGTTCATTGTCACTCCTTGTTATATTTATCAAATGTTGACTTTTGTTAAGCAAATGCAGCAAACGCTATGCAACATGCAGGCCAACAAATAAACTGATAAATATCAAAATGATAAAAGCAAACAACTGCTGCACTATGTAACTATTCGCGAAAATGTGAGGTTTTTTACCAAGATGTCCACTCCACTGGAACAGGTCATGGCCGCCGCGGCGGCAGTAGCCCAAAGCGGCCATACTCCCTCTCTGGCACTGATTAAGGCAAGACTCGGCAACAAGTTACCAATGCCACTGCTGGTTGAAGGTCTGCAGCGTTTCAAATCCCTGCCAGAGAGTGAACGGGAAAAACAGCTTGAAGACGCACCTCAACTGCAAGAAACCGTGCCACAACAAGCTGTCACCACAGTAGAAGTTCTCCAGCAGGAAATCAGCCAGCTACGCCAGGAACAGCAGCAACTGAAACAAGAATTCGCGGCCTTGCAGCAAAGACTCGCCAAGCTTGAGGAACAGCAATAATGTTTGTCTGCGAACTCAGGTTTGAATGCTTTGCCAACACCACTATCAGCGCCGCAGAAAAAGCCATCAATACCCTGCTTGAGGCCTGGCGGGCCAACGGTCAGGTATTGGGACGGGAATTTGCGGTGGCCTTTAGGGACGGGGAGTTCAGAGTCAGGCTGCTGCTACCGGAAGAAACCAGTCTGGCCAACAGGCACAACAGTCCCTGGGCCAAACAGGCGTTGCAGCAGTTAACCGAGGCCAAACTGCTGGCCCCCAAGGAAAAGCTCATAGGTCAGGATATCAATTCCGAGGTCAGCACCCTGGAGCCCCCAAGTTGGCAGCTGCTTTATACCAGCTATGTGCATATGTGCTCGCCGCTGCGCAGCGGCGATAACTTGCTACCCATTCCACTCTACCGCATTCCCGCGACCTTCAACGGCGATCACAAGCGGGTGATCCGTTGGCAAACCGAGTGGCAAGCCTGTGATGAACTGCAGATGGCCGCAGCAACCAAGGCCGAATTTGCCGCCCTCGAGGAGCTCTCCAGCCCGGACAGCGATCTGTTCCGCCGCGGCTGGGATCTGCGCGGCCGCATCGAATATCTGACCCAAATTCCTACCTATTACTACCTTTACCGGGTCGGGGGAGAGAGTAAACAAGCCGAATTGGCCCGTCCCTGCCCCCGCTGCGGCAACCCGGACTGGCGCCAACCCAGCCCGTTGCTGGATCTGTTTCATTTCCGCTGTGATAACTGCCGGATAGTCTCCAACCTCTCCTGGGATCATCAATAGCAGTGATCATCAATCAATAGTGATTGTGGTAACCCCGACTGTCAGCGGCGGGAAAACAGGTGTTGCCACATAAGCTTCATCCGCGCCCAGAGACCGGGATGGTCGACATCCGCCATGGCCGGCTCCACAGGCTCAACTGCCGGCGCCACTCTGGGGCGCAGCAAAGCGAGAAACTCTTCCAGGCTGTCTGCCAGCTTCTTTGAGGGGAGCTCACCCGGGGTCTCACGCCAGACAGCACCGGTTTCGTTATCCACGCAGATCATCTCATCACCTTGCCCCAATAGGCCGATAAACCAGGTCGGTGGCTGCTTGAGCTTGCGTTTCATCATCAGGTGCCCAATCAGATTCTGCTGCAGGAACTCAAAATCATCCTGACTCCAGGGCTGCAGTAGTTCCCCTTCGCCGAAATCGGCTTCAAACAACAGATGCGCGGCAAAAAACTGTCCATAAAACTCGTCGATATCGGCATGCAGCGGCAACTCCAGCGCATGACTGACATTGGCAAAACTGCCTGGCTGTTCACGGCGAATAGTCTGCCACAGTAGCGGATCTTCGCCATTCTCCTGCAGCAAACAGGGTGAGGCTTCTCCCCTGGCATAATATCTGGGGCCTTCCCCCAGACTCGACTGGTAACTTTGATGATAACGGCTGAGAAATTGCTCCAACGCCTGAGCACAAGACACTTATCGCACTTCCAAATTCAGGTATAATGGTGGCCTATTTTGACACGGAAACCCGCTTGATGACACAGAATCACGACCCTTACCGGAACGCCGAAGCCTTATCTGGCCTGACACTGGGTCAGCAGACAGATTATCAAGAGCATTACGCCCCTGAGCTGTTACAGGGTGTGCCCCGCAAACTCAACCGTGATGCAATCAACCTGAGTGCGCCTCTGCCGTTTCAGGGGGCCGATATCTGGACCGGCTATGAACTCTCCTGGCTCAATGCCAAGGGCAAGCCCATGGTGGCCATCGCCGAGTTCCAGCTGGATCTCAACAGTGAGCATTTAATCGAGTCCAAATCCTTCAAGCTCTATCTGAACAGTTTCAATCAAACCCGCTTTGACAGTACTGAAGCCGTCGAGCAGACCCTGACCCAAGATCTGAGCCGCTGTGCCAATGGCGAGGTAAAAGTCAGAGTGATTGAGCCCAAGCACTTCAACAGCCAGAGAGTTGTTGAGCTGCCGGGGCACTGCATTGACGATCTGGATATTGAAGTCAGCGACTATGAGTTCAACCCCAAATGGCTCGAGGACAGCACAGACGACAAGCAGATAGTCGCCGAGACCTTGAACTCCAACCTGCTTAAGTCCAACTGTTTGATCACCTCACAGCCTGATTGGGGCAGCGTGATGATCCGCTACCAGGGACCCAAGATAGACAGGGAAAAACTGCTGCGTTATCTGATCTCTTTCCGCCAGCATAACGAGTTCCACGAGCAGTGTGTGGAGCGGATATTCACCGATCTGAAGCGTTTCTGCCATTGCAGTAAATTGACCGTCTACGCCCGCTACACCCGCAGAGGCGGATTGGACATCAACCCTTTCCGCAGTGACTTTGAGCACGTGCCGGAAAGCCAACGCTTGGCAAGACAGTAATCGAACATAAAGCGGCTTTAAAGCCGCTTTTTCATTCTTGCCGGTAACCTATTTCAGAGTACTACTGACCAAGGTGCCAGTGCAGTTGCCAGTTGATGGCTGCAGGCGCCCCCAGCGTCAGGGCCAATCGATAACCCGGCTCCATATGGCCAAGCCAACTCTGCCATTGGGTGTTTTCCTTAGGCTTTAGCAAAAGCCCACGGCGCATCGAAACAATCTCGGCTGGCCGCTCGGCCGAGCATGCCTCCCCTGAGCTCAAGTCGAACGCAAAACCATCGAGCGGCTGCGCCAACCCCTTGCCGGTCGCTTTGATATAAGACTCTTTCAAGGCCCAGAGGTCGAAAAACGCCTCTCGCCGCGTGGCATCATCCAGATTTCGTAATTGCTGCAGCTCAAAAGGCGCAAAATAGTGGCGCATCACAGTATCGATAGCCGTGCGCATCCGTAAACGCTCTATATCGACTCCGAGTTGCAACTCAGGAGAAGGATGTTTCAGCAATGCCAACAGCAGCCAATCACCGCTGTGACTGAGGTTAAAATGCAGCTGAGTCTGTTGAAACTGCTCATCACAAAGGCGCGGCTTACCCTGGGGACCATAATCGAAACACCACTCCCGGGCTGCAAGCGGCGCTTGAGTACTCAGGGTCTTTCTCAGCAAGGCGCGGCTTGTTATTGCCCGTTGCTTAACCTCTTTATGGCTTATTCGGGCAAACTTTTCCCGCTCGGCCGGCGTCAGACACAGCGCCAGGTCTTTTATTTTTAAAGGCTCACTCTGGCGTAAGGGATACAAAAAGAGTTGCACGGCGTTGATGGGAGACTCCAAAAAACCAAGGGGGAGTAGGCTATTTTGCCTTGGCCTCCCCCCTGTCTCAAGTGCCTTTAACGCCAATTGCTGTGCAAGCCACTCTCTACAAAAGAGAAGGCCACGAAGACTTATTAGCACCTTCCTTAATCATTCATGTTTTGCTGATTCATTTTATCGACATAGGCTCTCGCCTCTTCCCGCTCTCTTTCCCGCTGCTGGGCGGTTGTACAGCGGCGGTTGGGAATATTGCTGCCGGTAACCCTAACCCGGTCGCAGCGGTATCCCTGTTCATCGAGTCTTTGTTGGCGGGCCGCGTCCTCAGGCGACAACTCGGCGGTAGTGGCACTGGTACCACTGCAACCGGCGCCGAGTACAGTAAACAAGGCAGCACTCGCCATTCCCAGTAGATTATTTTTTGTTAAATACACCTGACACTCTCCATTTCTGTTGCTGATTCCTATTCATCCAGTTGCCCTAAAGGCAGATACCCAAGTTGTAACATAAGCTGCAATATAAGCTGCAACAGACCACTGGGGATTAGGGATAAATAGGTATCAGATATCCATTTTTACAGCACAAAAAACCAAAACAACCAATTTATATCAATTTAAAAACAAGTTAACAACAAGCGAAGTTAGCGAACAAAAGTCTTTAAAACAAAAGCAGGATTTTCAGTCCCAGATGATTGTATCGAGCGGCAGGCACTGGTAATCTGCTTCACCTGTTACTGAAATAACAGCCTGACGCTCAGTATTGTGGAAGTTTGCAACCATGGCAGACAGGCGAGAAAGGAAGCCCAAGGGCCCAGTCCCAGCTGATTATGAAGCAAACTCAAACCGGAAAACGGCGTCATCGTAATGCCACCACCACCCCGGAAATGCGCCGCTTTATCCAGGAGTCGGAGCTCAATGTCAGCCAACTGGCACGGTTACTGAATATCAGTGAAGCAACCGTTCGCAAGTGGCGTAAACGCGAGTCGACCCAGGATCAATCCCACACCCCGCATCATCTGAATACCACTCTGAGCGATATTCAGGAGTATGTGGTTGTCGGGCTGCGCTGGCAGCTCAAGATGCCGCTGGACAGGCTGTTGCAAGTCACCCAGGAGTTTATCAATCCCCATGTTTCGCGCTCCGGGCTGGCCCGCTGTCTGAAACGCCACGGCGCATCCCGGCTCGACAATATCGATGCCGCGCACTCGCTACCGCCGAAACACTTCAATAAGCTGCCGGTCTACAGCGGCAGCAAAATGCAAACCTACACCCTCAACAGCCAAACGCTCGCCGATGCGTTGATGCTGCCCAGTACCGATGAACACACTGTGGTTCAGGTCGAAGCCATGAGTATTCCCATTGGCCAACAGACCCATTCGGTACTCATAGGGATGGATCCCGTCAGCGGCTGGGTCTATGTCGACATCTATCAGGATGACGACACCCACGCCGCCGACCGCTACATAGCCTACGTCCTCAAGCGAGCCCCGTTTGCCCTGCGCCGCTTGCTGGTACGCAACTATCATATTTTCCAGTCCAGGTTTCCCGCTGCCGCCAAGGCAGGGCGCAAACCCAGGCCGCAACTTGCAGCCACCAATGGAGACGCTCAATGAGCCAAGAACAAGCCTCTCAGATAGACAAACGCCTCAACAAAAGGCTGAAAGACACGCCGATTGCCATAGTCGGCATGGCGAGCCTGTTTGCCGGCAGCCGTTATCTGAACCAGTTTTGGGATCTGATCTGCGACAAGATAGATGCCATCACCCAAGTGCCCGCCGACCGCTGGCAAGTGGCAGACTATTTTGACCCCGACAAGAAAGCCGCCGACAAGAGTTACTGCAAGCGCGGCGGCTTTATCCCGGAAGTGGATTTCAACCCCATGGAGTTTGGTCTGCCGCCCAATATCCTCGAACTGACCGACACCTCGCAGCTGCTGTCGCTGGTGGTAGCCAAAGAGGTGTTGGAAGATGCAGGTATCCATGAAGACTCGGACTATGATCGCGACCGCATCGGCATCACCTTGGGGATTGGCTGTGGCCAGAAGATCAGCCAAAGCCTCAATGCCAGGCTGCAATACCCTGTGCTGAAAAAGGTGTTCCGCGAGAGTGGCGTCAGTGAGCAGGACAGCGAAATGCTGATCCGCAAGTTCCAGGACCAATATATACACTGGGAGGAAAACTCCTTCCCTGGGTCGCTCGGCAATGTTATCGCCGGTCGGATTGCCAACCGTTTCGATCTCGGCGGCATGAACTGTGTGGTCGACGCCGCCTGTGCCGGATCGCTGGCGGCAATGCGAATGGCGCTCACCGAGCTGACCGAAGGCCGCAGCGATATGATGCTCACCGGAGGCGTCTGCACCGACAACTCCGCCTATATGTACATGAGCTTCTCCAAGACCCCGGCCTTTACCAGCGACGAGCAGATAAAGCCGTTCGACGCCGACTCCCGCGGCATGATGATAGGCGAAGGCATAGGCATGGTGGCGCTGAAACGCCTGGATGATGCCGAGCGCGACGGTGACCGCATCTATGCGGTGATCAAAGGGGTTGGCGCCTCCAGCGACGGCAAGTTCAAGAGCATTTACGCGCCGCGCCCCGAAGGCCAGGCCAAAGCGCTGCAGCGGGCCTACGATGATGCCGGATTCCCGCCCCATACTCTGGGCCTGATGGAAGCCCACGGCACAGGTACGGCCGCCGGTGATGTGGCCGAATTCAGCGGCCTCAACGCCGTAATGAGTCAGGATAATCCTGAGCTGCAACATATCGCCCTGGGTTCAATCAAGTCCCAGGTGGGCCATACCAAGTCGACCGCCGGCACCGCCGGGGTGATCAAGGCGGCTTTGGCGCTGCACCACAAGGTGTTGCCGCCCACCATCAATGTAAAGCAGCCCAATCCCAAGATGGCAGTGGAGCAATCGCCCTTCTATCTCAACACTCAAACCCGCCCCTGGATGCCAAGAACCGACGGTACGCCAAGGCGCGCCGCCGTCAGCTCCTTTGGCTTTGGTGGCACCAACTTCCACCTGGTATTGGAAGAGCACAGCCCCGAATTACCCAAGCAACCCGCTCGCCTGAGACGCACACCTTTGCCGCTGCTGTTCTGCGCGCCGGACAAACCGGCGCTGGAGCAAGAGCTAAGCGCTCTGCTCAAGACGCTTGAGTCAGATGCCCATGGCGACCTTGAAACCCTGTGCGCGCCCTATCGCCTCGGCAGCCAGACACAGGTACAAGGCCCCAGGCTGGGACTCCTTGCCTGCGACACCATAGAGCTGCAGCAAAAGCTGCAACAGGCCTTGAACAAGCTGCAAAGCACGGCTGAAGAACAGCCGCAAACCCGTTGGCAACATCAGGGAGTCGAGTACCGCAGCGCGCCTTTGACTGAGGCCAAGACCGCCGCCCTGTTTGCCGGTCAAGGCAGTCAGTATCTACAGATGGGCTCTGGGCTAACCCAGCTCTATCCCGAGCTTCGCGCCGAATTTGCCGCCGCCGACCGTGAGTTTTCCCGCCAGGGCATAGCCGACAAGTACGGCATGGGCCCCTTGTCGGCGCGGGTGTTCCCGATAGCCAAATTCACGCCCCTGGCCAGCAAAGAGGATGAACTGGCACTGGCCAATACCCGCTTTGCCCAAAGCGCCATCGGCGCCCTCGGCATGGGGCAGTTTACTCTGCTTTGCCAGGCCGGATTCCAGGCGGATATGCTGGCCGGTCACAGCTTTGGTGAGCTGTCGGCACTGCGCGCCGCTGGTGCCTTGAGCCGTGAGAGCTATTACGCGCTGGCCTTCGCCAGAGGCGATGCCATGGCCAGCGTCCCCGAGGATAAAGACCCGGGCAGCATGAGCGCCGTTATTCTGCCTTCGGCCGCAGAGCGCAATACTCTCGAGCAGCTGCTGCAGACTGAACCCGAGGTGCAGATAGCCAATATCAACAGCCCGGTTCAGCTTGTGATTGCCGGCGCGAGTGAAGCGGTGGCCCGGCTCAACCTCAAGCTGAACGAGGCAGGTTTGCGCGCCATAGCGCTGCCGGTATCCGGTGCCTTCCACACTCCGCTGGTGGCCCACGCGCAGCAACCCTTTGCCGAGGCGATTGCCCACCAGGGCTTGAGCGATGCGAAAACGCCTCTGTATGTCAATGCCACAGGTGACAAGCTGGCACAGGATGCCGAAAGCCTCAGAGCCAACCTGGAGCAGCATATGCTCAAGCAGGTGCGCTTCAGTGAGCAGATAGAGAGCATGTACCGGGACGGCGCCAGAATATTTGTCGAGTTTGGCCCGAAAAACACCCTGGCCAGGTTGGCACAAGCCACCTTGGGCGATCGCGCCGCCGAATGCCTGTTCCTGTCGCTGGACAGCCCAAGCTGTATCGATTCCCTGGCCGCCGACACTGAGCTGAAGCAAGCCCTGCTCAGCCTGGCATTGGCGGGCCTGCCTCTAACAGATCCCGATGCCTATCGCGCCGTACAAACCCAGGCCAAACACAAGGCCTCACCGATGACTATCAAGCTCGGTGCCAGTAACTATATCAGCCCGGCGACCGCCCAGAAGATGGCGGCCTCACTCAAAGAGGGCCGGGTCAGTCAACAGACAAAAATAGTCGAGAAAGTCGTGGAAAAAATCGTCGAGATCCCAGTTGCGGCCGCAAGCCAGAACCCGAGTCAACCGAGCCAAGCTACAGCGCCACAGGCAGCGAACAGCAGCGAATTACAGCAGTTTTTCAGCGCCCAGCAACAGTTGGCCGAGCTGCATCAGCAGTTTCTGAATATTCCATTGCAATATGGCAACAGTGTGCAACAACTACTCGCAGAGCAAGTAAAACTGGCGACGGCCGGCAAAGCGATTCCTGACAGCCTCAATCAGACCCTGGCCATGTTCCACCAGCACCAGGCCGAGACGTTGAAGATCCACAACGACTTTATTCAGTCGCAAAATCTCGGCGCCCAGCAGTTGTTGCAACAACTTCAGGGCGGTGCTGTGTTGCCCAATATAGAGCAAACCCAAGCAGTGCCAGTGCCCGTCCAGGCTGCAGCGCCTTTAACTCACGCCGCAGCGCCAGTCAAAGCAGCAAGCACGCCACAGCAACCAAGCCAAGTGCTACAGAGCCGGCCTCAAGCTCCAGCCCCTGTCCCAACCATAGCCGTAACCACAGCCAAGCCAAGCACAGGTGTCGAAGAGCTGATGCTGCAAGTGGTGGCAGATAAGACAGGCTACCCCACAGAAATGCTCGAGCTGGGGATGGATATGGAGGCCGATCTCGGTATCGATTCCATCAAGCGGGTGGAGATCTTGGGCACAGTACAAGATGAATTGCCTGAGCTGCCGCCGCTGGACGCCGCAACTCTAAGTGAATGCCGCACCCTGGGGCAAATTGTCGACTATCTGCAGCAAAGCGCCAGTGTGAACTCCAGTGTTCAGCCAACCCTGGTTCAATCAAACACTGCTCATGCAAATCAGAATGATGTCACGGCACTGATGCTGCAGGTAGTGGCCGACAAAACCGGCTACCCCACAGAGATGCTGGAGCTGGGGATGGATATGGAGGCTGATCTCGGTATCGATTCCATCAAGCGGGTGGAGATCTTGGGCACAGTACAAGATGAATTGCCTGAACTGCCGCCGCTGGATGCAGCCACCTTAAGCGAATGCCGCACCCTGGGGCAAATTGTCGATTATCTGCAGCAAAGCGCCGGAGTGAACGCCAGTGTTCAGCCAACCCTGGTTCAATCAAACACAGCTCATTCAAATCAGAATGATGTCACGGCACTGATGCTGCAGGTAGTGGCGGACAAGACCGGCTACCCGGCAGAGATGCTCGAACTGGGGATGGATATGGAGGCCGATCTCGGTATCGATTCCATCAAGCGGGTGGAAATTCTCGGCACAGTGCAGGATGCCTTGCCTGAGCTGCCACAATTGGACGCCGCCACCCTAAGCGAATGCCGCACCCTGGGGCAGATTGTCGATTATCTGCAGCAAAGCGCCGGAGTGAACGCCAGTGTGCAGCCTGAGCCAGTTTCAAATCAAAATGATGTCACGGCACTGATGCTGCAAGTGGTGGCCGACAAGACCGGCTATCCAGCCGAAATGCTCGAGCTGGGAATGGATATGGAGGCCGACCTCGGTATCGATTCCATCAAGCGGGTGGAAATTCTCGGCACAGTGCAGGACCAATTGCCAGAGCTGCCGCCGCTGGATGCAGCCACCTTAAGCGAATGCCGCACCCTGGGGCAGATAGTCGAATATCTGCAGCAAAGCGCCGTAGTGAACGCCAGTGTGCAGCCTGAGCCAGTTTCAAATAAGAGTGATGTCACAGCAATCATGCTACAGGTAGTGGCGGAGAAGACCGGCTACCCGGCAGAGATGCTGGAACTGGGGATGGATATGGAGGCCGACCTCGGTATCGATTCCATCAAGCGGGTAGAAATTCTCGGCACAGTGCAAGACAAACTGCCTGAGCTGCCACAGCTGGACGCCGCAATCTTAAGCGAATGCCGCACCTTGGGGCAGATAATAGATTGTTTTGCCGGCTCAAGCGCTGAGCATGCAGCCGAGCCGCTAACCCAAACCGATGAGATGCCAAACACTCAGCCCAGTTTGGCCTTGCCGCCCCATTCGGGAGTCAGCCTAAAAAAGCTGCCGGCGGCAGATAGATTCTCAGGCGCAAGCGCCGAGGCTCTGTTTGCCGCGAACAGCTGTGCGCTGCTGCTCGATGACGGCCACAATGCCGGTGTCCTGGCCAAGAAACTGACAGACAGTGGCATCAATGTCACGCTTGTGCGCCCGGCGGCAACCGATTCGCAATCGGCGCTGGATAGCAAGCTGCCAATCCTGACTCTGGCCAGCAATGATGATGCCGGAGTCGAGGCGCTCATCGCCGGGCTCAAACAGCAAGTGGCCATCTATATCCATCTGCAGCCACAACTGCCGCGGGAACAACTCGAGGAGTTGATGCCGCTCAACATCACGGCCAAGACTCAGGTACAACTGAGCTTCCTGTTCGCCAAGCATTTGAGCCCAGCCTGGCAAACGCCGACAAAAGGCCGCCGCGCCTTTATCACTGTGGCGCGCATGGATGGTCAGCTGGGTTTCAGCGGTCAGCCCTGTGAACTGAATCAAAGCGCCCTGTTTGGCTTAACCAAGACCCTGGCGCAGGAGTGGCCTCAGGTGCATTGCCGCGCGTTGGATCTTGCTCCTGATCTAGATGCCTCGGCGCTGGCCTCGCAAGTCATGGATGCGCTCTACAGCCCGAGTAAGGATCCGTTGGAGTGGGGCAAAAGCGCCGCCGGTAGAGTGACCCTGGTAGCGACTTCGGCCGATGACAAGAATGCTGCCGATACAAGCCTGGCGCCATGCAGGCTCGATAGTTCAGATAAAATACTGGTGACCGGGGGCGCAAAAGGCGTCACCCTGGACTGTGCCCTGGCGCTGGCCCGCCAAAGTGGCAGTCACTTTATTCTCGCCGGTCGCAGCAAGGCCTTGGCATTGGAAGCCTTTCCCGATTGGGCCAAGGGGCTTGAGAGCGGTCAGCTAAAAGCAGCCGCAATCACCGCGCTAATGGCCAAGGGGCAAAAGCCCTCACCCAAGGAAGTGGAAGCCCTGATAAAACCTCTTGTCAACGCGCTTGAGATTCACGCAGCGCTCAAGCGCTTTGAGGCCATAGGTGCCAGCGCCGAATACCTGAGCCTGGATGTCAGTAACCCGGATGCGGTCGCGTCCACACTGGCGCCCATTCAGGCATTGGCGCCTATCAGCGGGCTGATTCACGGCGCCGGGGTGTTGGCCGATAAACACATCGCCGACAAGACCCTCGCCGAACTCGAATTGGTTACAGGCACCAAGGTTGGCGGCCTCTCCGCCTTGCTAAGAGCCTTGGCGCCAAACAAAAAGGCCGCCGAGCACTTAAAACTGTTGGCGCTGTTTTCCTCCGCCGCCGGTTTCTACGGCAACACAGGCCAGAGCGACTACGCCATGGCCAATGAAATTCTCAATAAAACCGCTCATCGGCTGCATCATGAGTTGCCGACCACCCGAGTGGTCAGTTTCAACTGGGGCCCCTGGGATGGCGGCATGGTCAATGCGGCGCTGAAGCAGATGTTTGAGTCCCGCGGCGTCTATGTGATCCCAAGAGAAGCCGGTGCCAAGCTGTTTGCCGAGGCGATTCTGGCCCGCTCAGAGCCGCAGCTATTGATTGGCTCCAGCATGCAAGGCCCGGGTGGCAAACAAGGCCTGAACCACATAGATGTGCCAGAGGCCCAAGCCAGCCCTCAAACCCTGAGTCGCAGCATCAAGCGCCAGGAGCTGGCGCTGCTGGAAGATCACTGCATAGGTGGCAATCCGGTATGGCCGACTGTCTGCGCGCTCCAGTGGATGCTGCAAAGTGCCCAGAGCCTCTTTGGCGGCGATTGGCGCGCCGTGGACTATAAGCTGCTCAAAGGCGTGGTATTTGACAGTGATGAAAAGCGATTGCAGCTCAGCCTGACGCTGGGAACCGACGGCGAGCTGCAGGCGAGCATCAGCTGTGATGAGCGGCCTCAGTACCAGGCGACCCTGCTGCCGTTAATACAGCAGCCGTTAATGCCGCAGCAAGCCAGTCAGCCACTGGCGCATGTTTCTATGACTGAGATAGGCGAAGGTGAGCTCCAAGTACGGCAAGGCAGTGAGTTTTATCACAGCGGCGCCCTGTTCCATGGCCCGCAGCTGCAGGCCATTACTGAGGTGCTGCAGTTTGACGATCAAGGGCTTAGCTGCCGATACCGGCTACCGGATGCCGCATCGAGCGAAGATCGCGCCCTGATCCAGCAAGACGCACTGCTGCAGGCTATGTTGATCTGGGCCCGGCTCAAATACGATGCCGCCAGCCTGCCCTCCTCCCTGGCGGCGCTCTGGCAAAACGCCCTGCTGCCTGAAAATGACACCGGCCTTATTCGCCTGCAGGTGACCAAGCACTCCAGCCGTCAGCTCAGCGCCGATCTGGCCCTGTTCAACGCCGAGGGCCAGCTGCAAACCGGGCTGGAAAATGCCAAGGTCACCATTAGCAAGGGGCTCAATGCCGCCTTTGAACCGGCCAAGGCCGCCACAGGGAATAGAGAAAGGCCTTGAGCAAAGCGATAGGCCCTATGCCTCACATTGAAGTAAAGCCAGCTGAGTCCGCGGCCGAAAAGCCGCTGCGGCTGGCACTGTGCCTGGTCGAAGAGGAGCAAAGCCTGGCGCCCAAGCTTCGGGCAGCCTTGCGCACTATCGCGTTTGATAGCAATCAGGTTCCCGACTGGCCTTGGCTGGTGGCCGAGGTCAAGGCCGGGGCAAGCCTGAGCCTGGCGCTGCCATCAAAGCAGCGGCTATTGCTGCTAAGTGCAGTCGATGCGGCGCAAGCAAGACTGCATCCCCAAGCCTTGCTGCAGGCATTAAGCCATGGCGCTCACAAGCCGCAGCAGCTTCTTAAGCAGGCCTGGCAGCAGGCAAAACGCCCGGAGGTGGAGGAAAGGGACACTCTGTTTCTGGAGCAACCGTTGCAGCTTGAGCAGTTATGCCTGCAACTGGAGGCATTTGCCAAGCGGCGCCTGGCGCAGAAAATGGCGGGGTTGCCTTTTCAAGGCAAGTCTCTGGCGCTGGTCTTCAGCTCCCCTGCTATGGCGCTGATCCTCAGTCAAGGCACAGCCTTGAGCGGTTCTTGTGATAAAACAGCCTTGAGCGGCTCTTGCGATGAAGCAGCCTTGAGCGGCTTGGCTTCTGGAAAAGAATCAACTTCTGGCCTTTGCACCCAAGGAGCGCCCTGGCTTTTACCGCTGACCTTGATTGCCAGCCCAAAGACTCTGCTCAGTGAGGCGCAAACTGCGCTGCAGCAGGCCCAAAGTCGCCTGAGCCAATCGATGAGCACTCATGCTCTGGCGCACTGGCTGACGGATGAATTAAAAACCCTGGAGCAGAGCTTTTCAGACACAGCGCCCGAGGGCTGCGAATACTATTCGCTGGCGCTTATTGGCCGAGATGCCACCGAGCTTATTGCCGAGAGCGAATTGCTCCTGGGTCAGCTTCAAAAAATAACGTCTTTGGCCGAACTGCCAGAGCTTGAGCTTATTACGCCAAATGGCAGCGTTTTTTGCGCCAAGCCACTGGGCCCTGCTCGCCTCTGCTTTGTCTATCCGGGTGTCGGTACGGCTTACCATGGCATGCTCGGCGCCTTAAAACAGGCCTTTCCCAAGAGTTATGCCGATTTTGAGGCCGCAGCAACAGCCGAAAATGTCGCCCTATCCACCCTGCTGCCAACAGCCTTGAGCGATGCTTCTAATGAAACAGCCTTGAGCGATAAAGGAGAGGCCGCACCCAGTCCGGCGCCAACAATGACACTCGCCGAGCAGGCCGTTGCCGGGGTCGGCGCCAGTGTGCTGCTGACGCAGATACTGCGGCGTGAGTTCAAGCTCCGCCCAGCCTTTGCCATCGGCTACTCCATGGGCGAAGCGGCCATGTTTGCCGCCAATGGCGTCTGGGACAAGCCTTTTGCTTTGGTTAAACCTACGCTGGAAAGCCGGATTTTCTCGGAGCAGATCTCGGGCGCGCTCACAGCCGTGCGTCAGGAGTGGCAACTCGATGCCAGAGATGCCATCTGCTGGAACAGTTTTCTGCTGCGCATTGATGCCGACAGCATCACGCCATTATTGCAAAACCCGGCTTACTCGCGGGTCTACCTCGCCATACGTCAGGGGCCTAGCTGCGTGCTGGCCGGGGATGAGGCTCAGTGCCGGGCACTGATAAAGTCCCTTGGCAAACGCGGCGTTGCCGCCAACCGGGTCACCGCCATGCACACACCGGCGGCCCTGCGTGTAAAGCCCGAATTGACCGCCTTTTATGACAGGCCACTCTCGGGCGAGCTTGAACAGCCGCAGCCCGTCTATATCAGCGCCGGCAGCGAGCAGCCGCTCAAACCTGCCAGGCTTGAGCGCAAGCCGATAGCCGAGACCATAGCGACTTGTTTCAGTCAGCCACTCAATGTGGAGTCGCTGCTGCAACGGGCCCGAAAACATGGCGCGCAACTGTTTCTGGAGGTCGGCGCCGACAGCCAAACCAGCAGCATTATTCAGGCGATGGCCGGAAAACAACTCTCCAGCGATATCAAAGCCTTTGGCTGCGATCGCAAGCATAGCGGCGCCGCCGACAACAAAGCATTACTCAAGGCCCTGGCTCGACTCATCAGCCACAGGGTCCCACTGGCCACAGCGGCACTGTATCCACAGCTTGCCCGGCCCGATAACTTAGTGACGTGAGAAAGTGAGAACAGAGTGACAAGTAAACAAGCCGAGCCCATTGCCATTGTTGGCATGGCCGCCCGCTTCCCGGGCTGTGAGGATCTGGACGCCTTCTGGCAACTGCTCAGCGAAGGCCGGGATGCCATCAGCTCCCTGAATGACAGCCAATTGGGCGCCAGTGTCAGCGATTATCAAGGCGCAAAAGGCCAAAGCGACCGTTTCTATTGTGATCAGGGCGGTTATATTCGCCAGCTAAACTTCTCGCCCGAGGGCTATGCCAGATCAGCGGATGAAATGGCAACGGGTGCCGAAACCTGGGATCAGCACCTGTTGTGGGCACTCGATTGCGCCCGTAAGGCCCTGCAAAGCGCCGGGATCACCCCAGCGCAAAACGCTCCCGACTTGGCGCGCTGCGGCGCCGTGATGGGCACGCTTTCGTTCCCTACCCAAGCTTCCAACAAGGCCTTTTTGCCGCTGTATCATCACAGTGTCGATACGGCGCTGCGGCGCCGTTTCCCCGGCATGCCGCCATTGGCGTCAGCCATAGATGCGGGAACGGCGGCAGATACAGGCATTCGCCATTGGGATACGGATATCGCCGCCCAGGGCTCTGAACTGCTGTGCGATTGCCTGGGCCTTGGCGGCCCCAGCCTGAGCCTGGATGCCGCCTGCGCCAGCTCAGTCTATGCATTGCGCCTGGCCTGCGACTATCTCAGCAACCACAGCGCCGATGTGATGTTGGCCGGTGCCGTCAGCGGCGCCGATCCCTTCTTTATCCATATGGGCTTTTCCATTTTCCAGGCCTTCCCCGAGTCGGGCCAAAGCGCCCCGCTGGATAACAGTTCCGGCGGCCTGTTTGCCGGTGAAGGCTGCGGCGTATTGGTGCTCAAGCGCCTGAGCGATGCCCAAAGGGATGGCGATACCATTCACGGCATAGTCAGAGGCACAGGGCTTTCCAACGATGGTCGCGGCCAGTTTGTCTTAAGCCCCGCCAGCAAGGGCCAGGTACTGGCGTTTGAACGGGCCGCCGAGGCGGCAAATATCGCGCCATCCCAGGTGGAGGTGATTGAGTGCCACGCCACGGGCACGCCTCTGGGTGACAAGGTGGAACTCAGTTCCATGGAGCAGTTTTTCGGCCCATGTCTGGAAGGCAGCGCCGCGCCTAAAATCGGCTCGGTCAAGTCCAACCTCAGCCACTTGCTGACCGCTGCCGGTATGGCAGGCATCATCAAGTTACTGCTGTCGATGAAACACAAGCTGTTACCTGCTTCGGTGAGAATATCCGCGCCGCTGAGTTCGCCCAACGGCGTGTTTGGCGAGCACAATATGGTGCGCAGCGCCATCCCCTGGCCGACCAAAGCGGGCAATCCCGGCCCGGTTGCGGGGGTGTCAGTGTTCGGATTCGGAGGCTGCAACGCCCACTTGCTGCTCACAGGGCCCGATGCTGCCAAAGAGCTTATTCCGGCCAAGCCTTCGCCGGAAACGGCTGCAAACCAGGGCACTGACTGCCTGGCGATTGAGGGCGCCGCCGCGCATTTCGGCGCCGCCGACTCGCTCGAGACGCTTGCCAAACTGATAGCCAAAGGGCAAACGGCCACCAGAACCCTGCCACCCAAACGCTGGAAAGGCCTGGAGCGAAACCGCTCTTTGCTCTCCAGAATGGGGCTTGAACAGGCGCCCAATGGCGGCTACATAGACAAGTTTGAACTGGATTTCCTCAAGTTCCGCCTGCCGCCCCATCCGGGAGATAGACTGGTGGCGCAGCAATTACTGCTGCTCAAGGTGGCCGATGATGCGATTCGCGATGCCAATCTGCCCATGGGTGGCCGGGTGGCTGTGTTGGTCGCCATGGAAACCGAGCTTGAACTGCATCAGTTCCGCGGCCGGGTTAATCTGCATAGCCAGATTAGCCAGAGCCTTAAAGATGCCGGCATCACCTTAAGTCAAGATGAGTATCTCGAACTCGAGCGTTTGGCGATGGACAGCGTACTGCCCAGCGCCAGCCTCAATCAATACACCAGCTATATAGGCAACATCATGGCCTCCCGGGTCGCCTCCCAATGGAATTTCAACGGCCCGGCTTTCAGTATTTCGGCCGCCGAGCTGTCGGTTCCCCGGGCGTTGGAAGTCGCCGCCAATCTCTGCCGCACCGAGGCGTTGGACGCCGTAGTAGTGGCAGCGGTGGATCTCGCCGGCAGTGCCGAGCGGGTATTGCACTCGGGCAAGCGTCTGCAACAGCTTGGACTGTTACCGGGTGAAGGCGCCGGCGCCTTGGTGCTGACGCCGTCAGTTGCGCATCAAAGCGGCCGCTACGGCGCCCTGACAGAGCTGAGTTTCAAGCCGTTTTCATCAGTGGAATTAACAACTACAGAGCCTCTCTCTACGGCAGACTCAAGAGAGCAAACATTTTGCCGGAACGCACAGCCTGAGGTAGATGAACACAGCCCCAGCTTCAAGGCTTTTCGTCGTCTCGCGGCCACCAGCCACAGCGCCGTCTCGCGTATGGGGCACAGCTTTGCCGCCGCCGGGATGGCCAGTTTGCTGCACTCGCTGCTGCGCCTGACTCAGGATAGGGATAAAGATTCCCACACCCTGCTGATAGATGGCGAGCGCCGCTGCGCCGCGGTTACTTTGCAACAGTCGGCGGAGCAAAAGGCGCGCCTGCAACAGGCGCTCCTCACGCAGAATAAAAAGAGCAGTCAAGAGAACAGTCAAGGGGCCAGTGAAAAGCCCAGTCAAAAGATAGCCGGCGCAAATGTCCGCCAGCTGTGGCAAACCATCACCCTTGGCGGTGACGCCATAGAGCAGCATATCGCCAACGCCGAGCTTAAACACGAGACCGGCATTCGCCAAAAGCTTGCCCAGGCAAATAACACTCAAGCCCAGGCAGTGCCGGTAATGCACACCAGCAGCCAACAAGTTAACAGTGAACTGACTTTGGAGCTCACTCAGGAACTCATTCAAGAACACTCTCAGGAACTTACTCAGGAACACTCTCAGGAGCTCACTCCGGTGAACAATCAGCACGCCCCATCAGCTCTCAGACAATCCGTGCCCGGCGATAAAATTGCGGCCGCACCCCATAAAGCCGGTACCGAAGCGCACCTGCAGGCACTGGCAGATAATCAACGGCTGGCACGTGAAGCGCACCTGGCCTTCCTCAAGAGCCGCGAAACCGGACTGGCACTGGCCAGCGCCCTCTTGGGCGCCGGGGCCACGGCCAAAAACCGCTTAAGCGCTGAAACTATCGGCTCAGAAGACAAACGCTCGGCAGATCAGAGCTCTGCCTCAGTAGTGTCTTTGCCAGCGCGCACGCCCAAGGACTCAGTCCAAACGGCTGCTGAAGCTGTTGCCAAAACCATTACCCCCAAAGCGACATCCCAAGTGCCCAAGGACAAACCCTGTATCTGGAATTATCAGGATCTGGTGCAATACGCCGAGGGCGACATAGCACCGGTATTCGGCCCCGAGTATGCCGTGATCGACAGCTACCGCCGCCGGGTGCGACTGCCCACCACAGATTACCTGCTGGTCTCCAGGGTGACTAAACTCAATGCCCGTCTTGGCGAATACAAACCAAGCACCATGACCACAGAGTATGATATTCCCGTGGACGCCCCCTATCTGGTCGATGGCCAGATCCCCTGGGCGGTGGCCGTGGAGTCGGGCCAGTGTGACTTGATGCTGATAAGCTATCTCGGCATAGATCTGGAGAACAAGGGCGAGCGGGTCTACCGTTTGCTCGACTGTACCCTCACCTTCCTCGGCGATCTGCCCCGTGGCGGTGATACCCTGAGATACGACATCTCCATCAATCACTTCGCCCGCAACGGCGATACCCTGCTGTTTTTCTTCTCCTACGAGTGTTTTGTCGGCGAACGTCTGATCCTCAAAATGGACAACGGCTGCGCCGGTTTCTTCACCGATGCCGAGCTGGCCGATGGCAAGGGAGTCATCCGCACCGAAGAGGAGATCAAGGCCCGCAACCTGGCGATGGCGAACAAGCGCCAATTCCAGCCCTTGATCCACTGTAAACAACAGATATTTGATTACCAGCGAATGAGGCAACTGCTGAGCGGCAATATCGGCGCCTGCTTTGGCCCTTCACATGACTTGGGTTACCGCCAAGTCTCGCTGTGTTTTGCCTCGGAAAAGTTCCTGATGATCGAAGAGGTCAGCAGAGTCGAACCAAGCGGCGGCGCCTGGGGCCTGGGCCTGGTTGAAGGACACAAGCAACTGGAGCCGGATCACTGGTATTTCCCCTGTCATTTCAAGGACGATCAGGTGATGGCCGGCTCCTTGATGGCCGAGGGCTGCGGTCAGTTGCTGCAGTTCTATATGCTCTATCTTGGCCTGCACAAACACACCCGCAATGGCCGCTTCCAACCACTGGAAAGTGCGCCGCAGAAGGTGCGTTGCCGCGGGCAGGTACTGCCGCAATCCAATCGTCTCACCTATCGGATGGAAGTCACTGAAATAGGACTGACACCCAGCCCCTGGGCCAAGGCCAATATTGAGATCTTGCTCGACGGCAAGGCGGTGGTGGACTTCCAGAATCTTGGCGTCATGCTCAAAGAAGATGAAGACTGTCACAGGTATGCCGATGACAGTGCTGTGAGTGACCAGGAGCACGGCGGAAAGCCGCAACAGGTTGCCGCCTCGGCAAGTGATACTAACGAGGCGCTGAACGCCGGGCGCCAGGCATCCATCAATGCTCCCTTGATGAGCCAGGAAAGCTGCCCGGATTCCCAGCCCATTCACGGCGTGCTCCCGGTCAGGCATGTTCCGGCACCAGTAACGCCGGACTACCCGAATCGCACGCCCGATACTGCGCCCTTTACCCCCTGGCATATGTTTGAATTTGCCACCGGCGATATTGAGAACTGCTTCGGCCCCGACTTTGCCGCCTACCGCGGGCTTATCCCACCGCGCACCCCCTGCGGCGATCTGCAGCTCACCACCAGAGTGACGCAGGTGATTGGCAAGCGCGGCGACTTCAAGTCTCCGGCCTCCTGTATCGGCGAATATGAAGTGCCACCCAAGGCTTGGTACTTCAGTGAAAACAGCCACCCGGCGCATATGCCCTACTCGATTTTGATGGAGATAGCGCTGCAGCCCAATGGTTTTATTTCCGGCTATATGGGCACCACCTTGGGCTATGGCGACACAGAGCTTTTCTTCCGTAACCTCGACGGTAAAGGCACACTGCTGCGCCGGCTTGACCTGCGTGGCAAGACCATCAGCAACGACTCGCGTCTGCTGAGCACTGTCAAGGCGGGCACCAACATCATCCAGAGCTTCAGCTTTGTGCTCAGCGCCGATGGTGAACCCTTCTATGAAGGCGAAGCAGTATTTGGTTACTTCAAGGCCGAGGCGCTGAAAAACCAGTTGGGGCTGGATAACGGTAAGGTGACCGAGCCCTGGGATAAACAGCAAGGGCTTGAGGCCGATGTGAGCTATGATCTTCGCGCCACCGATTGCGCTCTCTATCATGGCTCTTGGGATCAAAAACACCTGCGCCTGCCGGGCGGTCGACTCAACTTTGTCGATTCTATCCGCATCTGCCGCCAAGGCGGCCATTCCAACTTGGGCTACATCTATGGCGAGCGCAAAATCGATGCCGCTGACTGGTTCTTCCGCTTCCATTTCCATCAGGACCCTGTGATGCCGGGCTCGCTCGGGGTGGAAGCCATGCTGGAACTCCTGAGTGCCTTTGCCCTGGACGCCGGGCTTGGGAGCCAATTCAATAACCCAAGATTTACCCATTGCCTGAGTCAGGTGCAGTGGAAATACCGCGGTCAGATCAATCCCCTGAACCGGCAGATGTCGCTGGAGCTGCATATCACAACCATAGAAGATACGCCGGACAGAGTCACACTGACAGCCGATGCCTGGCTCGCCAAAGATGGCCTGCGAATTTATGAAATAAAAGATCTGGCTCTGGCCATTGAAGAAGCCTGAGCCCTCAGGCAAAAACAACCGAACAGATAATGAGAGCAACAAGATGACAAGCTTCAATTGGCCCTGGGCCCTGAACCCGAACAGTGATGATGTCTTTGCGGCCACGGATAACTGTGCCGGCAACGCAATCAAGGCGCTGGATAAGCCGCTGTTTGTCGCCAGACAAACCAAGGGTGAAATCCTGTTTGCCAATCAGGCGCAGCTTGCCGAGACGAGTGCTAGCGGCAATACACTGCCGGTTTGCGCCATGGTGCCGCCACTCAGCGCAGCAGCGCTCGGCGATCCGGCCTTTGCCGCCTGCCACAAAGTCAAGTACGCCTATTATGCCGGCGCCATGGCCAACGGTATCGCCTCCGAAGAGCTGGTGATTGCCCTCGGCAAGGCCGGCATACTCTGCTCATTCGGCGCCGCCGGTCTGGTGCCCTCCCGGGTGGAAGCCGCCATCAGCCGAATTCAGGCGGCGCTGCCAAGCGGCCCCTACGCCTTTAACCTGATCCACAGCCCCAGCGAACCGGCACTCGAGCAAGGTGCGGTCGAGCTCTATCTCAAACACCGGGTACGCACAGTCGAAGCCTCGGCCTTTCTGGCGCTGACCCCTCACATAGTGAGATATCGGGTGGCCGGACTGAGCCGGGACAGTGACGGCAACACCCTAATCGCCAACAAGGTGATAGCCAAGGTGAGCCGCACCGAAGTCGCCGCCCACTTTATGGCGCCGCCGCCGGAGAAAATCCTCCAGCAACTGCTGAGTCAGGGATGGATCACTGAACTGCAGGCCGAACTTGCCAGGCAGGTGCCCATGGCCGACGACATTACCGCCGAGGCAGACTCCGGCGGCCATACCGACAATCGTCCTCTGGTTACCCTGCTGCCCACCATTATCGCCTTGCGGGATCAAATGCAGGCAAAATACGCCTACCAAGAACCTATCCGGGTTGGAGCGGGTGGCGGCATAGGCACGCCGGATGCGGCTTTGGCGGCCTTCAATATGGGCGCCGCCTTTATCGTTACCGGTTCTATCAATCAGGCCTGTATCGAAGCAGGTGCCAGCGAGCACAGCCGTAAGCTATTGGCGACAGTGGAAATGGCCGATGTCACCATGGCGCCGGCCGCGGATATGTTTGAGATGGGCGTCAAGCTGCAAGTGGTAAAACGCGGCACCCTATTCCCCATGCGAGCCAATAAGCTTTACGAAATCTACAGCCGCTACGACTCGATAGAGGCCATTCCGGTCGATGAGCGCCAAAAGCTGGAAACTCAGGTGTTTCGCGCCAATCTGGATGAAATCTGGCAAGGCACGGTTGCCCACTTTATGGCGCGGGATCCCGAACAGATTCGCCGCGCCGAGGGCAATCCAAAGCGCAAGATGGCGCTCATTTTCCGCTGGTATCTGGGGCTATCGAGCCGCTGGTCCAACACAGGGGAAAGCGGTCGGGAGATGGATTACCAGATCTGGGCCGGGCCGGCACTGGGTGCCTTCAACGCCTGGGCCAAGGATAGCTACCTGGATGATTACCGTCAGCGCCGCGCCGTGGACTTGGCACTGCAACTGCTCGTAGGTGCCGCCTATCAAAACCGGGTCAACCAGTTGCGAAGCCAGGGCATAGCCCTGCCATCCAGCCTGGGCCATTATCGACCGCTGAAATCGCTGGACTGAGCAGGCTCCCTGCTCATCAAAAAGGCCTTAAAGGCTCTTTACCATGCACCGCAAACGGGCACTCTGCCTGCTTGCGGTGCAATTCAAATGACACCACTCAATTTGGGGCCTGTAGCCAGTTTGTCATATAGACCCACCAGCACCGCGTCCAACTTCAATTCCATGTCTAAAATGGCCATCTTTGCAAGGATGGCATAAGCATTGCCACGTTCGCTACTTGGTCAATAGAGCCAAGCCACTAATTATAGCGAGCCATAGCAACGAACCTTAGCAACGAACCATAGCAACGAGCAACACCATGAATATCATGCCCAAAGAAGATTCAATGCAGATCAGAGCCGGTGATTTAAGCCATCCGGCGGTTTTGCAACTGCTTGCAGAGCACCTGCAAGAGATGCAGGCCACATCGCCGCCCGAGAGCGTGCATGCCCTCGACCTCAGCGGCCTGAAACAAACGGATATCCACTTCTTCACCCTTTGGGTAACAGAAATACCCGCCGCCTGTGGTGCCATCAAACTTCTTGGCAACGCCGAGGCCGAGCTTAAATCCATGCGCACAGCTGCAAGTTTCCGCCACCGCGGGTACGCCAGAGCCATGCTCAGACACCTGCTGCATCATGCCGCAGGCCTGGGTGTCCAAAGGCTTTACCTGGAAACTGGCACTATGGCCTATTTCGCCCCGGCCCGAGCCTTGTACGCGAGTGAAGGCTTTAGCTTCTGTGCCCCCTTCGCCGACTATCAACAAGATCCAAATAGCTGCTTTATGAGCTTAAAGCTGGCAGCGCTGTAGGTCATGCATGGATGCATTTGCATAGCGGCTATGCAACTCTAGGCCTTAAATCGCTAACCTACTTGGCCTGGGTTTCCGTCGAAGCGGCAATCCATCACCTGCTTTGTGAATAGCTGAGCTGCCTTTAGCACAGACGAAAGTCCACAGTAGTTAGCCGCAAGACTGATGACTCTGGGGGATAAGCTGCAGATGCAGCTCGCCATCTTCGGTAAGCCCCAAGGATTGCCAGCCGAGATGGCGATAGAAGCCTTCGGCGCGGGTACCCGGCTCGGTACTGAGTTGCAGCTTGCTACAGCCACCGGCGTGGAGCCAGTCAACAGCTTGCTGTAACAGGGCCTTACCTATGCCCTTTCCTTCCGCCTCTTGAGCGATAAAAAGCGCCCAAATTCTGGCATCATCACGGTCGGCGCAGCTAAAGCCAAGCAGTTGTGTGTCAGTCTCGGCAACCCAGCTTCGCCGCCGGCCGCTCAGGTAACCGAGATAACAGGCATGAGTGATCCGCCCGGGATCCTGCAGGCGATTTTCGCTCACATTCAACCTCAGTGACATCATGGCGGGGATATCGCTTAACCTGGCGGTGCGTATGTTTATGCTCATGCTCGCGCTTGCAGCTAAAAAGACTCTCTTCATAGTGTTCAAATTAGCGCCAACTTAAGGTGACTGTCCAGTTGCCGAGCTCCAGTTGCCGAGAGTCAGGTTGCCTTGAAACGATTAAGGCACTGGCATTGTCATCTTCACCAAGCACCATATTCCTTGGACATCGCCAGCACATTATGGCGTGAAAACCACACAAGTTGGCGCCAATACCAAAGCAGCACCCAGCCTGATGCGGCACCATGGTGTTGCTTAACAGAAAAGCTTAACCGGGACATCCCCCGGGATAGACCAACAAGGAGCCGAAAATGAAGCTGGATCCCAAAGAGAAATTGTTAGCCGGCAGAGTGCAACAGATATTGGGCCGAGTGCTGACCAGCGCCGATTGGCAACTGGCATTAACGCAGGACTTTCATCCGGAATATCGTCAGTGGGTAGATGGTAAGGAGCTGGATTACCGGGCCTTTTGTGCTCACATTCACTGGCTCAGAAGCCAGGTAAAAATTAGCGAGATCGGCTTTGAGCAGCTCATTTGTCAGCAGCAAAAGGTGTTTTCCTGTCATAGAGTGGCGGGAGAGAAAGCCGATGGCAGCCGATTCAGCATCAGAGTATTGGCCCTATTTCAATTCGAGGCCGAACGTATTATCCGCACCGACGAGATGAGTTGTGTGTTAATCGGCGATGATAGCGCCAAGCGACTGGCGCAGAGCTACTGAGGATATGACTGGCGCCGGAAGAAATTGTGATAAGCCGCCGAAAACGCACTGAGATTCTGATAGCCAAGCTCCAAAGCCACCTGTGTCATCGGCTGCCCTTGCCGCAGTCGGCGCTGGGCTTCGAGCATAAGGCTACGACGGCGCCAGTCCTTAAAGCTCACCCCCAGGCACACACGGAACAAGCGATTCAGCGTCCGCTCGGAAGCGCCGCAGTGCTTGGAAAAACCCTCTAGACGCAGCTTAAGATTGGGTGAACGCTGCATGGTTTCGATAACTGGCAATAGCCTGGGGTCCAGACTCTGGTAAAGCGGCTCGAGCCGGCCTTGAGGCTGAAGCTGACACAGATTATCCTGCAGCACTTCAAGATAGGCGGCCTCCTTGTCTTCAGTGACAGTTTCCAGTCTTTGCAGCAGCGCCGACCACAGTGGACTGACGCTCATGGGCGCAGGTCCTTGATGCAATCCCTGAGACTGCCAATGCTGCGGCAATACCTCGGGCCGCAAATAGAATAAACTGCAGCGTGTATGTTTCAGCAATCTATGAGCATGCTCGCACCCGGGCGGCAGGTACAGGAGTTGACCGCTGAGCAGTAAGGACTCGGCTTGGCCACTCTCCAGCAAAACCGCGCCATGATGCAGATAGATAAGCTGACCGATATCGTGGCTATGGCACCCTGTGGCGTCGCTTTCACTGTAGTGTCTCAATAAATGCCGCATCGCTTTCCCTTATCTCCTTGCCTTGACACAATCTTCCGGCTCATGCCCGGAACGCAAGCATAGCGGCGACGTCCCCTTTCGCTCAAGCGAGCTTGGTTCAAGGTTCCCACAAAGAGCAAACCACAGGCAACAGGACTGCAATTGTAAGATGCCTGAATATACGCTAGGTTTATTCAGTTAATTCAGCCAGATAAATCTGGCAAACGTCAGTACACAAGGATGGTCGCCATGAACGAACAACGCCCCGACTTTATCTACCCTCCCGGCTCAGTGCTTATGCACTCTCCTCTGGTGTTAACCCAGGCCGATATGTACGGCTTTTTCCTCAAGGGCAAGCTTGCCAATTTGCAACAGAGTGTCGATCAAACCCTGAACCGGGTCGCCAACAACAAGATGTATTTCAAGGTGTTGTCCCCTTATGTACTGACAACTTTCACTCAAATCGCCAAGGCTTATTCCAGTGTCGAGGTGGATCGCAACAAGGGTTGGATCCAGGAAACCGATATCATCACCTGGGTGATGGTGGGCAAACAGGCCGGTCCGGATTCCGGCGAAATCAGCGAAATTCTGTTTCAGCCGCTGCATATCTGGGTCAATGATGCCATGGCATTGATCAATGGCCGCGAGTTGTTTGGTTATCCCAAATACGCCTGCGAATACCGGATGCCTGGCGTAGATGAGCCGCTGACAGAACTATCGTTGTCGGCCAAGAGTTTTCAAAAATTTTCCCCGGATGCCGAACTGGCAATGGCACCACTGCTCCAGGTTAAGTGCAGGCCGCAGCAGGAGAATGCCCTCTCTCCACTGGAAGCCATAGGCCAAACCTGGGACTTTATTCAGGCCCAAACCGACTTTATTCCCGATCTGGATGCTCTTGGAGCCGAGCAGGTATTCGAACTGCTGTTCAAACCGGCGGTGGAGCAAGTTTTCCTGAAGCAGTTCCCCGACGCTTCCGGCACCAAGGCGGTATATCAGGCACTGCTGCAGGCGCCGGCCAGAGTCAACAAGGTGCATCATCTGTCGCTGCTGGATAACTCCCTGGTGGCCACCGTCTTTGCCAACGACAGCTTCCCGCTGGCCGACACCCTGGGGGTACAACTCGGCGAGCAGCAGGTGTTGCTGCCCTACCATGTTAACTTTGACTTTGAGGTACCGCCGGGCGAAGTGTTGGTGGACAACTCTGTGGTCAAAAAAGAGAAAATTGCCATTCTCGGTGGAGGCGTTGCCGCCATTACCGCGGCCATGTGCCTGACCGAACAACCTGGCTGGCAAAACCGGTACCAGATAGATATCTATCAACAGGGCTGGCGCATTGGTGGCAAGGGAGCCTCCGGGCGCAATGCCGCCATGGGGGATCGTATCGAAGAGCATGGGCTGCATATTTGGTTTGGTTTCTACCAAAATGCCGCCGCTCTGATGCGCAAAGCCTATGAAGAACTGGGGCGAGCGGATGACGCGCCGCTGGCCAGCTTTGTCGAAGCCTTCAAGCCCCATAACTTCATTGTGCTGCAGGAGCAGATAGAAGGTCGCAGCCTGAGCTGGCCCATAGAGTTCCCGCCCATGCCGGGTATCCCCGGCGACAGTACAGAAACCCTGACGCTGTGGAAGTTGGTCAAGGCGGCCTTCTACTGGATCCGCCAATGGTTAAAACAGATGGATGAAGTCGATGAGGCCGTGGCCAAGGATAGCCCCAGAGACTGGTTCTCCCGCGACTGGTTTGAACGTCTGAACGATCGCATCGAAGAGGCGCTGGATGATGCCAAAGATAGCCTGGAAACCCTGGGGGATAAGCTGGAGTGCCGCTTCAACCAGTTGATAGGCCAGGAGTGTGACGAACACCACCACCAGGCTGTCGAGGACGATGGCCTAATCGAGAATGCCGTCGATATACTGCATCGGCGTCTCAACCGCCGCTTTGGCGATCACTTGAGTGGCAATGACGAGCTCAGGCGCCTCTACATAGGTGCCGACCTCGGTCTGACCATACTCAAGGGGATGTTTGTCGATGGGGTATTCAAGGGCGGATTCGATGTTATCAACGGCTATGACTACCGCGAATGGCTGCGTCGCCATGGCGCCAGCAAGCGCTACACTGTCGATTCCGCACCGGTCAGGGGCTTCTACGATCTGGTGTTTGCCTATGAGCAGGGCGATTTCTCCCGCCCCAATGTGGAAGCCGGCACCATAATCCGCTCCATGTTGCGAATTGCCCTCTGCTACCAAGGGGGCGTGATGTGGAAAATGCAGGCCGGCATGGGCGACACAGTATTCACCCCCTACTATGAAGTGTTGAAACGCCGCGGAGTGAATTTTCACTTCTTCCATCAGGTACAACAGCTGCATTGTCAAGGGCAATCCGTCAGCAGCATAGAGATAGTGGAGCAGGCCAACCTCAAACCCGGACTCAGCGAGTATCAGCCGCTGGTGGATGTCAAAGGACTCGGCTGCTGGCCAAGCGAGCCTCTGCTATCACAACTGGATGAAACTCAAGCCAGATTAATTGCCGAAAACCGGGTCAACCTGGAACACTTCTGGAGTGATTGGCCGCAGCTGTACCAGCAAGAAACCGGTCACACTCTGCCGGTGAAACAGCTGCGTAAGGGGATTGATTTTGACAAGGTGATCTTCGGTCTATCCATAGGAGCCGTTCCTCATGTGGCTAAAGAGGTGATGACCCAAAGTCCGGCGCTATCTCAAGCTGTGGCCAAGGTGCAAACCGTGGCGACCCAGGCCTATCAGCTGTGGCTCAACACAGATCTCAACGGCCTTGGCTGGCAGCCTTTTCCGGCTTCCGGCGAAGAGCCTGTGCTGTCGGCCTTCAGCGAGCCCTATGACACCTGGGCCAGTATGGATCAATTGATTGACAAAGAAAGCTGGCCGATAGGCAGCGTCAAAAATGCCAGTTACTTCTGCTCGGCGCTGCCGGTTGCCGAATATCCACCCAGAGAGCAGAGTGACTTTAACCAGCAAATGAATGCCGTGGCCAAGTCCGGGGCGCTGGGGCAACTCGAGCATCAAATAGGCAATCTCTGGCCGGAAGCCAAAAATGGCTTTGTCTGGGATTGGCTGCACGACCCGGAGGAACGTCAAGGACAACAGCGCTTTGACAGCCAATACTGGCGTGCCAATGTCGACCCGTCCGAGCGGTATGTGTTGTCGGTGAAAGATAGCTCGCGTTTTCGCATCACCACAGACGGTACTGGGCTGGATAACCTCTATGTCACCGGCGATTGGATAAAAACAGGGCTGAATGTGGGCTGCGTCGAAGCCGCAACCATGGCGGGTATGCACACCTCCAAGGCCATCAGTGGCTATCCGCGCCATATCAAGGGTGAGGAAGACTTCTGATAGGCATCCAGGCGAGATTTAGCCTGTTCGACTCAGCTTTGGACTGAGCTCCTGACTTAGCCCAGGAATTAGTCCCGAAATTAGCCCCGTGAGTTTAGCGGGGCAGGCCTTCGGCTGCTGCAAGTTGTCTGGCGTGCAGCTCACGGCGACGCAGACTCTTGCACTGATACAAGTCTTTGTCGGCGGCGCGGACCCAATCCTGGATCTTTTCTTTATCTGTACTGGTGGCAGAGCCATGATTGACACAGAGCTCAGCAAAACCTTCACTGGCAATACGCTGCTCCAGCCTCGGCAGTAAGTTCTGCAGTTGCTGCGCCTCGGCTTCCGGCAACAGCAAAGCAAAGTCATCGCCACCGATACGAAAAGGCTTTAACTTGGCCACAGACCAGCTCTTTAGCTCTTCGGCTATCGCCAGCAGCAATCTGTCCCCTTCCCCATGCCCCAGGGTGTCATTGACCCGTTTCAGCCCCTCAATATCCAGCAATACCAACATGTACCCCGGCTTGGGCATGCCACTACTCAGGCAAGTATCCGCCAGACTCTCATCATAGGCCAAGCGGTTGGCAAGACCTGTGAGGCTATCACTGCGGGCTCGCTCCCAAGCGATGCCCAACTTGCGGATATACTCCTGGCGCTCTTCCGACAAGAGTTTGAGCTTGCTTGCCAACGCCAAGGACAGCAGCAGAGCATCGGCAGTGCCGCCCAGCAGAGTCGCCAGCTCGGCATACTCAAAGAAGTCCGGGGTGATACCCATGTTACCGGGCAATATGATGATTGCCGGCAATAGCAAACAGCTGAAAGCCATGATGAAATAGCGTGCCGGCGAGAAGCCTTTCATCAGACAGACATTACCGCAAACTATCGCCAGTCCAATCCAGAGCATGATAAGCACGGAAGCAATAATCGCCGTGTAGGACAAAAGCCAGATACTGGTAGGCAGAGCCAGCACACAGGCCCACAGTAAGATGCGGCTGAGACGCCAAAGCTTGGGCGAATAGAGAGAAAGCTGCAAAAAATTGTTATAGAACAAGATGTTCAATATTGGCAGGCTGATAAAGAACAGGTGGTGCAACTCGAGTTGCCGAAACTGAAACAGGTGCACAGGCAAGTGGAAGGTCAAGGCCCAGCCGCAGAAGTAGGCCAGCACATAAAGACCGTACCAAAAAAACGCCTTGTCACGGGTGGTAAAGAAGATGAACAGGTTATAGCAGGCGATAAAAATCAAGCCCCCGAGGCATAGCACCACGGCGGTGGCATGCCTGTCGGCACTGAGCCTGTGTTCCCTTTCCGGTGCCAGACGGATCTCGGGTGCCGATGAGTAGTAACGGCTCTCGACCTTGACCACCAACCAATAATCTATCCCCGGCTTGATGGTGAACCGCCTGCCGTAATCAAACAGATACTGATAGTCGGCATCATAGCCAGAGTGGGCTTGTTGCATGCTGCCATCCTGCCCAAGCAGCAGAAGGTCGATGGATTCTATGATGGAGTTGCGTACGTCTATGACCCAAGTCTGTTCACGACTGGCCACCCGCAAAGGGTTCACCATCCAGTAACTGCCACCACTCAAACTCAGGCTGGTTTCCTGTTGCGCTCGGATCCAGGCAGGTACCCCCTCGAATGAGGTCGGAGCCAGCTGTTGTGGCTCAGCCTTAAGAATGTAGCTGTTGTCGAGCACCTGAGCGGCCCAGGCACCAACACTGAATTGGAACAGAACAAACGCAAGCAGTAGCCTGAAAAGGTAACCTGGGTGTTTATCCATATTGAAGGGCGAACGTTTGTCTGTCGGCAAATCGATTTCCGTCCAAGACCATGGCCGTATCCTTATCCCTGAGCACAAAAACGCCCAAGGCACTGAATCTATTTTTATTGTTGGTGATTTAACTCTATTTCGGCTAATGGCATTTTGCAATCTGGCTCACGGCATTCGTGACAAAATTCTGTCAGGAAACGCAAGTTTGCCACGAGCTGATGACAAAAAAGTGTAAATTCAGTCGATTCTGACCCTATCCCCTACCAACTTGAGCATTTCTGTAGCGACATCCACTTGAGCGGCCAACACTAAAAAGTACCAACCCACGGTATTGCCTGTGCCCCTGATACTCAGATAATTACCCCAAAACTGCATCCCGGACTTGAGCAAGTTGTCACGACTGGCACGATTCTCTTCTCTAACTGTAGCAAACAATAGCCGAATCCCCATTTCCCGGGCGATTTGGATCCGCTTTCGCGTCAAGGCCGCCGCAATCCCCCGTCTTCTGTACTCAGGATGCACCATTAAATACCCAAGCTCGGCGATATCTCCTCGTCCGGCCTTAATCACAGCGCAGCCCACCAGCTCCCCGGCCCCGTTTTGCGCCACTATCACGGCACGGGAGGCCATAAAGGCCTGATGATCCAAGGGGTGAGCATTATCATCGCGGCTGTCCACCAAAGCGCAAGCGGCAGCAATCAAGTCAGGGCTTTGGGCCAGGGAAACCGTGATTTCCTGGGCAGGATTAGGCATAGATACTCCTTTGGTGACTATACTTGGCGGATATGTGAGCTATTGAAGGGGACATCCCCCATAAAACTTAACCTCGGCTTAACCAGATTAACGTATGGCTACAGGTAAAAGCCGCAATTGGTTAGTATCTTAGCCCCATTGAGGGAGTTTGTGGCAGACAACAAACATAATTCTCTGAGTAACCCCCGGTAATCGGGTAGCTGTCACGCTCCGGGAACAACAAGAGGAACCAAGATGAAAAATCGTATCTCGACTATTGCACTGCTTTGCGGCTCAGGCCTATTACTGGCGGCCTGTGGTGGTAGTGACAATGACACCCCGCCGACACCTACGCCTGATACCGCCAAAGTCAGCTTTGCCGTGTCTGATGCCCCGGTCGACAGCGCCGAAAAAGTGGTAGTGGCATTTGACAAAATTGAGCTGGTAAGAGCAGGACAGGATAACATCATCCTCGAGGTCTCCGGCGCCAATGGCGAGGACTACCGCCAACTGGATCTGCTGGAATATCAAGGCAGCGACAGCGCCCTCATCCTCAGCGATGCCGAGTTGGAAGTAGGCACTTATTCAGAACTCATCCTGCATGTATTGGATGAATCGGTCGGTTCAGATCTCAGCTATGTGATCGACGAAACCGGTCAAGTGCCACTCAAACAACCCAGTAATAAACTGCGTTTGGGCAGCTTTGAGGTTGGCAGCGCCGGCGTTCAGCGTTTTACCATAGAGTTTGACCTGCGCCGTAGTCTGGTGGAGAACCAAAATGGCCAGCGTTACAACCTCAAGCCTCATGGCGTGACTATAGTCGACAACGCGACTGTGGCTTCATTGTCCGGCCAAGTGGATATCAACCTGTTCAACGCCGGTGAATGTGCTGCCGATAGCGGTAACTTTGTCTACCTCTATCCCGGCCACGATCTGGACCCAACACTGCTGACCGACAACCTGGATCCGGATGTCAATCAGAATGCCGTACCAGAAGGTGCCGTAGTGCCTTACAACTCGGTCGAAGTAGAGTATGAAGTGGGTAACTTCGGCAAATACGCCTTTGGCTTTATTCCCGCCGGGGATTATACAGTAGCCTTCAGCTGCAGCGCGGAAAATGACGATCCAGAGCAATATGATGGTCTTATCATTCCCAACCCTGCCCCTCAGTTGCATCAGGTCACCCTGAGCAACCAAACCGACACTGTGCAAGATTTCAACGCAATTGTTGCCCAGTAGCTTTCAAAACCTTTTGTGAAAGGGAGCCTGTGCTCCCTTTTCTTTTGACTGTCTTCTATTGAGCCCACTTTGCAGAAGTGGTCAATGCTGCGCCATAAAAAAGCTAACGACTATAGATACAGTAAGGTTGCCAATCCAAGGAAGGTGAAGAAGCCGACAACATCCGTGACCGTGGTCAGGATCACTGAGCCTGAAAGCGCAGCATCCTGATTGAATTTCTGTAATATCATGGGTACTGCCACCCCGGCCAAGGCCGCAACCAGCATATTGACCAAAATTGCCACGGCTATCGTCATACCAATCAGGTTATCGTCAAACCAGAGCCCGGCCACCAAACCTATGAGTATGGCCCAGAGAATGCCGTTGAGTGCCCCTATCCCGAGTTCGTTCTTCATCAAGGAAAACAGGTTGCCTATGGAAATCTGTCCCATCGCCATGCCGCGGATCATCAGGGTCAATGATTGCGATCCGGCAATACCACCCATAGAAGCCACTATCGGCATCAATACCGCCAGCGCCACTACTTTTGCCAATACATCCTCGAACAAACCTATGGTGGCAGAGGCCAAAAATGCCGTCAGCAGATTGATCCCGAGCCAAATGGCACGGCGACGCGCGCCCTTGACGATAGGCGCAAACAGGTCATCGGATTCATCCATACCGGCCGAAGCCATCAAACGCGCTTCATAGTGTTCTCGCACCAAGGCGGTTGCCGTTCGCAGCGTCAAGCGGCCGATTAAGGTGCCTTCTTCATCGACCACCGGCAGTTCAATGTCTGAGCTATGCTCTATCGCTTCGGCCGCCTCTATCAAGGATGAATCGGCCGACAATACCCGGCTGTCCGGTTCAATAAGCGAAATAAGCTGGGTTTGTGGATCCTGGCGAAAAATCTCATAGCGACTGACTGTCCCCTGGTAATGATTATCCTCATCCACCAGATAGAGATTTTCGCAGCAATCCAAGTCAATGCGGCGGAAAAAACGCTGCGCCTGTTCCACCCGGCTTTTGTTACTGAGCACCAAGGCCTGATGTTCTGTGTAACGGCCTATTTCATTTTCCGAGTATTGATCATAAAGCTCGTAGCGCTTGCGTTGCCGCTCACCCATTTGCGCCAAAGCGCGGTCGATAAAGCTGTCGGGCAGATAATCGCTCCACTCGATCATCTCTTCAGCTGACAGCTGCGCCAGCAACAGATCCACCTCTTCCACAGACATCTGCCTAAGAAGGCTCATCCTGGGTTCGGCGCGCATCAAGCTGAGCACAGCCGAGCGCTCGGCAAAGGCTATCTGATTCCAGCGCTCATAGCGTTCATCCAGCGGCAAGGACTCCAGCAATAAGGCTATAGTGCCAGGTTCGGCCTCTTCAAGGATCTCACCAAAGACCTCGGCCTGAGCCTCGCCCTCCAATAGCGTTAACTGCTGTACCACCTGCCCCACTTCTGCTTGAGGTTGAAGCTCCGGCTCGGCTGCTGTTTGTGTCACTCAACTCTCCTCTCTTTCTTCTTGTTGGTATGCGCTTGGGCCAATATTTAAATTGCACACAAATAAATTGCTGACAATAAAACTTGTGATATATAGTAAAGTCTCAACCAAGGAGCCACTATGTCTAACTCAATATACGCTATCCCACTGGAGAATATCCAAGGACAACAAACGGATCTCAGTGAATTTCAAGGCCGGGTCATGTTGCTGGTCAATACCGCCAGTGCCTGTGGCTTTACTCCTCAGTATGCCGGATTGGAAAGCCTGTATCAGGAATTCAAAGACCAAGGCCTGGTTGTACTCGGCTTTCCCTGTAACCAGTTTGGTGCTCAGGAAAAGGGCAATGAGCAGGAGATCCAGTCCTTCTGCGAATTGAATTTTGGTGTCAGCTTCCCGCTGTTTGCCAAGCTGGAAGTCAATGGTCCCAATGCTCATCCCTTGTTTAAACTGCTCAAGCAGCAGGCCCCTGGCGTGTTGGGTTCGAAAGGGATTAAATGGAATTTCACCAAGTTTCTGGTCGATCGCCATGGCAAAGTCATCAAGCGCTATGCTCCCACAACCAAACCCGAGGCTCTGCGTGAACAGATTCTCCAGCTGTTACAAGATAAATAATTAATTGAAAAATAAACCAATTAAAAAAACATGATTATTTTTCGCCATTCAGGGGGAACCAAAACATCACTAAAGACTCCAACATAGTGAGCAGTGAATTTACTTTTTCATGTTCATCATTCTCCCTAAGGGGCTTCTAGCGCGGCCCCATTGATCTTCGATAGATCATAAGGCAGTCCTTAATGGCTGCCTTTTTTTATGCCTGCCGGCTCCCCAAGAAAAATCTCTTTATGGCTGAACTTTTTCTCTCCGAATGGCTCTGAATAAGTGAAGCGATTTTAACGGTTTCATCATCATCTCCCTTTGGACTGAGATACTGGAGCTAGCGCACAAGATCTTTGTCCCCTGCATTTTTTAGGCAGTCCTTTGGACTGCCATTTTTATTCTCTATTTTCATGCTGTTTGGGGACTTCCCTTTAATCATGCTTGGCATGTCGCAGATAAAAAATTTATCCACCAGGGAAACTTTTTCGTCAAAGCCGACTCTGAATAACTGAACCTTTTTCAAGTGTTTCATCATCACCTCCCTTGGATGGGAGCCCGACGCTAGCGCAGCGGGTTTTCATTCTTTGCATGACTTAGTTTTGTACGAATTTGTATGGCAGCCCCTTGGGTTGCCATTTTTTTATCCCCGGTTTTTCATTGCAAACCAAGGTCAGCAAAAAAATTTCTCTTCCAGGGAAACTTTTTCGTCAAAGCCGACTCTGAATAACTGAACCTTTTTCAAGTGTTTCATCATCACCTCCCTTGGATGGGAGCCCAACGCTAGCGCAGCGGGTTTTCATTCTTTGCACGACTTAGTTTTGTACGACCCAGTTTTGTACGAATTTGTATGGCAGCCCCTTGGGTTGCCATTTTTTTATCCTACAGCTCGACTCATTCGGATAGATAAATGGTTAATGCCAATATTGTCATTCAAGAAAATGAAAAGACTGAGTCAAACTCACTGTAAAACCATAATGTGACAGACTTTTTGGGGTTCTACAGATAGGCGTGAAGCAAATAAAACTGAATTATTTTGCTTGGTGCGGGAACTCGCGGAAAAATCGGCAGTCAGAATTAGTGAACCGAGTGTTTCATCATTATCCTCCCTTCAAGATTGTTTCTAGCGCACCATCCAGAGTTTAGATTGAACTCTGACAGCGACCCAAATGGGTCGCTTTTTTTATGCCAGGATTTTACTGTTTGTCAGGCCCATTGAGGTGCGGTTTGTGAACTTTGCAGGAGCGTGGTCAGCATATTGGCCAGCTTATCCAACATCAGCTTCAACCCCTTTGGCATACTTTGAACATCTATGCCGAGCAGCAAGTTTTTAACCTCGAGGCCCAATTCGGTATCACCTTCAATACTGAGTCGGCGCTGGAAAAACAGGGTGTCAGGATCCTCTTTGGCAGCGGCGACCAGCAAGAGTTCGGCGCTATTGGCGCTGAAGGTGACTTCCGGAGCCGTAAAAGGCCGCACCTTGAAACCTTGTTCGAAACTGACTTCAAATGCCAACTCCATATCCTCGACCCGAACGCCCACCCATTGCCCTTCAAGAAAGTCCAATTCACCATCCTTAACCTGTTCGCTGAGCAATACCGCCAATAGCTGCTGCAGTACGTTCGCCTTGATGGCGAAGGGAACCAAGGTCAGTGGTTTTCCAACCAACTTGGGAGCCAGAGTGAGAATATCGCGCGCCGCCTTGGCGGCTAAAGCCGTGCGCATCTTGAGTTACTCCTGATTAAAATGCCAAAACTCCGGCAGTCTAACCAAGTTTTATGATCATAAACCTGTTTTATATCAATTCTGTGAGATCCAAAGGTCGATAAACTGCGGCTTTGTTTGTAATTAGGGAGAAAGTTAACATGGAACTCCTGTGTCCGGCCGGGAACTTGGCATCACTCAAGGCTGCTCTCAACGCCGGCGCCGATGCCCTCTATCTGGGGCTGAAAGATGACACCAATGCCCGCTCATTTGCCGGACTGAACTTCACACCGACCAAACTGCAACAGGCAGCCAAAGAGGTAAAGTCACAAGGGCGCAAGCTGTATCTGACTATTAATACCTTTCCGCAACCGGGTGAAGAGAAACGTTGGTATCAGGCCGTCGATCTGGCCGCCAACACGGATATAGATGGACTGATCATGGCCGATCTGTCGCTACTGGATTATGCCCATAGCCACTATCCTCACCTGCCGCTGCATCTTTCGGTACAGGCCAGCGCCACCAATCTCGGTGCCCTGGCACTCTATAAGCGTGAATTCAACATTGAGCGCGCCGTACTCCCCAGAGTGCTATCCATCAAGCAGGTCAAAGATCTTGCCAAGGCCAGCCCGGTTGATCTGGAAGTGTTTGCCTTCGGCAGTCTGTGTATCATGGCCGAAGGGCGCTGTCAGTTGTCTTCCTATGTGACCGGGGAATCACCCAATTCAGGTGGCTCCTGCTCACCGGCAAAACATGTGCGCTGGCAGGAAAATCAGGGCTGTCGCCAGACCCGCCTCAACGAAGTCTTGATTGACAGCTCGGGGTTGAACGAGCAGATGGGCTACCCGGTTGTGTGCAAGGGACGTTATCTGACCGAAGAAGACAGCCAGCCTGGCTTTTTGCTGGAGTCCCCCACCAGCCTCAATACCCTGGACTTGCTGCCGGAACTGGCCCAGGCCGGCATAGTGTCACTTAAAATTGAAGGTCGCCAACGCAGCCCCGCCTATGTGGAACAGGTTACCCGGGTTTGGCGCCAGGCTCTGGACACCTATCAGAATGCGCCGGAGCGGTTCCAATCCAAACCCGAATGGCATGCCGCGCTGGCCAAAGTATCCGAGGGACAAACCACCACGCTGGGTGCCTACGAGCGCAGCTGGCAATAGGAAGTTTTCTATGAATATTTCTCTTGGCCCGCTGCTCTATTGCTGGCCCAAAGCACAAGTGCAGGCCTTCTACCGTGAAGTTGCAGACAGCACTATTCCACTGGTTTATCTGGGTGAAGCCGTTTGCAGCCGCCGCAGGCAGATGAAGTTTGCCGATTATCTGGCCCTGGCCCTTGAGCTCAAAGCCGCCGGCAAACAGGTTGTATTGTCGACTCTGGCCTTGATAGAGGCACAATCCGAGCTTAAAGAGCTTAAAAAGCAACTCGATAATGGTGAGTTCATAGTTGAGGCCAATGATATGGCAGCCGTTGGTATGGCGCGGGAGCAGGGACTGCCTTTTGTCTGTGGTGCCAGTATCAATAACTACAACAGAGCCAGCCTGGAAAAGCTGCATCAATGGGGCATGCAGCGCTTTGTGATGCCCATTGAGCTGTCAAAGATGTGGCTGCAAAAAGTCACCGCCCCGACGCCAAACTTTGAAATTGAAGTACTGGGTCATGGTTATTTACCATTGGCGCACTCGGCCCGTTGCTTCACCGCCCGTCATCAAGGGTTGGCAAAGGATGACTGTCAGACGGTATGCATCAAGCATCCAAAAGGCCTGGTCGCCCAGACCCAGGAGCAACAACCGCTATTGCGACTCAACGGCATACAGACTCAGTCGGCAGCCCGCTGCGATCTCAGACGGGAAATACCAGAAATGAAACGTTTGAGTGTTGACTGGTTCAGGGTTTCACCGGATGGCCATGACTCCATCGCTCTGGCGGAGTCTTTACTGCAAAATGCAGGGAGTGAAGTCGATGCTGAAACAGGCAAAGAAGCCTGTAATGGATACTGGCACGGCGCACCTGGCATGGTCTATAGACGTTAGCGTCAAGGTCTTAAGCAAGCCCGTGCTGTGGGCTTTTCCGGCCTTTAATAAGGACTTTCAACAGGCTCCTGTTCATCGGGGGCCTTTTTTGTGCACAGCAACAAACACAAGACCCAGAGCATAAAGCTGCCGAGCCCCAGCCATTCGAGGACTGCTGGCCACCAAAAGTCAGGCCGAGGTAATTGCAGCACCAACTCATGGTAAAAGGGGTTATCCCCCTCGGTAATACCAAGTTCAAGATGCGGTAGAAACAGAAACGCGCCCAGACTGACGCCGCTGATAAGCGCCGGGATCAGAGTCCACAGAGTGGCGGCACCAAAGGGGCGCTGCAGCAGATAAACCAGGTAGCAGCCAACACTGATACAGCCAAAGATAAAAAACCACTTCAGCATCAGGATATGAAGGTGATAGACATTGACGGGAAACAGGCCAACACCGGCCAGGGCCATACAAGTCAGGGTCAGGCTGAGATACAGGAGATGGCCGCTCAATAAGCGAGACAACTGCAGGGTGAATAACCAACAGAGCACCAGGCTCAAACTGCCGAAGAACAAACCACCATTGAGCAGTACCGCCAACTTAGAATGGCCGTAACTGCCGAGTTCACTCAGGCTGTGATTGAGCAGGCTGAACTCCCGCCCATCGCCGCTCTGATAGCCCCAGATAACCAAACCCAGGCCAAGCAGCAGTCCAAAGAGTCCCAGCAAACCAAAGCTCAACGCCATTCTTGCCAGTCTCTGTCTTCTTAACATGCCAGTGTATGCCCCGGATTCATTTTCTGCTGTCTAACTTACATGCTCCAGATTTTTTTTAAAGCCCGGGCAAGGTCTTTTTGCGTTACCGATCGCTTATTTACCCGAGTTTAAACAACAAAATTCGCTTCCGGTCGAATTATTGCACTTTGATGCCTCGGCCATTCTTTGCTGTTTTGGCATATCCTCCCGCAGGAGATGACAGTAACCTTGGTTAGCAAGATCATGCCGGGTCTGGAAACTGCAGTTCCGCCCAAGAGCAAAAATACAGCGCTAGCAGATTTCACTGTGTCCAGCCGTTGGATTGCTTGTTTGCAGAGTTTTATCCCGACTAAAACACTGGCCATCGAAGTTTTCAATTAGTATACATATCAATAACCTGCAAACGCTTTACCTCTAAAAAAGTTGCAAAAAGCGCTCACTCAAATAACCACAAAAATGTTATGCTTATCACACTTAAAACGATAATAAGGCCTGAATCAATATCGGGCCACTAACTCTGAGCCGGAATTAAAGATGTCCAGAAGGAATTCCACTACCACAGACAGGGAAGTCTGTCTGCAATCCACCGACGAACTCATTTCCACCACAGATCTTCGCGGCGTTATCACTTACGTCAACCCGGCCTTTGCTGAGATATCGGGTTTTTCTGAAGCCGAGCTGTTGGGCCACAGCCACAACATGGTTCGCCATCCCGACATGCCCAAGGCGGCCTTTGCCGAAATGTGGCAATGCCTCAAGGCCGGCAGTTCCTGGCGGGGATTGGTCAAAAACCGTTGTAAGGACGGTGGTTTTTACTGGGTCGATGCTTTCGTGTCCCCCATCTTTGAACAGGGAAAAATCATTGGTTATCAATCTGTCAGGGTTAAACCCAGTCAAGGCACCATCAAACGGGCCATCAAGGTATACAGTCGCCTGAATCAGGGCAAAAGAGTCAAAGATCCGCTGACGCTGACGCAAAAACGCTTGCTTTCGGCACTGGTGGCCGGCTCTGGCTTACTGCTTAGCGGCTATATCTGGGGCTGGGGCGTGGTGTTGGCCGGAGCCATGTTGATGGCGCTCAATCTGGCTATCTTCTATGACGAAGCCTTTCGTATTCCGGCACGATTGATGGCACTCAAGCAAGAGTACGATTCTGTCAGTCGCTTCATCTATGCCGGGCACGATACGTCATCCGTGCTCGAATTTCAGTTGCAGCGTAAGACCGCCATGCTTCAGGGCGTTTTGGGCCGGACTCAGGATCAAGCGCTTAAAACCAATGATATTGCCGCTCAGTTGGTGGTGGCCACAGAGCAGGCCAGAGTCGGCATGGATCTGGAACAACAACAGATGCAGCAGATAGCCAGTGCCATCGAAGAGCTGCATGCCACTATCAGTGAGGTGGCTGACAACACCCAGGCAACCTCAGGCCGTATAGATGAGGCTTATGGCCTATGTCGTCAAAGCCGGGATGTGATGCATCAGAACAGTGAACACATTCTCCACCTGGCCGATGATGTTGCCAGGGCGGCTTCCAATGCCAAACGCCTGAACGATGAAGCACAGCAAGTTGCCAACGCCATGTCGGAAATCGACGCCATTGCCGACCAAACCAACCTGCTGGCTCTCAATGCAGCCATAGAAGCAGCCAGAGCCGGCGAACAGGGACGCGGCTTTGCGGTGGTCGCCGATGAGGTCAGAGCCTTATCCGGCCGCACCCAGCAGTCCACCAAGAGTATATCTGCCAGCATAGAGGCCATGTTCAGCATGCTGACCCAGTGGGCCAATGAGATGGAAGCCAGTAGACAACAGGCACAGGAGTGCGCCACCGAAGCATTGTCGGCTGTGGAGTCCATCAACACAGTTAACCAAGGGATGGCTGAAATACACGATCTCGCCAGACAAAACGCCGTGGCGGCAACCCAGCAAGGGCAAGTAGTGCAAGAGATAGCAGGCGGCATACAGACGATTCACGGCGCCACCAATGACAATGTCAGCGCCCTGTGTCAGGTTGAGCAAGCCGTATTGCAGTTAAAGGCCAGTGCCGACAGGTCGCTGAACCTGAGACAGACTTTCGGCTGATACCAAAGCCCAGGTTCAGCCTGAATAACAAATATTTAACCATTTCTTTTTGAAGGATTTTTCATAAGGAACTGCTCAAATAATAATTAAGCAAGGACAGGAAATAACTATGCTGTTGTGATCAAAGAGACAGAACTGACAGCGAATGAATTTACATAGCCGCGCTAAGGGGGTAATCTTGCCCCCTTAAATTCGGGGGCCGGTTGAATGAAAATGCATTCAGAGCCAATATTGCCCCTGGCGAGTAGCTTTGTTACTCATCCAATTAGTGTAGATTCAGGGTGTAATAACCGTGGCAGACGAAAAACAACCCCGCAACATAACAACCATACTCACCTTCCTGGTGCCATCTCTGCTCGGCGTCTTACTCTTTATGACGCCTATCAGCTATAACAACGAACTGACCATTCCTGTGGCGGTGTTGGCCGGTGAACTCAAGAATTTGCTCAATGATTATTTGACCAGCATAATTTGCGCCATAGTGGTATTTACCGCCACGGCCAGTGTATTGGTGAAACTCCTGCGCCCCGCTTTTATCCGCCGCAGCAAGTTTCTCAATTCCCTGTTGAATATCAGCCCTGCCTGGCTCTTGGTCAGGGTTTTGGGCGCCATATTTATCTGTCTGACCTTCTTCCAGGTTGGCCCTGAGATGCTCATAGCCGATTCCACCGGCGCCTTGGTGATGAATGGCCTGTTGCCACTGCTGTTCTGTGTATTCTTTTTTGCCGGTATGTTCCTGCCTTTGTTGCTCAACTTTGGCCTGCTGGAACTCTTCGGAACCTTACTGACCAAGTTGATGCGGCCGGTGTTCAACCTACCGGGACGCAGCGCCATCGACTGTATGGCCTCCTGGCTCGGGGATGGTAGCGTTGGTATTTTGCTGACCAGTAAACAGTATGAGAACCGCTTCTATACCCAGCGTGAAGCGGCGGTTATCGGCACCACCTTCTCGGCAGTCTCCATCACTTTTACCCTTGTGGTACTCACCCAAGTGAAACTGCAGGCAATGTTTGTACCCTTCTACCTGACAGTCTGTCTGGCCGGCATTGTTGCCGCCATAATAGTGCCCAAGTTGCCGCCGCTGTCGCGCAAGAAGGATGTTTATGTTGATGGCAGTCCCAGACAAAAAGATGATGAGTCGCTGCCAGAAGGTCATAACTCTCTGTCCTGGGGGCTGGATCTGGCGCTCACCAAGGCGTCCCACACAGGTGGCGTATTCAAGGTGCTCTCCGAAGGGGTGAAAAATGTCATCGATATGATCTTCGGTGTGCTCCCTGTCGTAATGGCATTGGGGACCATAGCTCTGGTCATCGCCGAATACACCCCGGTATTTAACTATCTTGGTAAGCCTTTTATTCCATTGTTGGAACTGATGCAGATCCCCGAAGCTACCCAAGCCTCCAAGACTATAGTCGTCGGGTTTGCCGATATGTTTATCCCCTCGATTCTGGCCACCAGCATAGAATCCGACATGACACGCTTTGTGATTGCGGCGCTGTCTGTCACCCAATTGATCTACATGAGTGAAGTAGGTGCCTTGCTTATCGGCAGCAAGATACCGGTGAAAATTTGGGAGTTGTTTGCCATCTTCCTGCTGCGAACCCTGGTTACTCTGCCTGTGATTGCCGGGATGGCACATCTACTGTTCTAAGGGCAATTTAGCCGGACTTCCCCACAACGGCCGCTACATGCGGCCGTTTTTTATTTCTAAGCACTAGAATGTGCTCACAAAATTCGCATTTCGGCCACCAGCATCTACACTGAAAAAAGTCCGTTTTTGAGGCTTTTCGGTGAAAATCTTTGCGTTTCTGCTCCTTTTTACGGCACTTTGGTGCCTCGATAGCCTGACGCCGTCATTGGGCTATCGCCCCGTCCTTGAGCAATTTCAGGCCGAAGACGGCTTGTCGATGAACACTGTCAATGACCTCGCCACAGACGATCGTGGTCACCTGTGGATAGCCACACAAGCCGGACTCAACCGCTTCGATGGCGAACATTTCAGAATCTACAGTAAGCAGGACGCTCCCCACGGCCCTAGTGGCAATCACATTGAAAGGCTGTTGTTTTCAAGCCAGAAGGAGTTGTGGCTGCTGACCTTGAGCGATGGCCTGAATCTTTATCATCCGGACAGTGGCCGCTTTGAAATATTGGGTGCCGAAGCAGACCTGCCGCTGACCGGGATCCGCGAGCTGGCAGAAGACAAGCAAGGCATGCTCTGGCTGCTGATGGATGATGCCAAGGTTTGGCGCTACGACCCCAAACGCCGCCAACGCCTGGATAGCCAGCAGCTTCAGACAAATACCGTTTCACAACTGAGGTTTTATGCAACGCCTTCCGGCGACTTGTATCTTGCAGGAGACTCGCTCTGGCAGCTGGATGACAGCAAGTCCTGGCAACAGATGACAATATTGCCGCAGTCTGCTCAGGTAGAGTCTCTGATACAGGCCAAAGACGGCAGTTTATGGCTCGCAAGCAAAGGAACGCTCTGGCACTGGTCTTTGGGAACCGAGGCCGTGCCTTACTCCATCAACCAACTTGGCGATGCCGGCATTCGGCATATGGTTTTGGATCCACAGCAACGGCTCTGGTTGGCGGTGGATAAACTCGGTCTAGTGCGGTTTACACCTCAAACCAGGGAGCTTCTTTGGCAACAAAACAGCGATGGCAAGACCATCCAGACGCTGCATCTGGATGACAGCAACCAACTTTGGATAGCGACCAAGGGAGCCGGTCTCGGTAAGCTGGAGCTCAATCAGGAAGCCATGGGAAAACTGCTCCCCAACAGTTTCGAGAACCACAACCTGGGTAATGGCGATGTCAGAGCGATTTTTCGCGATCATCTGGGGCAACTCTGGGTCGGCACCGCCAGCGGCCTTTATCAGGCACTGGAGTCTGACTCGGGCAAAATTCAAGGCTTCAAACCCTCGCCGCTGGCAAGCCAACTGCTGGATAAGGCCTTTATCGGTTTTATCAAAGAAGACAGTCAGGGCCGGCTGTGGATTGGCACCCGGGGCGAAGGCTTACTGATCTTCAATGCCGAGCGCGACAGCTATCTGCACTATCGCCATCAGGCCAATGAACCGGGCTCACTGCCGGCCAACACCCTCTACAGTTTAACCTTTGACCAAAGTGGCATTGCCTGGATAGCAACCAAAGAAGCCGGAGTCAGCCGTTATCTTGGTATCGAAAAAGGCTTTGCCGCGCCGGATGCCACGCCGCTGCCCAAAACAGAAACCACTTCGATACTGGAGGATGACGGCGGCAATATCTGGATCACCAGTTACGGTGAAGGCCTATTCAGGCTCAAGCCGGATGGCAGTGTATCTCATTGGTCCACGGATACTGAAGTCCCTCTACCCAGCAAGCATCTGTTTTCCATCTACCAACATCCGGATGGACAGTTATGGATAGCATCCAGTGACGGCGTATTCTCATTCACCCCGGATAGCGGGCAGTATCAAATGTTTGATCGCCAACACGGTCTGATAGGCGATGTCGCCTACCTGATGCAACATGATACCGACAACAAACTCTGGATTGGCAGCGCCAGCGGCCTGTCATGGCTAGATCCCGCAACAGGCACAAGCCGGAATTTTGCTTATGAAGATGGCTTGCAAGCCAACGAGTTCAACTTTGGCGCCGGGTTTCTCGATCGGGACGGTAGCCTGTTTCTCGGCGGTGTAAAAGGCCTCAACCATATTCAGCCCCCCGCTTTACCCGCGAGGAAACCTCCGGCGCAGCCGATCATAGATGAACTGCAGGCGCTGGGGCAAACACAAGAGCACGCACCAAAACCCTGGAGCCGACAGAAACTGGTTCTGGGGGTTGATGCCTTGCCGCTGAGTCTCAAATTCCACAGCCCGAACCTGCATCACGCCAGGCATCTTGAGTATCAATACAAACTCGAAGGCATGCAGCAGGAGTGGCTCAATACCCGGGGGGCCAGAACCGCCTTCTTCCCGGCGCTCAAACCCGGTGACTATCGCTTTATGGTCAGAGCCGTGGATATTGACGGCAATACCAGCCCGGCGCAGAGCCTGCAGCTGAGCATAACCCCCAGGCCCTGGCAAAGCCCCTGGGCTTATACTATTTACAGCTTATTGTTGCTGAGCTTGATATTTGGCTTTGCTTATAACAGGTGGCAGAAGTTTATTGAGCAACGAAAACTGCTGCAACAGGTGGCGAGCAGCGAGCAAAAGCTGCAACTGGCACTTATCGGCAGTGGCGATGAGTTTTGGGATTGGGATTTGCAGGCACAGGAGGCCAATCGCAATAACGCATTTCTCTGGTATCCCGAGCCCGAAACCCACCTGAAAGATACACTGGAGCGCTGTGTCCATCCCGAAGACTTGCCGCTCATCTGGCCCGAGATTGATGCCTGCCTCCATAAAGGCCGGCAAGAATTTGAACTCAGCTATCGCGGCAAGACCCAGGACAACAGCTGGCTTTGGGTACTCAACCGTGGCCGGGTCATGGCCAGGGATCAAGAGGGGCGCCCTTTAAGGATTACAGGAACCATCAAGGATATTCAGAAACTGAAAGAAACCGAATCGGCACTGCGTCGTTTCAATCAGGAGTTGGAGCAGAGGGTTAAACAGCGCACTGAAGCGCTGCAACAGAGCAATGATGAACTGAACCACACCCTGGAAGAGTTACGACTGGCGCAGTCTGAACTGCTGGATAAGGAGAAAATGGCCACACTTGGTGGTCTGGTTGCCAGCATCACCCATGAAGTCAACACTCCCATAGGTATCTGTGTTACCGCTGCTTCGCATCTGGCGGAGAATGTTAAAGCCTTCAACAAGCGCTTTTACGCCGAGGATGTCGATCAGCAGGATTTCGAACAGTACCAGAGTGAAGTGGCCGACTGCAGCCGACTGATGCTGACCAACCTGGAACGCGCCGCCAAGCTGATCCGCAGCTTCAAACAGCTCTCCGTCGATCAGTCCCATGAAGAACTGAGGGAATTTAACCTGGGGCACTATCTGGATGAGATTTTCCTGTCGCTCAACCCCATGCTGCACCGCTCGCCTCACAAGTACAGCTATCAATGCCCGGCCGACATCACCCTCAACTCCACTCCGGGCGTCTTTTACCAAATTATCAGTAACCTCTTTACCAATTCACTGGTACACGCCTTTCCAGAAGGAAGCGAGGGACGGATGTCGCTCAATGTCAGCCGCACAGATAACGGCATAGAGCTTGTCTACCGTGATGATGGTTGCGGCATGAATACCGAAGTACAGCAGAATATTTTTGTTCCCTTTTTTACCACCAAACGCGGTAAAGGCGGCAGTGGCCTGGGGATGAACATAGTCTATAACCTGGTGACTCAAGTACTTGGCGGCGAGATCCGTCTGATCAGTGCACCGGGTCATGGCAGCGAGTTCCGCATCATACTGCCAAATGATATAGAGGTAAGTTCAGGGGCGTCACAATAAGGTCATCAAGACGTCACTTCAAGGTCAAATAACTGACTTAGAGTCTTTCACAGTCAAACCCGTTTCACTGGTTTTATCCAGGAGCCGCGATGAAAGACAGCAAGTCATTGGTAGCAAAACCATCGACATTTCACCCATCCTCCCGCCGCGCAGCCGAGTCTGTCATCAAGCTCAACGCCCTCTGGCTCTCGGATATTCACCTGGGCAGCATTGACTGCAAGGCCGAATATCTGCTGCATTTCCTAAACAGCGTTCAGCCCAAGGTGCTGTATCTGGTGGGGGACATAGTCGATATCTGGGCCCTCAAACGCCGGGTATTCTGGCCCGAGAGTCACAACCAACTGCTGCAAAAACTGCTGCAAATGGCACAGAGCGGCATCAAGCTGGTGTATCTGCCCGGCAACCATGACGAGCTGTTTAAGGATTACCACCAGCTGCAACTCGCCGATGTCATTATCAGCAAAGAGTACAGACATCAAACCCTGAGCGGCAAAACCCTGCTGATGCTGCATGGCGATCAATTTGACTCCGAAGTCTGTATCGGCCGTATCACCGCCCGCCTCGGCGATCACCTCTACGATGTATTGATGTTTCTCAACCGCCAGTTGCACAAGGTTCGCCGCCGTCTCGGTTACCCCTATTGGTCTTTGGCCGGCTTTATCAAGCAAAGAGTCGGCAAGGCTCAACAAGCCATCAACAGTTTTCGCGAAGCCGTGGTGCGTTATGGCCGCAAGCAGAAGGTGGACGGCATCATCTGTGGCCATATTCACCAGCCGGAGCTCACGGAAATGAGCGGCTTTATCTATGCCAATGATGGTGACTGGGTAGAGAACTGCACCCTATTGACTGAAACCCTCGAGGGCGAGCTGCAACTCGAGCGCTGGAATGAACAACTGGGCCGGACCGAAGTACTGAAACGCTTCGCCTGGCAGGGACAAGAACAACAAGCTGCTTAAATCAGGTACCCCATTATGATGTTTACCGTCGATAAAGTCGTGGAATCCAATCTGCCCAATATCAACAGCAAGCCTTGGCTCGCCAAGCCAACCAAGGCCTTACTGCGTTATCTGCTTAATGAGCGGGAGTGCAATGATATCGCCGGCCAATTCAGTTTTCTCAAGGGCGTGGATTTTGTTGAACAAGTGCTGGAAAGCTTTGCCGTCAGCTATACAGTGCCGGACAGTGAGGTGGAAAACATTCCCCATCAGGGCCGGGTCGTTATCTTCGCCAATCATCCGATAGGTTCGCTGGATGCTCTGGTGCTGATAAAACTAATCAGCGAAGTCAGGCCTGACATTAAAGTGGTTGCCAACGAGCTGCTGATGACACTGACGCCACTGCACAACATCCTGCTGCCGGTTCGCAATATGACAGGCGGAACCCCCAGACAACACCTGGAGAAGATCCATCAGCATCTGCGCAGTGAAGGTGTTGTGCTCATCTTTCCATCGGGTGAGGTATCCAGGCTCAGACCAAACGGCATTCGCGATACCCAGTGGCAAACAGGCTTCCTGAAGATGGCTATCAGCTGCAATGCGCCGCTGCTGCCCATGTATGTCGATGCAAAGAACTCGGCGACCTTTTACGGCGCTTCCATCTTGTATAAACCTTTGGCTACCCTGCTGTTGGTGAAGGAGATGTTTAAACAAGCCAGTAACACTCTGCCGGTGCGTATCGGCGAGCTTATCCCGGCCGAAGCGGTCAGCGGCAGTGACTTCCCGCTTAAAACCCGGGTCAGTCTGCTGAAAAACCACCTCTATCGCATCGGCAAGAACCGCAGCCCACTGTTCAACACCCAGAGTGCCATCGCCCATCCGGAAAAACGTCGTGAGTTGCAACAGGCTTTACTGCAGTGCGAACAACTTGGTCAAACTCAGGATGACAAGCAGATCTTCCTCTATCGCCATCAGGGCAGCAGCCCAGTGATGCGGGAAATAGGTCGGCTTCGGGAGCTGGCTTTTCGCGCCGTGGGTGAAGGCACGGGAAAACGCAGAGACATAGACAAATACGACTCCAGTTATCTGCACCTGGTACTCTGGGATCCCAAGGAGCTGGAGATAGTCGGCGCCTACCGTTTTGCCGAAGTCGCCCGCTTGCACAGTGCAGGTGAAAACCTCTACAGTGAGTCACTGTTTCACTATCAAACAGAATTTGCTCCCTATTTCGCCAAGGGCCTGGAACTCGGCCGCAGCTTTGTGCAACCTAAATATTGGGGAAAGCGCAGTCTCGATTATCTCTGGTACGGCATAGGTGCCTTTCTGGCTCGTCATCCCGGCTACCGCTACCTTTTCGGTCCTGTGACCATAAGCAATCAGTTGCCGGCACAGGCCAAGGAGATGTTGGTGCACTTCTACCTGCAGCAGTTTCCCTGTAAGACGCAGCTGGCACAGTCTTTCACGCCTTTTGGTCTGCCTCCTGAGCGCCAGGCTGAGCTGGATAAGCTCTATGTTGATTCAGATTACCAAGGCGCATTCAAACTGCTCAAGCAGACCCTTGCCAGTATGGGCGCCGCTGTGCCAACTCTCTACAAGCAATACGGCGAACTTTGCCAGCCTGATGGGGTGCGCTTTCTCGCCTTTGGAGTAGATGCCGACTTTGCCGACTGTATCGATGGTTTGGTGCTGGTGGACTTGGACAAACTCAAGTTCAAGAAACGCAGCCGCTATATCGATTGTCATCTGCAGGAACTCAATCAGCAAGATGAGAACGCTCCGAGTTAGCATTATTGACAGGGCTCTGATATAACAAAGAAAAGGTTATGGAGGATCCCTATGCAGCTCTGCATCGCCGATATCATGATCACCCGGGTCGTCACAGTGGAAATGGACGACCGCCTGAGTGTGGCCAAAGAGATATTTCATCATGCAGGCTTTCATCATCTACTGGTGGTGGATGATGAAGGCAAGCTGGAAGGCGTCTTGTCCGAGCGGGATCTGCTGCGGGCCTTAAGCCCCAATCTTGGCAGCGAAACGGCCACCAGCAGAGATCTGGAGACCCTCAATAAGCGGGTGCATCAAGTGATGAGCCGTAATCCTGTGACCGTTGCGCCGCATCTAGGCTTGGCGCAGGCATCCAGACTACTGCTGGAGAAAGATATAGGTTCACTGCCGGTACTGGAAAACGGTGAGATTGTCGGCATAGTGACCTGGAAGGATCTATTGCGAGCCTATTGCTGTTAACCACAATAGGCTCAGACTTCATAGGTCTGGGTGAAAGCTATCTCAGAGTTACCTCATCCAACTTACGGGCCTTTTCAGAGCTGAACTCCTCATTGAGCAACACACACTCACTGGCCTGCTTGATATAGTAACGTTTCCCCTGAGCATCCTTGAGCGGCTTGCTACTCAAACGCGCCATCAATAGCGGTTGCTTTTCCAGATCCCAGCGATAGAAGGCAATTTGCTCTCCCTTGCTGGTGATCAAGTGACACTTCACCTCTTGCCGCTCGGCGGCTTGGGTTGTCAAAACGATACCGGGCAAGATGAGCAACAAGCCATATTTGATTGATTTCATCATTTCCAACACTCCGCAGAGGCGCCGCCTTTAACCCCGGCGTCAGTCAAGGTCAGCGTCTTGCACTTGCTGTCACGACTGGCCTGTACCCCTTGCGCCGTTGCTGTCAGGGTAAAACTGCCGGTGCCGGTTGACGCTATGCTGTAGTGACCATTTTCAGTAATAAAGGGGCTGGCATTGAGCCCCAGTTTGGTCATATCCGTGGCGTAAGTGCGATTGTCCAAATAGTACTGCTCCTGCAGATTGGCCAGTCGCATCAAGGCTGCATGAGCCTCAGCCCTGGTACTCTTGGCAATGTACTGCACATAAGAGGGATAAGCGATCGCCGCCAGTATGCCGATAATGACCACAGTGATCATGACTTCAATCAGGGTAAAACCCGCTGCTTTTTTCATCTCTTATCCTACTCATTCACATGATAATAAATCTTGTTGGTACTCAGGCCTGTATCCAGCGCCACTGTACCGGAACAGTTCTCACCGGTTTCATCACACTCACCGCGACCAATAATCAAGGCAGCATCTGGATTGTCCGGATTATCCGGGTCATCTGGATCTTTGGGCGGGGTAATGATCTTGGGTGGCTGAGGAATACAATCCTCACACACTTCCAAAAACTCATAATTGTAACGCCCGCCTTTATGCAGGTCGAAACTGTACAAGCGTCCGGTCGAAGAGATGAGACAGCTATTTTCAGTTTCGGGTGTCGACTGCGCCGGCACAAAGGAGGTGAAGTAGACACGCCCTTTGATGATGGCCGAAGGTGACAGACTCTTCTCACCAATGACAGAGAAGTTATAGTACCAGCCCAGCTTGGTACCAAAGTCGATATTCTCACTGTCGCTGCTTGGCGCCGCCGATGTCACATTGTAAAGGTTGGCCAAAGTGATCGGGCTGGGCACAGTCGCACCTGAGCCGCCAAAAGTCTTGGTCACCACGTTGCGATCCTGCAGCACAAAGAACATATCTTCGGCATCGGTAGCCAGTGGTGATGCCCTGTTACCACTGCCGAGCGTGACGGCATCATAAGGTACGTTTTGATATGCCGTAGTAGTACTGGTGTTACCGTCGGCATCTGTCGTTGTCACCCGGGTGACATTGGTAAATACCGTCTGGGCTACCACAGGCTCATAGAAGAAGCGGCGATCGGAAGATGCCAGCGCGCCGCCCACAGAGGCAAACTTGAAGCCACTCCAACTGGAGGTGTTTTCTGAAGGCATATCCATACGCCAGACATTACCACCAAGGTCTGCGGCATATAACCTGTCTGTAGCGCCATCGCTGTTGCTGTCGAGAGTGGCTATTGAACCGGCAATGCTGTGTTCTATGCCGGTCAACGCTGTGCCACCATCGACACCAAAGCTATGCTTGAGTACGCCGGTTTCGGCGTCGACCAAGTACACATTGCGGCCATCTGAGTTGCTGCCTGTGTTGGCGTCATATCCCAGATTGTAACCACCGCCGAAGATCACTACAGGTTTATCTGAACCCGGCACCTTAGTCACAACCGGTGTCGACCAAGTCTGCCCCATATTGGCAAACCCGGCGCTATTGTTGTCAATCCGCCACATCATTCGAGGCGAATCCGGGGCGGTAACATCGAAGCCATAGTAGGAACTCCCGCCCCTACGCATGCCGAAGAAGATCCAAGCCTTGGTAATGGCACCCGAGTCGTTGCGCTCCAAATAGGAAACCGGCGAGCCATCTATGCCATAAACACTGTGACCATTGGCATAGCTGTTATCTCTGAGTTCCTGCACATTACTGAGTAGCTCATAGGGCATAAAGGCCCAACTCTCTTCAACACTGCTACCCGTGTCTTTGAAGGCATGTAACATACCATGGTTGGTGCCAACGAAAATGCGCACATTGCTATTGCCATCGCCACCAAAGTCAATGGCAAGCGGTTGCGAGTGCATGGGGTCACCCATGATATCGCCGCGAACCCCGTTGTAATCATCAGAGGTAAATTCGCCATTTTCATCTTTATCGACATTTTTGCCCTTGATCCACTCAAAAGCTTTTTCCAGCTCAGAGCTTTCTGTACCGGCGGCTACACTCATGTTCATATGAGTCAACAAGGCAAGGTCACCACCGGCATAGCTGGAAGCCTGATTCTTGCTTAGGGTCGCGAGGCCACCACCTACCTTGATGTTACTGTAGAGAGTACGGCTGTCAGGTACTATGGTTCTGGCTGCACCGCCTTCCTGTACATCGTTGCCATCTGGGTCCGGAGAGCAGTGACTCCATAGACTACAAGCCGTGTCCGCAATACCACCCGAACTTGAGATAGCCGGTCTGTCGTTGGCATCTATCAGTACGCCTGAGGAGTTCACCTTCAACTTCTTCAGGTTACCGGCCCACTTGGGCCCTTGAGATGGGCTGAACAAGGCATAATAGGCAGAGTCCAGAGTACGGGTTGGGTCAGCATTACTGAAGGCTACCCCTGGCGCCGAAAACCTTTGTCCTTCGTCCGTGATACTGTCAAGCACATTGCTGAAGGCCTGCTGCAGATCGGCCACACTATTGGCAGCATGGTATTTGCCCTTTCCTCGTTTGGCAGTCTCTTCCAGCAAGGGCTCGGCCGCAGATCCCTCATCCAGCGCAAAACCTATGGTGTGAGTCACCACCCTTTGGAATTTCTCCGTGGCCGGCAAAATATCGTTGCGATACATGTAACTGGCCAGCGCCGGCAGATAGCTCTTCTTTTCTCTACCGTAATAATCTACTTCATAGGTGTATGGGCTGTAATTACCGTCGGAGTTCACCCCCGAAGCGCTTGTAATGGATTGAATCGCGGCATCGGCAGATGAGTCCAGCGTTGGCACCCCATCGGTAATATAGATGATATAAGCAATATCACTACAGACACTCATGGGAGACTTATAATTACCGCTATTCTCAATGGTCGTGTCATACATAGGCCTGTTGGCGGTATACTTTATCGAGCCACTGTTATAGTTTCTATCACTGTGGCCAAAGGTAATCGGGCCGCCGCTAAAGTACCGATAGGCTTCAAACAAAGTTTCACAAAGTGGAGTGTTGGTTTCGGCCGGCAGGTTTTCAACCGTACTGATCAGGGTTTCTTTCTCAGGCGCCGTGCGGCTACGAATACCGGCGACGATTCGGCCACCATCCCGATCCCCCTCATAGCGATAGTTCATATTGAATACCGCCAGGCCAAAATCAACCGTCGGCATCGAACTTATCACCCCGGCGATAGCTGTCTTGGCAATATCCAGTCTGCTGAGGTCTTGAGTATCATCCAAGTCGCCATTCTTATATAGGGTGTACCAACGCAGATAATTGTCAGTGTATAAGGTTACCAGCTCGCCTTGGTTAAAGCCCATGGATTGCGCGTTGCTGAGTGCATTTGCTTCATTGCTGTATGGAATATAGTTTTTACCCACTTTGACGCTATTCTGTGGATAGCCATCACCATAGGTAACCCCATCTACTGTGATACCGTTATTGCTTGGATTGGCGGCTTCAATATCTTCCCAACAGTCCACCGGGTTGTTCTTTTCGGCGCCACTGTTTTCTTTTATCTGCTGCCAGGTTCCCTTGGCATTACCGGAAAACACAAACTCTCGGATATAACCGGTAAAACGACCATAGCGATCCAAGGCGGTTTTAGCGACGGCGCAACCATTGAGAGCATCGTTGAAACGGCGCGATTCCGAAGGGCTGTCCGGCACAGGTAATGAACTTTCATCCATCCCGGAGCCGACGGTAAAGTAGATCATCCTTCCTTGATAGGAATTCGAGGAACCGACAGGGGGATACTCTTCGGTTGGATCATATCCTCCTGGCACTCCGGTTTCTATGGTATCCATGGATGCCGAATTATCAAAAATAATCAGCACCTTGGCTCGTCCCTGATTTGGCGGCGGGATCAAGTAAAGGTCTGTATCATCGGCCGAGACTTGCCCGGAAGAGCCAACCAGCACAAACAACAAACCGCATAAACACTTTTTGAGTTTCATGATCCGCTCCCGTTAAGCACTTCCTGCTCAACTCCTTCGATAACTGTCAGTTGCCCGAGGTTGTCCCGGCCGTACCTAACCTGGCTGGAAACCTCCACTCTTCGGCACTTGATAAGATCTGTACCGCTGGCATCCCTGCTACGCTGACAGGAAACATTCCTGGCATCCACAGTGCCATCACTCTTTAATGGCAGAGGCGTCAAAACCTGAGTGCCACCCGAATAGCTGTTGCCTGTATCTATCGCTGTCATTGTCGCCAATTCTGCTTGGCTCTTGGCATTCAATACCGCCTGCAAACCACCGTCGGCCAAGGCCTTGGCTTCCACCCGCTCGGCACCGGCGCCGGCCATACGCAGCGACTGACTGGAGTTAACTGCCAGAGCCACCCCAATCAGGGTCAGAATAATCAAGAGGATAAGTGCGAAGAATAGTACGACTCCCCGCTGTTGTCTTATTTTCATCTGCTTAGTTCCTAATCAACACAGGGTTTTCAAGTACCACTGTGGTCGAAACCACTTTCCGGCGGAAGTTATCGCCACCACCACTGATGGCTCTGTCGCCGGTTTTGTCGCCCAGTGAGTAAGTCGCATTATTGGTGTAACTATTGTCAGCATTGGGCGAACGCACCAATAAAAATATTCTCAAGGCCACGATTCGCTGGAACAACTGGTTGTCCCACATCAGATCCGTCACATTCTGTACCGGCATAAAGCTATCGGCCGTGTCATCACCGTTCTCGTCGAAACCATAGAGAATACGCATGTTTTCGATACCCTCGACCAAGGGCTCGTCTACGTTCATTCCGCTGGCAGAGAGTGATTTGCGGGTCAGAACCGGCACGCCGTTGTTGTCTTTAATAAAGTAGACATGGTGTTGGTATTCCCACACCCTCTGGTTTTCAAGGCCGGGATCTGTATCTTTAAAAAACACCGCCTGGCTGGCCGTTGCTGCCACCCGAAAACCACTGGTGGCTCCGGGAGGGCCTACCAGTCGTTTAATCTGAATTACATCTGTCCCTGTCATCGCTGAATTGACACAGCTCAGTGAGCCGGCACTCACCCCGGCCTCATATCCCCAAAGACGTCTGAAGTGGGCCGGTTGGCCATTGGGCAGAGTGGCATTGTTGAGCCCTTGACCGATACAATCTGTTCCGACAGCATCATCGACCCGAGCGTTGGTACCCAGCACGAAATCTGTCCCTGTCATATCGCCAAAGAAGCCTACCTGACTCAGATCCGGCACCATGATGGCCAACGCAATACGGCCATTTTCCTGTAACTGATTGAACTGCCCTGTGGTAGTAACATTAGTGGCAGACATACTGAACATGGCGAACAATCCGAGCGCCAGAAACAGACTGATGACCATGGCCACCATGAGTTCTACCAGAGAAAAACCCGACTGCTTTGAATTTTTCACACTCACCGCCTTAACCTTGATTGATCACTGTCTTGAGGATAAAGACCCGCCGGCGCTTACCCAAGCTACTGCCGCAGTCAGTCGTTTCATAGGCGGTGCCGGCGGTTTCCTGAATGCCTCGCCATGCCATCACAATAGTGACATTGCTGCCATTGACATTCAGACAAGCGGTAGCACTGTCGAGGCCGCCGACATTCTGGCTGCCCACGGCTTCAGCGGCGCCGGTAAAGAGTTCTTGCCATTGGTAAAGATCCCAGGCCAGGGTCTCGGCAGCAGTGCAGGTCACCGTGGCGCCAAGGGCCACATCGCAGGATTTTGCAGGAGCACTTCCGCCCCCGGAATAGGGAGAGCCGTCGTCGTAATTATTCAGTACCGTGTTATTAAGCTTCATCCGATTGAGGATATCGTTGGCAAAGTACGCCGCCTGAGTCTGTTGAAATGATTCAAAGCTGGCGCGCTTTGCCACTATATGTAAATTAAATATCCCGATAAGCCCTATCACCAAAATGACGAGCGCTACCATAACCTCAATCAGAGAGAATCCCTCTCTCCGTTTTTTCATCTGTGTCAAATCTCCAGACAATGCCATGTTTTTGACAATAAATTCAGCCTATTAGTTCTTTAATATCTTATAGTTAGCTCAAGACCACAATAATACCTGTTAATGATAGTTGAGTCGAATGTAAATCTCCAGTAACAAAGAACGCTAATAAATTCAAGCCTTATAAGAGGTATTTTTTCCATAAAAAAAAGAGGCTTAGATAGCCTCTTCTTAAAATGCTTTTCACTTATATAAGCGCAATAAATCCGCGGCTTCTTACCTTAGCTCCACCGGAACGGCAAACACGGTATCTTCCTTGCGCCCTTCCACTTCGGTCACCACGCTTGGCGCCAGTTTGGCTATGGCCTCAACCACCTGCTGCACCAACACCTCAGGAGCAGAAGCCCCGGCAGTAACGGCAACCTTGCTGACGCCATCAAACCAATCCCGCTCGACATCATCGGCGTTATCCACCAAATAGGCCTGAGTGTCTGACTTGAGCGCCAGTTCGCGCAGTCTGTTGGAGTTTGAGCTGTTTTTGGAGCCAACCACTATCAACAAGTCCACATCCTGGGCCATCTTACGTACCGCATCCTGGCGGTTTTGGGTCGCGTAGCAGATATCGTCTTTACGAGGACCTTCAATCGAAGGGAACCGCTTCTGCAGCGCAGCAATAATATCCAGGGTATCATCCACCGACAGCGTGGTTTGGGTGACAAAGCAGAGATTGTCCGGCTCTTTCACCTGCAATGCATCCACGTCGGCCGGAGACTCAATGAGATAGACTCCCCCTTCAGGGTTATCGTACTGCCCCATGGTGCCTTCCACTTCGGGATGACCGGCATGACCGATAAGAATGCACTCAATTCCCTTACGACTGGCGCGGGTCACCTGCAGATGCACCTTGGTCACCAGAGGACAAGTGGCATCAAACACCTTAAGACCACGACGCTTGGCCTCATTGCGCACCGCCTGTGACACCCCATGGGCACTGAAAATCACTATGCTGTTGTCGGGTACCTGATCCAGTTCGTCGACAAAAATCGCCCCGCGCTGCTTGAGATCTTCAACCACATAACGGTTATGCACCACTTCATGGCGCACATAGATAGGCGGGGAAAAGAGTTCCAGCGCTCGTTCCACTATGCTGATGGCCCGGTCGACACCGGCACAGAAGCCTCTGGGATTGGCCAGCAATATGTTAAGACCGGTAGATTTTGCTACTGACATATCAAAGCTCCTGCAATACTTCCAGTTCAAATGTCACCTGATGGCCCGCCAGCGGATGGTTCAGATCCACTGTGACAGAATCACCGGCTATCTCCCTGACAATTCCAGGTATTTCACTGCCACCTGGGCCAGCAAAACTGACGATAACACCGGGTTCCAGCGTCATATCTGCCGGGAATCGGCTGCGATCCAAGTGATGAATGGCATCGGGATTGGACTCGCCGAAAGCATCGGCAGGGGCCAAGGTAAAGCTGTGATTGTCGCCGGTTTTCAGCTTTAGAAGCTCAGCCTCAAACGCCGGGCTCAGACTACCGTCACCGATATTGAGCCGGGCGGGTTTACCAGATGCTTTGGTGCTGTCGGCGGTCGAGCCGTCTTCCAGCAGTATATTCAGGTGACACAAGAGGGATTTCACATCAGACATCTGTGTTACTCCTTGGCTTCATTCTGCTTGGCAGCGGCCTTGTCACCGCCAAAAAATGAATCCCAGATGATCAGGACTGCGCCAACACAGATAGCCGAGTCAGCGATATTGAATGCCGGGTAGTGACTGGTTTTCCAGTAGAAATCGAGGAAGTCCACCACAAAACCGTGCATCAGGCGATCGACAAGATTTCCCAGCGCGCCGCCTATTACCAGAGTGTAAGCCAGGTTGAGGCGCCACAAGCCGGCCGATTGCCGTCTAAGCCAAACGGTCAGCAACACACTGAAACCGACAGCGACGGCGGTAAATAACCAACGCTGCCAGCCACCGGCATCACTGAGGAAGCTGAAGGCGGCGCCGTAGTTGCGCACATAGGTCAGATTAAAGAAAGGCAACAGCTGCACCGACTCATACAGCTTGAAGTTACCCAATACCCACTGTTTGGACAGCTGGTCAGCCAAAAAAGCCAACACAGCCACCCAATACCAGCGCAGGCCACTTTGTTTCCAGTCTGCGGGCATGTTTATTATCCTCAGGCGAACAGGCGCTGTTCACCTTCTCCTTCGATATTGGTCACACAGCGGCCACACAGCAGTGGATGCTCGGCGATCTGGCCAACGTCTTCTCTGTGGTGCCAGCAGCGGTCACACTTGGCCGCTTCTGACTTGGCAACGCTGAGCTTAAGTGATGCCAGCTCAGTTTCACGGGCATCGGCAGGCGCATCGCCAAGCGGCTTAACCACGGCTTTGGAAGTCAGCAGCACAAAGCGCAGCTCGTCACCCAGTTTGGCCATAGCTTCGGTCAGCGCCGCATCGGCAAACAGAGTTACCTCGGCTTCCAGCGCGCCGCCGATCAGTTTATCGCGGCGGCCCTGCTCCAGAGCCTTGTTGACTTCATCACGAACCTGCAGCAACTGTGCCCAGTATTCATCACTCAGATCTGAGTCCAACTGTACGGCCTTGAGACCCTGGAACCATTCCTGAGTAAACACATAGGCGTCACGCTTACCCGGCAGCAACTGCCAGATTTCATCGGCAGTGAAGCTGAGGATAGGGGCAACCCAACGCACCATGGCTTCGGCAATCAGATACAGAGCCGACTGACAACTGCGACGGGCGTGACCATCACGCTTGGCGGTATACTGTCTGTCCTTGATGATATCCAGATAGAAGCTGCCCAATTCAACCGAGCAGAATTGCATCAGCTTCTGGGTCACTATGTGGAAGTTGTAGGCATCATAGGCTTCCAGCAACTCTTCCTGCAGCTTGGCGGCGCGGCGCACCACCCAGCGATCCAGCGCCACCATGTCTTCGATGGCGATCATGTCTGTCTCTGGCTCAAAACCGCTCAGGTTGGCCAACAGGAAGCGTGCAGTGTTACGGATACGGCGATAAGCATCGGCGCTACGGTTGAGGATCTCATCGGATACCGTCATTTCACCGCTGTAGTCGGTAGAAGCCACCCACAGACGCAGAATATCGGCGCCCAGTTTGTTGGTTACCTGCTGTGGTGCAATCACGTTGCCGATGGACTTGGACATCTTGCGGCCCTTGCCATCCACGGTAAAGCCGTGAGTCAGTACCTGCTTGTAAGGAGCCTTGCCGTTCATGGCGGTTGAAATCATCAGTGATGACATGAACCAACCACGGTGCTGATCCGAGCCTTCCAGATAGAGGTCAATTCCCTGCCCCTGGAATTCAGGGCGGGCGGCAACCACAGAGGAGAAGGTAGAACCTGAGTCATACCAAACATCCAGAGTGTCGGTCACTTTGCGGTACTGTGCTGCATCTTCACCCAAGAGCTCAGACTCGTCCAGATCCCACCAGGCTTGAATGCCCTGCTGCTCAATGCGATGAGCAACACGCTCCATCAAGGCCACGCTGTCTGGATGCAGCTCTTCGGTTTCCTTGTGAACAAACAGAGTGATAGGCACGCCCCAGGTACGCTGGCGCGAGATACACCAGTCAGGACGGTTCTCGACCATCTTCTCAATCCGGCTCTGTCCCCAATCAGGGATCCACTGGGTTTGCTCGATTTCACCCATGGCTTGAGCACGCAGCCCTTTGTTATCCATGGAGATAAACCACTGCGGTGTGGCGCGGAAGATAATAGGTGTCTTGTGGCGCCAGCAGTGTGGATAGCTGTGACGATAGGCTTCACGGTGCAGCAAGGCATCTTTTTCCTGCAGCAGCGCCACAATTTCATCATTGGCCTTGAACACGTGTTTGCCGGCAAACAGCGGGGTATCCGCCTTGTAAACGCCGTTATCACCCACAGGATTAGCCACTTCCAGACCATACTTCTGACCAACCACAAAGTCGTCCTGACCGTGTCCAGGTGCTGTGTGTACCACACCGGTACCGGATTCGGTGGTCACATGATCGCCAAGAATCGCCGGCACACTGAAATCATAGAAAGGGTGCTGGAACTGCATCAACTCAAGCTCGGCACCTTTGGCACGACCGAGGATCTGATGGCTCTTGACGCCATAACGAGTGATACAGCTTTCCACCAGGGCTTCCGCTAGAATAACGGCTTGCTTGGCGCCGTCTTCAGACTCAATCTCCACCAGCACATAGTCCAAATCCGGGCTCAGAGACAGCGCGCGGTTGGCAGGTAAGGTCCAGGGAGTGGTAGTCCAGATAATCATGGAGACTGGCGCCTGGTAGGCGTCAACACCGAAAGCGGCCAAAACTTTAGTCTTGTCCACAGCGGCAAAAGCCACGTCTATAGCCGGTGAAGTCTTGTCTTCATATTCCACTTCGGCTTCGGCCAGGGCAGAACCACAGTCGGTACACCAATGCACCGGCTTAACCCCTTTGTGCAGGTGGCCGTTGTCAATCACTTTGGCCAATGAGCGAATGATGTTGGCCTCAGTGCTGAAATCCATGGTCAGGTAAGGTTTAAACCAGTCACCGAGCACGCCGAGACGGATAAAGTCATTGCGCTGGCCATCCACCTGTTTGGCGGCATACTTACGGCACTCGTCACGAAACTCGGCAGCAGAGATTTTCTGCCCTGGCTTACCGACTTTCTGTTCTACCTTAAGTTCAATCGGCAGACCATGGCAGTCCCAACCTGGCACGTAAGGCGCATCAAATCCTGACAAGGTCTTGGACTTGATAATAATATCTTTGAGGATCTTGTTAACTGAGTGACCAATATGAATATCGCCATTCGCATATGGAGGGCCATCGTGCAGAATGAACAGCTTGCGGCCAATACGGCTATCACGGATCTGTTGGTACAGATTATCCTCGGTCCAGCGTTTCAACATCTCTGGCTCGCGATTTGCCAAATTACCACGCATCGGAAACTCGGTTTCCGGCAAATTCAAAGTTGATTTATAGTCGCTCATTGATCCTATACCATTAATTTAGCTAAGAGAGCTCAGCCTGCTTCATTGCTGAGTAAGGCGCGAGCCTCATCAGCGTCATTCATTATTTGTTTCTTAAGTGCCTCAAGGGACTCGAACGGTTTCTCGTCACGGATCTTGGCCACTAATTCCACTTCTACTTTACGCCCGTAGAGGTCACCTTCAAAGTCAAACAGGTGCACTTCCAACTGGCAGTTTTGTCCCTGAACCGTGGGTCGAAACCCCACATTGGCAACACCATCGTATTGCTCACTGCCATCCCACCAGAGCCTGACCGCAAATACGCCCCTCACAGGAACCACCTTGCGCTTCATGGCGATATTGGCAGTGGGGAACCCCAGCGTCCGGCCCAGCTTTTTCCCATGGGCCACCTTACCACTGAGAGTATAGGGATGTCCCAATAAACGTCTGGCCTGCTCAAGATTGCCCTTGGCCAGCGCATCTCTGACCATGGTGGAACTGACCCTGTGATCGCCAACCAAAAAGCTTTGGGTACTGACTACCGCAAAACCGTGCTGTTCACCGGCAGAGCGAAGCAGCTCAAAATTGCCCTGACGAGCCCGTCCGAAACAGAAATCGTCACCGACCACCAGATACTTGACCCCAAGTTTACGCACCAGCAGCTCTTCGACAAACTCCTTGGCCGGCATTTGGGCAAACTTTTGATTGAAATTGACACACACAAGCCTGTCTATTCCAAGTTCAGCAAGCAGCTTGACCTTGTCGCGAAGCAGGCTCAAGCGCGCAGGGGCATCCTGGCCGCGAAACAGTTCCTGCGGTTGAGGCTCAAATGTCATCAGGGTAGCCGGTAAACCAAAGTGACGTGCCTTCTTGACCAGATTGGCTATCACTTCGGCATGGCCCCTGTGCACACCATCGAAGTTACCTATGGTCAGCACACAACCGCGATGGGCCGGCAATATATTGTGTATTCCGCGAATCAGTTCCATGAAATCAACGACCGCTCAAACGTAAATTGGCGGATTATATAACAGCTCGGCAGCAGAATCAGCCCTCAGTTCCGGGCTTTGAGCCGCCATGGACGGATCCCAAGCAGCACCAGTGCAATAAAATACCCCAGAGCGCCACCTAAGATCAGGGCAAACAAATGGCTGATTCGCTCAACAAACGACCAGCCAAGCCATTGCGCCTGCTCTGGAGAAAAGTAGAGCAATAGGGCCACCATCACGACAGTAGCAAGTAATGCCTTGATAAAAAAGATGATTGTTTGTTTGCTGACTCGATAAACACCGGCCAGATGCAAACCGCGATATAACAGGGAAGCGTTGAGTAAAGCAGACAGAGAAGTGGCGATCGCCAGCCCCACATATCCAAATGGCACGGCAAAAATAATATTGAAACCCATGTTGCTAACCATAGCAATGATGCCATAACGCACAGGTGTCTTGGTGTCCTGACGGGCATAATATCCGGGCGCCAGTACCTTGATCAGCATAAAACTCAACAAACCTGTGCCGTAGGCCACCAGAGAATAGGAAGCCATTTCCACGTCACTGATGCTAAAGGCGCCACGCATAAAAAGCACCATCAACATCGGCTGAGCCAATACAATCAGCCCCATCATGGCCGGTAAACCCAGCAGCATAATGGCACGAATCCCCCAATCCATGGTGCGACCAAAGCCCTCACCCTCGGCATTGACATGGTTTTTGGATAGAGCAGGTAAAATAACAGTGGCAATGGCAATACCAAATAATCCCAGCGGAAACTCCAACAAACGGTCTGAATAATAGAGCCAACTGATAGAACCTGTGACCAGGAAACTGGCAATAAAGGTATCCAGCATCAGGTTAATTTGCGACACAGATACCCCAAACAGTGCCGGGATCATCAGAGTACGGATTTTGACCACTCCCGGATGATTCCAGCCCCATGAGGGCCGAACCAGGGCTTTTTCCTGCAGCAGAAAAGGAATTTGAAACAAAAACTGAATCACACCACCAAAGAACACCCCCCAGGCCAAACCTATTTCAGGCTTATCCAGGGTGGGGCTCAACCATAGGGCAGCGGCGATAATGGCAACATTGAGAAATACCGGGGTAAAGGCTGAAACGGCAAAGCGGCCCCGGGTATTGAGAATCGAGCCGGCCAAGGCGGTGAAAGTGATAAACCATAGATAGGGAAAGGTGATCTTCAGCATTAACGAGGCCAGTTCAAACTTGGCACCGTCAGGCTCGTCATTGACCCAGGCCATAAACCAGCCGGCTCCGAACAAAGCGGTCAATATTGGCGAAGCCAGAACCCCAATCAGGGTCACTACTGTTACCAATAACCCCAAGGTACCGGCAACCTTTGATAATAACAGTTTGACCTCTTCGCTGGACTCTTTCTCCTGATACTGAGTCAATACAGGTACAAAAGCCTGAGCAAAGGCACCTTCAGCAAACAAGCGCCGCAAAAAGTTAGGGATCTTGTTGGCAAAAAAGAACACATCGGCACTGCTGCCCGCGCCCATCAAGTTGGCGACTACCACATCCCGTACTAATCCCAGCACACGAGAAATCAAGGTCATGACGCTGACAATGGCGCCGGACCGTACCAATTTTTTGCTCAAATATTCCCCCAGAAGACTCAAGCCGCCATAAACGGCGACAAGTCTCAAAAATTCCACTTAAGCTCTGTCACATGCCAGCAATTGCTGGTAGAATTGCGCCACATCTTACACGAGTTGGGTTGAGGATAGCCAAATCAGGTTGGATTAATTTATCTTTATGATGGATATTCAATCATTGTCATTGACAAAGTGGCGAAAACCGGGCATTCTCCTCGGCCTTTAAAAGTATCAAATCCAGTTTTTAGGAGTTGCACCTTGGCTAATAGCAAGACTGCAAAGAAGCGCGCGCTTCAATCAGAAAAGCGTCGTCAACACAACGCTAGCCGTCGCTCTATGTTGCGTACCTACGTGAAAAAAGTTATCGCTGCTATCAAAGCTGGCGATCACAAAGCGGCTACTGAAGCTTTCGCTGTTGCACAACCCATTCTTGACCGTATGGCAACCAAAGGCCTGATCCACAAGAACAAGGCTGCCCGTCATAAGGCTCGTCTGAACGCTCGTATCAAAGCACTGGCTGCTTAATTCGATACCAGCATAAAAAAAACCGGCATTTGCCGGTTTTTTTATATCTGAAATTCAATAACATCAATGACAATAGATGTTATTCAACAGCTTGATGATTTCGCGCACTTCTTCACTCTTGAGCGAATAGTACACTGTCTGGGCTTCTTTGCGGGTTGCCACCAGATTGTCTTTCCGCAACCAAGCCAGATGCTGAGACAAAGCCGACTGACTCAATCCCAGTTTCTTGTTCATTTCCCCAACGCACATCTCTCCCTCACTCAGGAGATAGCACAGAATAAATAAACGCCTCTCATTGGCCAGCGCCTTCAATAATACGACGGCATGGTCCGCTCGCTGCTGCATCAACTCAATATTCATGACGAGCCTATTCTCCTAATACAAACTCCGTCCCTAATATAGCCTTGCCTTACGGAGATAGTCGGGACATAAAGCACACTTTTTGTTAGATTGTTTTCAAAAATGGGACATACCTAATAAAAACAAAGGAAACACATGAAAAACTATCGAACCGCCCTGTTACTCCCACTGTTGATTTCTTCACTTATAGGTTGTCAATCCCCCTCTCCTTCCAATACAAATCAACTGCTTGCTGAATCATTGCAGCAAAAAGCCCTAGATTCTGACCTCGGCTTTCAAATTGTGGAATCTTTAACAGTGGAAGTCGGCCCTCGCCTGGCCGGTAGCCCAAAAGACGCCATGGCGGTTGCCTGGGCGGAGAAAAAGCTACAGTCACTGGGTTTTGACCGTGTCTATAAGGAAGCGGTGGAAGTCCCAGTGTGGGAGCGCGGTGAAGCCAGCGCCAGCATAGTGGCCCCCTTCCAACAGCCTCTGGTCATCACGGCCTTAGGCGGCAGCGTTGCCACCCCGGCAGAGGGCATTACGGCCAAGATAGTCCGCTTTGACAGCCTGGCTGCACTTAAAGAAGCCAATCCTGATGATGTTGCCGGGAAAATTGTCTTTATCGATCAGAAAACCGAGCGCCACAAGACAGGTAAAGGTTACGGCAAGAGCGTAGGTGGCCGCTCAAGAGGCGCCATAGAGGCGGCGCGTAAAGGAGCCTTGGCAATAGTTATCCGTTCGATAGGTACAGATCATGACCGTATGGCTCACACAGGTACCATGCGCTATGAAGAAGGCTTGAAGCGGATCCCGGCTGCGGCCATGTCGGCGCCGGATGCCGATCTTGTCAATGCCATGCTCAAGCGCTCTGCAGATATAACTCTCACGTTAAAGATGTCACCCGAGAACAAGGGCAGCGCCATTTCCTATAACGTCATCGCCGAAGTCACCGGCAGCAGCAAGCCAGATGAAATCGTGCTGATAGGGGCTCATCTGGACTCCTGGGATGAAGGTACAGGGGCCATAGATGACGGTGCCGGAGTCGCGATTGTCACTGCGGCCGGGAAGCTTATCCAGGATTTACCTGTAAAACCTGCACGCACAGTACGTGTCGTGCTTTATGCGGCCGAAGAGATAGGCTTGGTTGGTGGTAAGGCTTATGCCAAAGCCCACGCTGCAGAGCTGGATAAACACTATATCGCTGCAGAATCCGATTTCGGGGCAGGCCCTATCTACCGCATTGACTTTCAGGTCAATGAGCAAGTGCTGCCGAAACTACAGCAACTGACCCAGGTGATGCAGCGAAACGGCGTTGCCGCCGGTGACAACAGCGCCTATGGTGGCCCGGATGTTTCCATGCTGCCGGCCAGTGGCGTTCCTGTCGCCTCCCTGCGCCAGGATGGTACCGATTACTTCGACTACCACCATACCCCCAACGATACCTTGGACAAGATAGATCCCAAGGCGCTGGCACAAAACATTGCGGCCTATGCCCAGTTCGCCTATTTGATGGCACAGTCTGAACTGGAACTGCGGCCACTGCCTGCCAAACAATAAATCACTGCCGCCTTCTATATAGAAAGCCGTTCAATAATGAACGGCTTTCTTATCTTTATATACAGGAAAACACTATCAGCTCTGTTCTTCCCGCAGGAACACTGGAGTATCAGTGCTGGACTCGGCTTCACTGTAATAATAGCCGGCGCTGTTGAATGCCCTTAACCGCTCCAGACTCTGTTCCTCTTGCTCCAATAGGTAACGAGCCATCATGCCTCTGGCCTTCTTGGCATAGAAGCTTATCACCTTGTACCGACCTTTTTTGCAGTCCTTGAACACAGGCGTAATGATACGCCCGTCAACCTGCTTGGTTTTAACCGCCTTGAAGTACTCGTTGGACGCCAAATTCACTACAATATCATCCCCTTGCTGAGCCAATGCCTGATTAATGGCATCTGTGATGATATCCCCCCAGAAGGCGTACAGGTTATTGCCCCTGGGATTGGCCAAGGAGGTGCCCATTTCCAGCCGATAGGCTTGCATCAAGTCCAGAGGCCTCAAGAGGCCATAGAGACCTGACAAAATACGCAGATGCTGCTGAGCCCGAGCAACTGTTTCCGGGGCAAGGCTGTCAGCATCCAGACCTATGTATACGTCACCACGGAAGGCATAGAGTGCCTGTTTGGCATTCTCCGGGGTGAAATCAGGTTGCCACTCGGCGAATCTGGCAGCATTCAAGCCGGCAATTTTGTCACTGACTTTCATCAAAGAAGCAATATTGGCTGGAGTCAGATCCCGGCAAACCTGAATAAGCTCGCTGCTGTGCTCAAGAAACTGTGGCAGGCTGTATTCAGATACCGCCGCAGGGTTGTCATAATCCAGGGTCTTGGCCGGTGAAACCAAAATCAGCATATTCACTCCGTCTTATTCATATAGATTTACCTATGATACTGGCAGGAAATAAAAAAACCACGCACTGATGGCGTGGTTTTTTCGATGGCCCCAATCTGGGGCCGGATTCAGTTACAGGCCTTTGTCACTGCGAACCACAGGTTCACCGGTCCAGATACCCTCTTCGATATGGCCTTCAAGCTCTGGGAATTGGCTCTTGTCAAACACAGGCTCTTTGCCTTCGCTCAACTGATCACGGTAGTCATTAATCACCCGCATGGCAACACCGGAAAGCAATACCAAGGCAATGATATTGACAGTGGCCATCAACCCCATGGACAAGTCTGCCATATCCCACACCAGCTGGATCTTGGCAACAGCGCCAAACATCACCATGCCGAGTACACACAAGCGGAACAGGGGCAGTACCTTGCGGCTGTTATTGGAAAGGAACAGCACATTGGTTTCAGCGTAAGAGTAGTTGGCGATAATGGAAGTGAAACAGAATAGCAAGATGGCAAAGGCCACAAACAGGCCGCCCCAATCACCAACATGGTTGGTCAAAGCAGCTATGGTCAGTTGAATCCCCTTGTCTCCCTCGCTGACGTTGACACTGCTGAGATCACCGGCCAGCAATATGATGGCAGCAGTAGCACTACAGATAACGATAGTGTCCATAAACACACCTATCATCTGTACAAAACCTTGAGATGCTGGATGGTTAGGCGTTGGCGACGCGCTGGCAGCCACATTGGCGGCACTACCCATACCGGCCTCGTTGGAGAACAGACCGCGGGCAACCCCGGACTGCATCGCCTGAGCCACAGTATAAGCGACTCCCCCTGCGGCCGCTTCCTGCCAGCCGAAGGCACTGTTGACTATCAGTTCAATAATGGTCGGCAGTTGCTCAATATTCATGCCGACAACGACCATGGCGATCAGGATATAGGCAAAAGCCATAATAGGCACAACCACCTCGGAGACCCGCGCAACCTTACGCAGCCCCCCCATGATCACCACACTGCTGGCCAGCACCAGGAAAATACCTATCCAATAACTGGCTTTTACATCAAACCAGTAGGCCTCTTTTACATCAAACACGATCTCCAGAGCACCGGCTATGGTATTGGACTGCACCGCATTAAATACCAAGCCGAAGGCGATGATCAGAAACACGGAGAAGAGAATCCCCATCCAGCGTTGTCCCAGTCCCCGTTCCATATAATAGGAGGGACCACCACGAAACTGGCCATCTTTATCTTTTACTTTATATATCTGAGCCAGAGTCGACTCAATCATAGCCGTGGCCATACCCAGAAGGGCGATGAGCCACATCCAGAATACGGCTCCAGGGCCACCGGCCCCTATGGCAACCGCCACACCGGCCATATTACCGGCCCCGACCCTGGCGGCCATGCTGGTGCAAAACACCTGAAATGAAGACAAACCACTTTCACAGCCCTGTCTACTGGTTGCCATCACCTTGGCAGAATGCCCCAGGTGAGTAAGCTGAATGAACAACAACCTCAGGGTAAAGTACAGGCCGGCCCCCACCAGGGCATAAACCAATAGTTTTCCCCAAAGAAGAGAGTTCAAAAAACCGACTATGGTTTCGATAGTTTCTATTATCATAATTGTAAGCTTTCCCGTGGCAAACCTGGCCCATCACTGACTGGATGACGCCAAATTTGTGGTTAAGATTCCTTCCTGAATGAAAAAGGATAAGCATCGGCCAGTTTCTTTTCGAATTATCCTACATACACTAAGGTATGCCGGCCGCGCTTGAGGGCGGAGAAAATAGCATAGGATGCTAAAATTCTCGCGTGATCAAGATCACACTTAATCACTCATGTGACAGTAAATTCACCATAAAAACACCAGAACAAGCTAGTGTTATAACCTAAATAACAAGGGCATCACAGAGACTTTCGAACAAAGCCACCGGCTAAACAAACTTTCAAAACTTGGATGCGGGACACATTTTTGTAATAAAACTACAAATATAGTACCTACAAGATAATCTGATTCACTTTTAGCTAGCTCAAGCGAGGCACGATATGACCCAAAAGCAAGAGATAGGTGCACTGAAGAAATTTGTCCGGGCCACTAACTTCCTGGCAACCTCACAGATTTACCTCAAGCACAATGTATTGTACAAACGCCCGTTGCAACACAGTGATATTAAGCCAAGGCTCTTGGGTCACTGGGGAACCTGTCCGGGGATCAACTTTGTATACGCCAACGTGAACAGATTGATTACCAAGCACAAGCGCCCATTCCTCTACCTGGTCGGCCCAGGTCACGGTTTCCCAGCTGTACAGGCTAACCTCTTCCTCGAAGGCTCTCTCAGCCACTTCTATCCAGAAACCATTCCGTACAACGAAACCGGTATTGAAGATATCTGTCGCAAGTTCTCCGCGGCTTACGGCTATCCTTCGCATGCCAACCCCGAAGCTCCCGGACAAATCCTTGAAGGGGGTGAGCTGGGCTACTCCTTGTCTGTCGCTTGGGGCGCTGTTCTGGATAATCCTGACTTGATTGCCGCTGTACTCGTTGGTGACGGTGAATCTGAAACCGGTCCACTGGCTGCCTCCTGGTATGCCAACCGTCTGGTTTCTCCTGCCACCAACGGTGCCATACTGCCAATAGTGCATATTAATGGTTACAAGATTTCCGGCCCAACCCGTATGGGACGCATGAGCCACGAAGAGCTGGAACTTGAATTCAGAGGCCTGGGTTATCACCCCATCATAGTGGACAGCGAGCAGGAAGAAGATGTCTACCTGCAGATGACCAAAGCGATGGATACGGCTTATGAGATGATCAACGACATCCAGAAACGTGCCCGCAACGGCGAAGATGTGGTCAAGCCACGTTGGCCGGTGCTCCTGATGCGCACCGCCAAAGGCTGGACCGGCGTTCCCGAATACGATGGTAAGAAACTCGAAGGCAACTGCGAGTCTCACCAGGTAATTGTCAATAAGTGTGCCACCGACAAAGGTCATCTGGCCGCATTGGATGGCTGGCTCGACAGTTACAAGTTCTCTGAACTTTACTCTATCAATGAGCAGAACCAGATTGTCTTCGACAAAGACATCCAGTCACTGCTGCCCCCTGCTGAACTCTGCTGTGGCCGTCAAAAGATGAGCTATGGTGGTGAAGTGGTGCGTGCCCTCAGCAATCCTGATCTGGAAAAACTGGCCTATGGCCCCGAAGTCCCAAGAGGTCATCGTGGTTATTCCATGCTGAAAATGGGTCAGTGGATGCGCGAAGCCTTCCGCCTCAATAAAGATCAGCGCAACCTGCGGATCTTCAGCCCTGACGAAACTTACTCCAACCAGCTGCAAGCCGTATTCGAAGCGACAGATCGCGCCTGGCAATGGCCGATTGAAAGCTGGGATGAAGATATGAGCCGTGATGGTCGGGTCATGGAGCTGTTGTCTGAAAACCTGCTGTTCGGCATGATGCATGGCTACACAGTCACCGGCCGCCACGCTATGTTCCCTACCTATGAGTCTTTCTCGCAGGTAGTGTCTTCCATGGCCGACCAATACTGTAAGTATGTCTATGCCAGCCAAGGGGTTCACTTCCGTAAGCCGCTGCCGGCTTGCAACGTGGTGCTTTCCTCTCTGCTGGAACGTCAGGATCACAACGGTTACTCTCACCAGAACCCTTCTTTCCTGGGCGCCATGCTTGAGAAACATCCGAAGATTATCTCGGCTTATCTGCCAGCCGATGCCAACACCACTCTGGTTTACACAGAACGCGCTTTCGCCGACCGCGACAAACTGAACATTCTGGTCGCCGGTAAGAAAGAGCTGCCTCAATGGCTGAGCCTTGATGAAGCCCGTAAACAAGCCAAAGACGGTGTAATGGTCTGGGACTTTGCCTCTGATGAAAACCCTGATGTCGTCCTGGCTGGCTGTGGTGACTATGTCACTCAGGAGTGTATGGCGGCATTGGTATTAATTCGTGAACTCCTGCCAAGAGTGCGTATCCGCTTTGTCAGCGTCACTGAATTACACAGCAGTGGTCTGGGTAGCCTCAAGTTCCAGGAAAAACCTTGGTTGATGGATGAGATATTCACCGAAAATAAAGGTGTGGTATTTAACTATCACGGTTATCCAAACACCATCAAAAAACTGATCTTCGATTACAAAGGTAGTCACAGATTCAGAATTAAAGGTTATGAAGAGGAAGGTTCAACCACCACACCATTTGATATGGGTGTTCGTAACGGCACTTCCCGTTATCACCTGGTAATAGATATGGCTTACAAACTATTCCAGCAAGGTGTTATCGATGAAACCCGCCACGTTGCGATTACCACAGATATGTTACAACGCTTGGTTGATCATAGAAATTATATCAAGGCCAATGGTGTGGATCCTGAGTATATCGAGAACTGGATTTGGACCCGTTAAGCTGAACCTTAGCTAAACAATAGACAAATAATTTAGTTATAAAATTGTTTGCCAAAAATAAAAAAAGCGCCTTCAAACAGGCGCTTTTTCTTTATTTTAAATTGTTAAGCAAAGCCCAAGAGCAAATCTTGAACAATAAATTTATTGGTCGATAAGTGGAAAATTGCTTTTTTTCAATGGATAATTGACCCAGCTAGCTAAAACACTAAAGGAAATCCCACATTAAGTGCTAGTCATGTTTCCTATACGGGACATCTGGGTAATTGAATAGCAATGGACTTGGAGAACATGATGAATAAGACATTTAAAGTATTGTTGCTCGCATCTATGATGCCTTTTGCAGCATCTGCAGCAGACGAGCTCAGCCCATGGTATGTGGGTGCGGGCCTCGGTGTAAATAACTACGAACCTAACTGCGATCAGAAAACCATGAAAACCTGTGGTGAAGACGATCCATATGCATGGGACGTGTTTGCAGGTTACCTGTTCAACGATTACTTTGGTGTAGAACTGGGTTATCGTGACCTGGGTCGTGCCGAATGGACCGACTATACCAACAAGCTCAATGACGTAGGTGCCAAGGGCGCCACTCTGGGCCTGGTGGCTTTCTGGCCTTTCGCCGACAAATGGAGCCTGTCTGCTGAAGCCGGTGCCATGAACTACCACATTTCCAACAACAGACAATGGGGTAGCGAGTACTACAGTGACAGCGGTGTTGCACCTTACTTCGGTGCCGGTATCGGTTACAACATCACAGAGAACCTGAAACTAGCCGCCAAGTATCGTCGTTATGAAAACCTCGACGAAGAAAAGTGGAACACTCTGGCAATGGAAAGCAACTACTGGGGTCTTGAACTGAGCTACCGTTTCGGCAGCACTTCAAAGCCTGCTCCAGTAGCACCAGTGGTCATAGAGCCAGTTGACAGCGACAACGACGGTGTCAACGACGATATGGACCAGTGTCCAAACACACCAGCTAACCACAAAGTAGACGCCAACGGTTGCTCTATCTATGTTGAGAAGCTGGAGAAGCTGGAAGTTAAGGCTGAGTTCGATAACAACTCATCTGTACTGAAAGCCGACTCTATGGCTGAAATCCAGAAAGTCGCTGACTTCATGAACAAGTACCCTAAAGCCGATCTGGAAATCGCCGGCCACGCATCACTGCCTGGTAAAGCCGATTACAACCAGTGGCTGTCTCAGAAACGTGCCGACGCAGTTGCCAAAGTACTGGTTGACCAGTATGGCATCGATGCCAGCCGTATCAACGCCAAGGGCTACGGTGAAAGCCAGCCGCTGATGCAGGGTTCTTCTGCTGAAGCCAACAAGGTTAACCGCCGTATTGAAGCTCACATGAGCTTTAAAGAAAAAGAAGCCCTGCTGAAGTAAGCTGAACTTCTTCTGGAAAAGTCGCTGCCCTGCAGCGACTTTTTTGTTTTCAGCCTTTGTGTCATTAGAATTCCCCCGGTTATGGGAGTACACTTCCTTTAACCGAAAACGGCCCTCATTGACAATTTCTCACCATTTTTGTAATTTTTTTTCAATCCTGGTTGGAAACGAGGGCAAAATCGCTTTTAATAGCGTCATGCAATCCCCGCGTAAACGGCCGCAATCTGAGAAGGATGTTTTTCATGGCAAACACACTCACGCAACTCAAATCCGTTACAACCATAGTTGCTGATACCGGCGACATCGAGGCGATCAAGCTCTATCATCCGCAAGATGCCACCACCAACCCATCACTGATCCTTAAAGCCTCTCAGATCCCTGAGTATGCCCCACTGATCGATGATGCTATTTCCTGGGCCAAATCTCAGAGCCAGGATCCGCAGCAACAACTGGAAGACGCCGCAGACAAGCTGGCGGTCAACATAGGGGTGGAAATTCTCAAGCTGGTACCGGGACGTATTTCAACCGAAGTAGATGCCCGCCTGTCATTTGATAAAGCCGGCTCCATCGCCAAAGCCTATAAGCTGGTTAAGCTCTATGAAGCAGCCGGTATCGATAAGTCACGCATTCTGATCAAACTGGCTTCCACCTGGGAAGGCATCTGTGCCGCCAAAGAGCTGGAGCAAAACGGTATCAACTGCAACCTGACACTTTTGTTCAGTTTCGCCCAGGCCAGAGCCTGCGCCGAAGCCGGAGTTTACCTGATCTCGCCCTTCGTCGGCCGTATTCTCGACTGGTACAAGAAGAACACCGGCAAGGACTATAGCGCTGGTGAAGATCCAGGTGTGGTCTCAGTAACCCAGATCTACAACTACTATAAACAGCATGGTTATCAGACAGTGGTTATGGGTGCCAGCTTCCGTAACACAGGTGAAATCATTGAGCTCGCCGGCTGTGATCGCCTGACTATAGGCCCATCTTTGCTGGAAGAACTGGCCAACTCAGACACCCAAATAGTGACCAAGCTGCAACCTGCCACTGAAACCCAAGAACCACCCAAGCCGTTGACCGAGGCTGAGTTCCGCTGGGAGTTCAACGAAGATCCCATGGCAGTGGAAAAACTGGCTGAAGGTATCCGTAACTTCGCCATAGACCAGGGCAAACTCGAGACCATGCTCAAGGCTAAACTGAGCTAGACAAGGTCTGTGCTGAAATTGAAGATCAGGGACAACTCATGACACATTTGACTCAATCCGCTAGCTGGCAGGCTCTCAAGGCGATGAGTGCAGACCTGCCTCACATGCGTGAACTCTTTGCCGAAAACGCGCAGCGCTTTGAACAGCTGTCGCTCAAAGACTGTGGACTGCTGTTGGATTATTCCAAGAACCGCCTCACTGATACCGTGCTGCAGGAGCTGCTCAAACTCGCCCGTGAAGCCGGACTTGAGCAAAAAATAGCGGCTATGTTTGCCGGCGAAGCAATCAATACCACGGAGCAGCGTGCCGTGTTGCACACAGCTCTGAGAGCACCGGCCGATGCGGATATTCGCGTCGATGGCGTCAATGTAGTCCCTGAAGTTCAGCAAACCCTGGCGCAAATGGAGGCTTTTGTCGAGGCGCTCTATTCAGGTCAGTGGCGCGGCTATACCGGCAAGAAGATCACTGATCTTGTCTCCATCGGAATTGGCGGTTCCTTCCTCGGCCCCAAGATTATCTCCGAGGCCCTGCGTCCCTATTGGAACGGTAAGCTACAGTGTCACTTCGTCGCCAATGTCGACGGCACGGCCATCAGTGAAAAACTGAAGAAGCTGGATCCTGAGACCACCCTGTTCCTGATGTCGTCAAAATCCTTTGGCACTCAGGAAACCCTGACCAACACCCTCAGCGCCAAAGAGTGGTTCCTGGCCAAAGGTGGTTCACAGCAGGATATCGGCAAGCACTTTGCGGCAATTACCTCCAATGTCGCCAAGGCAACGGCGTTTGGCATAGATGAAGACAACATCTTCCCCATGTGGGATTGGGTTGGCGGGCGCTATTCTCTCTGGTCGGCCATAGGTTTACCCATAGCCGCCCTGATAGGCATGGATAACTTCAAGGCACTGTTGGCCGGCGCCAGAACAATGGATGTACATTTCGCATCCAGACCTCTTGAGCAGAATATGCCAGTGATCATGGGCCTGCTCTCTGTTTGGTACAACAATTTCTTCAATGCCCAGTCCCACGTGGTGTTGACCTATGATCACTACCTCAGAGGGCTTCCGGCCTATTTCCAGCAGCTGGATATGGAGAGTAACGGGAAGTCCGCCACTCTGGACGGCAATTCAGTGGATTACAGCACAGGGCCGGTTATTTGGGGCGGAGAAGGCACTAATGGCCAACACGCCTACCACCAGCTGTTGCACCAAGGTACAGCTTTGATTCCGGCGGACTTTATCCTGCCGCTGCAAAGCCATAATCCTATCGGTGAGCATCACGCTCAGCTGGCATCCAACTGTTTTGGTCAGACCCAGGCGCTGATGCAAGGACGAACCTTCGATGAAGCCTTGGCCGAACTGGCCGACAGCCCACTCTCAGAGGCTGAGAAACAGCTTATTGCCAAACATAAGGTCATGGAAGGCAACAAGCCGAGCAATACCCTGTTGATGGACAAGCTGACCCCAATAACCCTGGGCGCCTTGATTGCTCTTTACGAACACAGAACCCTGGTTCAGGGCGCTATCTGGGATATCAACTCATTCGATCAATGGGGAGTTGAGCTGGGTAAAACGCTGGGGAATGAAGTGCTGTCGCGTATCGGCGCAGAGCAAAACAGCCAGGATCTGGATGCTTCCAGCAATGCCCTGATCAATCTCTTCAAACAAGGAAAAATCTAGCCCGTTAACCTTGTAAATCAACAGATACCAGCCAGCTCCACTGGCTGGTATTTTTTTGCCCGCCATCTTGTCTATACGCCTTCATCAAAGCATCACTCAAGTTTAACAAAATAGAAACATTCTTCTTGCACCCTGTTTGCCAAGTATGATATTTAAATGTTGATAAAACATACAACAACAGGAGGTTGCCATGGATCGTTTGGATTATGGTAGTGCGCTAGACGAAGTCGTTGAAAGACCAAGCCGCTCTCGAAGCTCCAACAAGAAGCGCAAATGGCGCGAAATCGAAGCGCTGAAAGATAAACATCGTCTGTTGAAGGAACTACAGGAGATAGACAGCAGTTTTGACTATGATATCGACAGCCTCCTCTGAATATGAGAGACATTAAAAAAGAGCGCCAAGCGCTCTTTTTTAATGTCTGCTTCCCACAAGGTTATCTGTCTGCGGTTTGAATATAGCTTCTCAGCTCGTCGAATAGCTGGTTATCATCGCTGCTGAACAAAGGATCCTCTATCAGCTTCAACTCACACATGCTTTGGATCTTCTGCCAGTCTTCATCCTTCAGGCTCTTGGCAAGCAAAGGAAAGATCTCCCGCTCTTCATACAGCATGTGCTTTTCCTGCAAATCCACATATCCCTTCAATTCAGCAACCAGTTTTTCCTTGGCCACCACCACGTCGTTCAGGATCAGGTTGAGTGTCGCCATCAAGGCCGATGAAGCTTCAATCAATTTTTGGTGCTCTTCCTCAAGACGCCGGGTAGGCTCGGTACGGCTCTCCTTGATAAGGAAATAGTCGTAAATGATGTCTTCGAGTGGATGATGGCTGTGCTCGGCATAGCCCTGCATATATTCGACAACATCCCGTACCAGATTAAAATTGACGTGCTCACCTTCGGCCAGCTTCAGGTATTTCCCCTTCAGCAACTTCAGCAATATGGCAATATGCTTGTGGTCATTCATCAATCTTTGCAGCATAGGGCACTCCATTTTGAGTCGGGCCTTTCTAGGTAATAGTAGTAAACAGGCCAAATATTACTCAATACTAACCATAGATGTTTTCCGGGGACATGATAAAGATCAAGGAAAATAACCTTCTAAATCAATAATTCATAAATTAGCACCTTGTATAATCTTCAATGCCTTTACGCTGCTTGCCCCAAAAGCGGGCCAGGCGCCTCAGCCCCCTTGGCTTTCCTCCATCATCACCAGCATCTCTTTGAGAGAGCCACGGATACGATTGAAGGCTTCACCGGCAGAGCTGGCTTCGCGCAGATGTCGCTCAACCATGGAGGTAAAATAACTCTCCTGCTCTTCTGTCATGTCCAGCACATGAAAGCTACTGCGAATTTCAGTAGTGATCCCCGATAAGGTATCGCAGAAGCGCTGATCCTGTTGCTGCATGGAATCACCCAACTGCTTCATCAGCAGGTGTAACCTATCCATCACCCGTCGCAGCATCTGCTGACGCTCTATGTCCAATACCCTAGCCTCTAATCCTTCGACCACAACGGCAATCACATCCCTGAGGCGGCCGTAAAGCACCTCATCCTTGACCGGCATATTCTTGATCAAGAATGACACATGCTTGTCATTGCACATGGTTCGGTTGCCAAAGTCATACAGGCGTCCCTGTTTGTCCAAAAGTTCAAAGATATTGGCTTCTATCGGGCTTATCTGGGTATTGTCCGGCACAAAATATTCGGCGCTGTCTGTGCGTATTTCCAGACAGGTATTGAGGTTGAGCTGAGTCATCAGCTCAAAAAAGGCATCGGCAAGGGCACGGTAGTTGTTACAAAGAAAACATTGGCGGAAGAATTGCAGCACGCAGCCATATTGGGACGATTCACTCATGGACTGAAACGCCATATTTCTCGACATGGACTCGGCCTGCATCAGAGACTGTTTGCGCTGTTGATATTGCGCCACACTGCGTACCTTGGCCAACAGCTCTTTCAGCTCAAAGGGTTTAGCGATAAAGTCTACCGCCCCGGCCTCATAGGCCTTGAGGCGCTCATTGAGGGTATTCATACCGGAAACAAATACCACTGACGCCTCTCGCCCCTGTGATTGCAAGTGAGCACATAACTCCACACCGCTGGAATCCGGCAGATTGATATCCATCAGGATAATTTCCGGTGTCGCCGACTCCAACGCCGCCAAATAAGCTGCTGCCGAATCAAACACTTTGACGGAGTAATCATCCTGTAAGACTTCCTCTATCAAAGCCAGATAATCAACATCATCATCCACTACCCAGACAGTTAAATTGTCCATAACTCTCCCTTACTGTCATCAGCAAATCTAATTCCCACCTGCTTGAGTGCCAGAATCAATCCTGTCAGATCAAAGGGTTTATGCAGTACCGGAAACGGCATCTCATCGGCGCTGGAAATACCTATGTCCTGAATAAAGCCGGAGATCAGCAACACAAGCAGTGAGTGTTTAACATTGAGTTTTTGTGCAAGTTCGTAGCCGTTGATACCGCCAGGCATCAACACATCTGTGATAAGAAGCTCGGCATCACAACGCTGCTGCTCGTAGCGTTGCAGCACTGTGAGGGGATCATGGAACAGCTCCGCCTCTATCCCCAGCAGGTCGCAATAGTCGGCCATCACTTCCAGCATCTCAGGCTCATCATCCACCACTATCGCCTTTATCGGACGCCTGACTCTGGGCAATTCCCCCGTATGGGTACTGAGTTGTGGCTCAGTCGCCAACTTACGACTCTGCGGGAACCATAATCTGAATTCAGTGCCGGCGGCGCCTGTGTTCAGGATGGCGATATAACCCTTGGAACGTTTAACAAAACCGTACACCATGGCCAGTCCAAGACCTGTGCCCTTACTCTTGCCCTTGGTGGTGAAGAACGGGTCGAATACCTTGTCCTGAAAGGCTTCAGGAATACCACTGCCGCCATCAATCACACTGATCCATACATAATGCCCGGGCTCTACCTGGGTCTTGCCTATGGCGATCCCGGGTAGATAACCACTCAAATAGCAACTGCCGGTACGTATCTTGAGTTCTCCCTTGCCCTCCATGGCATCGCGACCATTGAGCAGCAGATTCAATAAGGCGTCTTCAAGCTCCCCTTTGTCGAGCATCACAGGTTTGTTATCCGGTGCCAGCTCAATACTCAGCGTTATTTGACTGGTCAATGACTTGGCAAACAACTCCTGCAAACCTTCAATCACCTCATTGACCTGACAAGGCTCGGCATTGAACTGTTCCTGGCGCGAAAACGACAACAGTCTGCGGGTCAGATCTGTGCCTCGCTGGCAGGCCTTAAAGGCGGTATTGAGGTATTTTTCAGCTTTGGGATCAGAGGTTTTAAGCTGCATTAACTCCAGGTTACCCTTCAATACCCCGAGAATATTGTTGAAGTCGTGGGCTATGCCGCCGACCAACTCACCAATGGCCTGCATCTTCTGGGTTCTGGCCACGGCCTGCTGCAATTGATGCTGCTCGCTGTAATCGCGACCTATAACGGCGTATATGCGCCGACTTTGGGAAATACAGTAACAATTGAGATGCAATAACTCCCTGCCGCCATCGCCCTTATGACACCAAAGTTCCCCGGTATAACTGCCCTTACGGCGCAACTGCTCCCTAAAGGAGTCACTTTCTTCGCCTTCAAACAACAAGCCGGTTAAATTGGCGCCCACCAATTCCCGGTTGGCATATAAGGTCACAGCTGTGGCTGCCGGGTTGGCGTAAAGGATGGGTTCTCGCTCAGTTTCAAGACTAAATAGCAGTAATAAACTGTCGGCACCGTCTATAACAGCCTTGAAGCAGAGTTCATCCTCTGCCGACTGTGATGAACTGCGGCTGAGCTGACATTGATAGATGGCCCCCACCAAGGGGCCGATACTGGCCTGGAATGAGGCCAAAGACTCAAACCAACCGGGAGCAGATGAGTGGAAAAACAGCAATAGATCTGAATCTTTGATTGGCCAGACGGTAAACTTCAGCCATTGATGAAGCCCTTGTTGGCTCGCTTCTTTGGCCCATTGATTAACACTGCTCCAAAGCGTCAAATAGATAACCGGATCCCGACACCAACAAGTGACTGATTCCGGCATATCGTTGGCGCCCAACTCTGAGCGTTCCACCATCAGCAAAGCCTCTGCCCCTGAGGCATGTACCAGGGTCTGGCACAGGGCCGGCAATACGTCCTGTCCCTGGGTCAAACCCAGTTGCAATTTAGCCAGTTCAATCAGCAGTCGGGACCAGTCGCCAGGGAATTCGGTTTGAGCCTCAGAGGAAAACACGTTAAAGTCCCTTTCCGTTGTTTTTCAGTCATTCAAGCATAGACAAGTTTGCAATATTAGCGACTTATCCAGCTTGCCAAACGCTATAGAGGAGTCTGGGTGACGAGTCAGGAAAGGTGGGTTGGAGCCCATGTCAGCGCCCAGGGTGGTGTGGAAAATGCTCCGCTCAATGCCCACAAGATAGGGGCCAGTGCCTTTGCACTGTTTACCAAGAATCAACGTCGCTGGCAGGCAGCACCTTTAACCGAGCAGTCCATCGCCGCCTTTCAGGAAAACTGCCAAAAATTGGGGTTCAGACCCGAGGCGATTCTACCCCACGACAGCTACCTGATTAACTTGGGACACCCGGATCCCTTGCTGCTGGAAAAATCCCGCGATGCCTTTGTCGATGAGATGCTTCGTTGCAAACAGTTAGGATTAACCTTGCTGAACTTTCATCCAGGCAGCCACTTGCGACAGATAAGTGAAAACCACTGTCTGCGTAACATCAGCGATTCAATCAACCTGGCATTGGCAGCTTGTGATGGCGTCTGTGCCGTCATCGAAAATACCGCGGGACAAGGCTCCAACCTGGGACACAGCTTTGAACAACTGGCGCAGATCATTGACGGGGTTGAGGATAAATCCAGAGTCGGTGTTTGCCTGGATACCGCCCATATGTTTGCCGCGGGTTACGACATTCGCACTCAGGAAAGCTGCCGGGAAAGCTTTGACGCCTTTGGCCGCATAGTGGGCTTTCAATACCTCAAGGGCATGCACCTCAACGACAGCAAGACGGGACTCGGCAGCCGGGTCGATCGCCACGACTCCCTGGGCATGGGCGAAATAGGCAAAACCGCTTTCGAGTATATTCTCGGCCACCCAGCCACCAAGGGGATACCCTTGATATTGGAAACCATACGCCCGGAGATCTGGCCCGAAGAAATTGCCTGGCTGAACAGCCTTAGCCGCTAAACCATCCATTCGCTCTCCGTCGATTCAATCTCCTGACTACCCCAGTAAAAAGCCGCAAATGATGCGGCTTTTGGGATAATTGCTGCACTAAATTCAATCCTTGGCAGCCCTATCGACCTTCAAGGGCTGAACCAAGAGCCGAGCCAAAGCCTTAGTTCAACACCGCAAACATGTGCTGTTTAAGACTATCAAAATCGGCCGGCAGAACAGCCGACAGCAGCGGCTTATCAGCCACCCTTTGCAATGCCTGTGGCAGTGGCAGACTGGTGTTCAACTCGCGGTCGACCACATCCTTGAATTTGGCCGGATGTGCCGTCGCCAGAAAAATCCCCTGCTCTTCATCCTGCAGAGACAAACGCAGTGCCTCGGCGGCCACCGCTGCATGGGGCTCTGCCAGATAACCTGTCTGCTCAAGCGCTAACATGGCCTGACGGGTTTGCCCCTCGGAAAGCGCCAAGCCGGACAAGTCAGACAGCGGCCATTTCATCTCGGCAAAAATCGCTTCCACTCTCGGCCAGTTGCTCGGCTCGGACACATCCATGGCGTTGGACATGGTCGCAACAGTTTGCCGCGGCGCCCAATCACCAAAACTCAAATAGCGCGGTACAGTATCATTGCTGTTGGTGGCCGCCACAAAACGCTTGATGGGCAATCCCATGGCTTTGGCCAGCAGACCCGCGGTCAGGTTACCGAAGTTACCACTGGGGACACTGACAACCGGCGCCGATTGATGCTGCTTTCTATGCTGGGCGACCGCTTCAAAGTAATAACAGATCTGCGCCAGCAAACGGCTGATGTTGATGGAGTTGGCCGAGTTGAGGTGCAAACCGTCACGAATATCACTGTCTTCAAAGGCTTGCTTGACCAAGTGCTGACAGGCATCGAAGTCGGCTTCGACCGCAACTGTGTGAATATTGCCGCCCAGAGTGGCAAACATCTTCTCCTGCAACTCACTGATCTTGCCCTTGGGATAGAGCACCATCACCCGCACCTTATCCAGGCCAAAGAAGGCATCGGCCACCGCCGCGCCTGTATCCCCTGAGGTAGCGGTCAAAATAGTCAGCGGTTCTGAGCCGCCAAGCTGATTGAGACACTGAGCCATAAAGCGGGCACCGAAGTCCTTGAAAGCCAAGGTTGGCCCATGAAACAGCTCCAGACAACTGCGCTGCTCATCCACCTGCACCAGCGGCAGAGGGAAATTAAACGCCTTCTCCACCAGTTTATCGACACAGTCCTGCCCCAGTTCATCGGCGAGCCAAGCACCGAGTATCTGCTTGCTGCGCTCAACAAAAGGCAGAGCCAACAGGGCATCGACATCTGCCAGTTTCGGGATCCGGGTTGGGAAAAAGAGCCCTCGGTCCATGCCAAGACCCAGCTTGAGCGCTTCAGTAAAACTTACCCGCTGTGCCGGGTGCTTGAGGTTATAGAGTTCCATATTGATGCCTTAAATTCTTTTTTGGATGAAAATGCGTTTCAGGACAATACCCGGGTGCCTTGCATATCCAGGCGGCAGATGTGAGCAAAGCCGCCCGCTTCGGTTAAATAGTGTTGTTCCAGGTAGCGCTTGGCCTGCTCGGCGCGGGCCAGATCGGCGCTGATGGAAAACAGGGTTGGGCCACTGCCGGAAATCCCGGTGGCCAACATACCCAGCTCAGACAATCCGCGCCGCGCCGCCTGATACCCGGGAATAGCCTCGGCCCGATAGGGTTCGGCCAACACATCTTTCAACACAGTCAGCGCCAGCGCCTCATCCTGGCGATAACAGGCATGAACAAAGGCACTGAGATTGCGGCCAAATTCTATGCAGGTTCCCTTGTCGTATAGGTTCGGCATCAAGGCGCGCATGGCGGCGGTCGACAATGAAATGCCGGGATAAGCCACCAGCCAGTACCAGGAATCAAAGGCCGGCAAGGGCTCGCAGATACGCCCGGGCAAATCCAGCATCAGTTGCAATCCCCCCAAGTAGCAAGGCGCCACGTTGTCATAATGCACCGAGCCACTGATCTCCCCTTCAAAACGCCCCATTAACCCCAGCAAGGCCTGCTCATCATAGGGACGGCCGAAATACTCATTGAGACCATAGAGCGCCGCCACCACTGAACTGGCACTGGAGCCAAGACCACTGCCAACCGGCAGGTTCTTGGACAGGGTCAAGGAAACGCCTTGATTGATCCCGGCCTCACCTAGGAAAAACTCGGCGCAGCGATAAACAATATTCTGCTGCGGCTCCTGTGGCAGCTTATGAGCCCAGGGGCCAAGTTGAGTGAGAGAAACGCCGCAAGGCGCTGGGCCCACTGTAACTGTATCCCCCAGCAAACTGCCATCAATGGGGGCCAGTGCAGCGCCCAGCAAATCAAAGCCGACACCGACATTTCCCATAGAGGCGGGCGCATAGACAGTCACAGGTGCATTGGCGGGAATAAACTGACTCATGCGCTGACCTCCCGAGTCCAGTTGAGGGTTCTGAGTAAGTCGGCAAACACCCCGGCGGCAGTGACTTCAGTACCGGCGCCATAGCCTCTGAGCACAAAGGGGATCGGCTGGTAGTAGCGGCTGTAGAAAGCCAGCGCATTCTCGCCGCCTTTTACGCTGAACAGGGGATCATCGGCTGCCACTTCGGCGATACGCACCCTGCAACCTGACTCATCTATCTGGCCGACATAACGCAGGCGTTTACCCTTGGCATGGGCGGCAGCGACTCGCTCGGCAATGGCGGCATCCAGCTGTGGAAGAGCCGCCATAAACTGGGCCACATCGCCTGATGCATCGAAGTCATCCGGTAAGACAGACTCCACCTGAATATCATCCAGCTCCAGCGGCAAGCCCACTTCCCGGGCCAAAATCAACACCTTGCGCGCTACATCCATACCATTGAGATCGTCCCTGGGGTCCGGCTCGGTGAAGCACTTTTCCCGGGCTATGGCCGTGGCCTGTGACAGACTCATCCCCTCATCCAGCATACCGAAGATAAATGACAGCGAACCCGAGAGTATCCCCTGGAAACGCAGCAGCTTATCACCGGCAAACAGCAGCTTTTTCAGGTTATCAATAACCGGCAAACCGGCGCCGACATTGGTTTCATAAAGGAACTGGCGCCGCTGGGCCAGCGCGGTTTGCCGCAGCGCGCGGTAAAAAGCCAACTCACGGGTATTGGCCTTCTTGTTGGGTGTCACCACGTGCAAACCGGCATTCATCACATCCAGATAACGGCCGGCAATGACATCCGAAGAGGTGCAATCCAGCAATACGGGATTGAGCAACTGCTGTTCTTTGGCCCAGGCCAACATCTGTGTCAGATCAAAGGCTAGTGTCGAGTCGTTGAGCCTTGACTGCCAATCGGCCAGGGAGATACCGGCGGCATCGAGCAACATCTTGCCTGAGTTGGCGATGGCGCAAACCCGAATACTGATATGTTGCTCCTTGAGCATAGCTTCCTGCTGTTTTATCTGCTCCAGCAAGCCTGCGCCTATATTACCGGCGCCAACCAGGAAGACATCGAGATACTGCTGCACATCGAAAAAGCCCTGGTGACAGGCCGCCACCGCATGACGCGTCTTGCGCTGCTCGACCACGGCCGAAATGGAGCGCTCGGACGAGCCCTGGGCAATGGCGATGATATTGACACTAGCCTGGGCCAGAGCCTGGAAAAAGCGCGCAGCCACGCCCTTATGGGTACGCATACCGTCACCTATCAGGGACACTATCGCCAGTTGATCCCGCATCTCCAGCGGCTCCAACAGCTCACTCTTGAGCTCAAGTTCAAACTCCTGCTCCAGCGCCCACTTAACTCTGGGGGCATCCAAAGTGGCCACACAGAAACTGATGCTGTACTCACTGGAGCTTTGAGTGATCAGCGATACCGAAACCTTGGCTCTGGCGATGGACTCCAAAATACGCGACGCCATGCCTACCATGCCTTTCATTCCCGGGCCTGAGACGTTGAACATGGTTTGGTTATCCAGATTGGAAATCGCCTTGACCTGCAGCCCGGTCTGATCCGGCAGATTGGATACCAGAGTACCCGGCGCCTGGGGGTTGAAACTGTTTTTGATGTAGCAAGGGATTTGGAACTGGGCTATGGGTGAAATGGTCTTGGGGTGCAGTACCTTGGCGCCAAAGTAGGAGAGCTCCATCGCCTCCTGGTAACTGAGCTGGGAGAGCAGCTTTGCATCGGCAACCACCCGGGGGTCGGTATTGTATACCCCATCGACATCTGTCCAGATTTCGCAGCTGTCGGCATCCAGACAAGCGGCCAAAACTGCGGCCGAATAATCCGAACCATTGCGTCCCAGAGTCACTACCTTGCCATCGGCACCGGCGGCGGTAAACCCGGGCATGACCCACACTCTCTGCTCATCGAGTTTAAGCAACGCAAATCTGGGCTTACTGACGGCGATATCCACCACAGACTCCAGAGGTGTGCCGACGCCGAGGAATAATTCTCTCGGGTCGAGTAAACCTGCACTGACTCCCTTGGCCTTGAGCACTTCAACCATCAAGGCAGCCGAGAGTCGCTCCCCAGCCACCAGGATCTCGGCCCGCACACTGTCAGGACACTCCCCCAGAAGCTGAACCCCAGCCAATTTTGCCCGCCAACTCGCCAGTTGCTGTGCCAATACCTTCTTCAACTGCTGTCTGGCTTCCTCTGCGAGAGATACAGATGCATCGGCATACAAGGCTTCAAATACCTCAGCCACCTTGGCAAGCGCCTCGTCGACATCCCCCTTTGCCAATACCATATCAACCATGGCCAATAGATTGTTGGTTACGGTTGCCGGAGCCGACAGCACTGTGGCCACTTGGTCTTCTCTGGCACTGGTCAGAACTATTTCTGCTGCCATTTCAAACCGTTGCCAGTTTGCCAGCGAGGTACCGCCGAACTTCATTACTTTCATCTATCTCTCCTTTAAATACCGCGCCCGCCCAGGAAACAAAAAAGCCCGCTCCTTGGGGGGAGCGGGCTTCTTGTTTGCAATTCTTCAGGGTATAGTCAGCCCGCCCCCACACTGGTAATGGTGGTGGTTGTAATGGTGGTAATTACAACTGAGCTTAGCTGATACATAGGGTTTCTATACTCGTTTCGTTCTCTTGTGTTCAGGCCGGTTCATTCAGGAGTTGAGCCCGAGAATGACAGCAATGCAAACAGGATTGCTTTTTTTTGTAGCCCTTGTCAAGGGGCGTTTTCATGAAAATTTTAATGAAATGGCAATCTTATTGAATAAGCCTCACCAAAGTCTGTTTTTAACTGGATAAGCATCAACGAAATATCCTTATTGCAATTAACCTTGACGTAAAGTGTATTGGATAAAAGCTGAGTATCAGCCAAGCAGGAACCGTCGAGCACACCAAGGTGAAAGCCTACTGGGTTCAAAAACACTCAAGTCAAGATTTTTGGAAAGACGTTTGAAAAATAATGGCTTTTTTAGTGCCTTTCCAACCCAAAATGTCATCATGATGGCAAAACTCTGTGCAACAGTTGGCATAAGCAACGCTCGGATATCGCCAGCGCGGGAAAAGCACGTTATCATGCGGCCACATTCTGAACGGGAGGCGATATGCAAATCACCCAACACAGCGCGGTTACCATTCACTACCGCCTGACTGACGCCAAGGGTCAGTTGATAGAAAGTTCTTTTGAGGCAGATCCTATGGTCTACCTTCACGGTATGGAAAACCTGATCCCGGGACTTGAAAAGGCACTGGAAGGCAAAGGCAAAGGCGATACACTGGAAGTGACCATAGAAGCCGAAGAAGCCTATGGCCCGTACCACGATGGTCTGCGCCAGGAAGTTCCTCTGGAAGCCTTTGGCGATATCCAGGACATAGTACCAGGCATGCGCTTTATCGCCGAAACTGAAATGGGCCAGCGCCCGGTACAAGTGACCGAAGTACTGGACAACAGTGTTATCGTTGATGGCAACCACCCTCTGGCTGGCCAATCACTGACCTTTAATGTGGAAGTGATGGACGTGCGTGAAGCGACGGCCGAAGAGGTCGCCCACGGCCATATCCACGCCCATGGTGGTTGCGGTGGTCACGGCCATGATCACGGCGGATGCTGTGGCGGTCATGATCACGAGCATGGCGGTTGCTGTAGCTCAGATGCCGAAGAAGGCACCAAGAAAGAAGGTTGTGACGGTAACGGTGGTTGCGGCTGCCGCGGTTGATAGCCAGTCACACCGACGCCTACTACTGATATCAATCGAGAGTCCGGCCAACGCCGGACTCTTTGTTTATGCCACTTTGGAAAACAAGGCTGGGGCTCCTGCTTTGGACTAGAATCAATAGATAACCTGGATGCGAAGGAATGCCCCGTGATCTTGTCCAGAATGGTCTATGAGAGCCTGCCCTATCTGTATTTTTTTACCGGTAGTCTGGCACTCTATCTACTCGATCCCCTACTTGGGATCCTGGGTTCCGTTTTGCTTATATTGGCCGCGGCCTGGATTTACAATTTGCGTTCGAGTCACAGACGCAGCGATCCCAAACGCCTGCGACGGGGAGGATTTTGGCCCGAACCCCTGTATGCAGGATTGCCTTTCCTCTGGTTACTGTCGGGCATGCTGCTGTTGAGATTTGCAGATAAGGAAGTGTACCAACTGCTGGGGCTGCTCATTTGTGCCTGGGGAAGCTATATTCTGAGTCAGCGTCACCTCTACCGCCGCCACAAATTGCCACGACAGCCCCTGGTGTAACTCAAAGGATCAAGGCGCGGATCTTTTCTTTCAGCGCTGCGGGCATATGCTTCAAATAGTTAGAGCAACGGGTGATTGTCGCAATGCTCACCTCATATTCGGCAGCTATCTGTCTTTGACTCATCTCCCCTTCAAGCAATACCTGAAACACCTTCAAACGGCCGGCGATGGCATGCCTTTCATCATCGGTCAGCAGCAGCTCAAACAGGCAATTAAGATCTTCTGGATTGTTATGGGCCAGCACCTTATCCAGTACTGATATCCAATCTGGGCGCATATAAACTCATTCGTGTTCACGTAATGGTACGTGAACACAGTATAGCCTCGTTTTCCTGCGAAAAAAAGTCGTGTTTTAGCAGCCAGTTACTGACAAAACTTTACATGTAAACTGAAAAAGCCTACTCCCTCTGTCACACAAAATGTGTACAATAGCCAAGCAATGTCACATTAACGCACAAACTTGTGAGAATGATAATGAAAAAATACTTACTGATGTTAGCCGCCACCGCGGCGCTTAGCGCTACAGCTGTTCAGGCCCACAACTTTGAAAGCAGCGATGATGCCATCCAGTACCGTCAGTCTGGTTTCAGCCTGATGGCCTATAACTTCGGTGATATCGGTGCCATGCTCAAAGGCAAGAAAGACTTTGACGCCGATGTTGCAGCTATGCGTGCAGCCAATGTGGCCGCCCTGGCGAAACTGCCACTGGAAGGCTTTATCGACGGTTCAGACAAGGGTAATACTGAAGCCCTGGCCAAGATTTGGGCTGACAAGGCTGACTTTGAAGCCAAGTTCAAAGAACTGCAAACCAATGCCGATGCCCTGGCCATAGCAGCCAAAGGTGGCGACAAGAATGAGCTGAAAAAAGCCTTCGGTGCCGTTGGCAAAAGCTGCAAAGGCTGCCACGACGTCTACAAGAAAGACTAAGCTCTTTCGTTGATTCCATTAAAAAAGCCTGCATTGAGCAGGCTTTTTTAATGCTTGGAAACTTACAACATGCCGATCACGGGCATCATCAAGAAGTGCACCACAGGCACGGCAACCACCAACAAAAGCACCAGTGCCAACATCAGAGACGCAAATCTGGGCTGCTGTGCTTCTGCAGCAGGTAAGCGCTTATAGCCACTGAACATGGCCCCCACCAGCTTTTCACCTTTGAAGCGGTGCAACAAGACGGCGGCCACATGAATACCGGCAAGGATCAATAAAAGATCGAAATTCTTCTTGTGTAACCAGGTAAACCAACTGGCGGTTTCACCGCTGACATAGGAGACCAAGGGCCCTTCGGTAAATATCTCATCTGTGGCAAACAAACCCGACACCAATTGCAGACTGATGATTACCAGCAATAGCACCACCATATACCCCCCAAGAGGGTTATGCCCTAAAGAATGAGGAGCCTGCTTGGCCCGCATCTTGGCAAGATAATCCAATGCCTGGCGGGGATGACGGACAAAGTGGCTGAAACGGGCTGTGTCGCTGCCGATAAAACCCCAAATAAGCCGCACCACCAGCAAGATCATCAGACTATAGGCAAACAACTGGTGATAACTCATCTCCCCCTGATCGGCGCTCCACCATAGCCCGGCCAGGAGCAGCAGCATACCCCAATGAAACACCCGCACAGGTATATCCCAGACCTTCACTTTAACTTCGTTGTTATTCATAAAGTACTTCCTGTTATCACCCGTTTTGGCCCAAACGGCATAAGGGTAAAGAGTTGTAGATGACAAACATGATGATATTTAAAGCGAGGGAAGGAGGCAATCGGAAAGGACTGATACTCAGTGATCTCATCGAATATGACCCTTTATTGACAAGGGTTCAAGGCTTTTTAGGGCAAAATTATCCAAACTTGTCTAAGTGATCAAATAAGTGACAAACGCTCTCTGACTCGCCACAAATATTGATCTGGATCACATTTTTAACCTCAGGTATTGTTAGTCTGAAGTCAAGGAAACAACAGAGGGTTTGACAATATGCTAAAGATCACCAGCAAGCAATTTGAAGTCACAGCTGCTATCCGTGAACGTGTTGAGAGCCGCCTTGCCAAACTGAACCGTTACGATACCCAGTTGATTAATCCCCATGTCATCATCCTCACAGAAGGGCCACTCTTTAAAATAGAAGCATCAATTAAACTGGCCAACGGACAACTTTTTGCCCAGGCGAAACATGAAAATCTCTACGCAGCCATAAATGCAATGGGACAAAAGCTGGAAAAACAGCTCAATCGCCTGACCCACAAACCCACAGCTCAGCGTGGTGCCTTGGAAACCGAAGCCACCGAACCTGAGTTCGAATATGATTATAAGGAGGATTACGCAGCTTGATATTTCAATCTCCCACTAACCAGCGCACCTCCGGGTGCGCTTTTCATTGCTGAACCCAAGGATTTTTTGATTGACAGCCCAAGGGGATAGTTTTAGCTTAAACGCCATGAAATACCTCAATCGCTCATTTTTTATTTTCTTTTTTACACCTCATTTCCGGAGGCGGCCCTGACGTGTAAAAACGAAAGTGAAAATTGCCAAGCCTCCCACCCGGGAGGCTTTTTTGTCTGTATCATGCACTGAGTATTACTGGTTTAGAGGTCAGAATGAACAAAGTACCATCGCTGGAGCGAATAAGGGATGACATCACTACCCTGGACAGGGATCTGTTGGCACTGTTGGCCAAACGCCGGCAACTCAGCCTGGAAGTCGCCCGCAGCAAAGAGGTGGACATTCGCCCTATCCGTGATACCCAGAGAGAAAAAGAACTCTTGGCCAGGCTGGTTCGCCAAGGGCGGGAACAGGGGCTGGATGCCCACTATGTCATCAGTCTGTACCAGGCCATTATTGAAGATTCTGTACTGAACCAGCAAGCCTACCTACAGGGCAGAGCCAATCCCGAAACCCAGAAACAGCAATACTGCATCGCCTATTTGGGCGCCAGAGGTTCATATTCCTACCTGGCCGCCAGCCGCTACTGTCAACGCCGTCAGGTAGAGATGCAGGATCTGGGTTGTCAGAACTTCGATGATATAGTGCAGGCCGTCGAGTCCGGCCATGCCGACTATGGTTTTCTGCCGATAGAAAACACCTCATCCGGCTCAATCAACGAAGTCTACGATGTGTTGCAGCACACCAGCCTGGCTATTGTGGGTGAAACCACTATAGAAGTGGGTCACTGTCTGCTGGCCAAAGCGGGAAGCAAGCTTGCGGATATTAAAACCGTCTACGCCCACCCCCAACCCATCAGCCAATGTAGCCGCTACCTGAGCCGCCATCCCGACTTTCGTCTGGAATATTGCGCCAGCAGCGCCGAGGCAATGGAAAAAGTTCTCCAGGGCGATAACACTGTGGCCGCTATCGGCTCCAGTGAAGGCGGCGCCCTCTACCAGTTGGAACCTCTGGAGCAGGAACTGGCCAATCAAAAAATCAACCAGAGCCGCTTTATCGTAGTGGCCCGCAAGGCGATAGAAGTGCCGGAGCAACTGCCGGCCAAGACTACTCTGATTATGGCCACCGGTCAGAAGCCAGGCGCCTTGGTGGAAGCCTTGCTGATCCTTAAAGATCACAACCTCAATATGAGTAAGCTGGAGTCACGCCCTATCCCGGGCACGCCTTGGGAAGAGATGTTTTATCTGGATGTCGATGCCAATCTGGCATCCATAGCTATGCAGCAAGCACTTGCCGAGCTTGAGCGGCTCACCCGCTTTATCAAGGTACTTGGCTGTTACCCTTGTGAGACGGTCGAGCCAACCCAGCTGAGTCACAGCCAACTGTTGATTGAACCTGAGAGTTCCAGGCAGGACAGCGCCAAACCGTCACCCCAGAGACATTCCCGCCACTATAAACCGGCCAGCACAGAAATTAGTTGCGGCCAGCTCAAACTGGGGCAAGGCCAGTTCGCCGCCTTGGCGCAACTGAACCTCCCCATAGATGCAGCCAGCTTTGCCCCAAGCGCCAAGGCCCTCAGGGAAGCGGGATTTCAAGGGGTGGTTCTCAGCACACTGACGCGCCAACCCAATGCCAAACAGCAACTGCCCAAGTTGCAGAGCCTGTTAAACCAAGCCGGGCTGCAGAGCATTGTTACCTTGGAGCATGCAGAAGATCTCGCTCTGGCCCAGACCGCGGCCGACATGCTGCTGCTCAGCGGCAAACAGATGTACAACACAGAGCTGCTCAACGCGCTTGGTGGACAGAACCTGCCGGTAATATTGGAGCGTAATCCCATGGCCAGCCAACAGGATTGGCTGACCAGCGCCGATACTCTGCTCGCCGGCGGGAATCAGCAGTTGATCCTTTGTGATGCGGGGGTCAGTGGATTGAATCAACCAGAACAACTTGTGTTGGATCTCGCCGCCCTGGTGGAACTAAAAACCCAGAGCCACTTACCGCTATTGGTAAATCCAAGTCTGTGCCTCAGCCCAAGCAGCAGTGAGCAAACACTGACTGCTCAGGCCTTGGCTATCAAGGCGTTGGGAGTAGATGGTTTAATCATCGCAGTCGATGTCCGTCATCCACAGCAACATGGAGGCTTAATCGCCAAGCTGTATCAGACAGCTTGAGTCGATTCGGCAGCGGCTTTACCGGCCTCTGCCGCCTCGCGGCTGCGGCGGATCAAACGGGAAACCGTTGAGCCCTGCACCATGATAGAAAAGACCACCACGGCATAGGTCATTACCAGCAAGAGATCCCTGAGCTCCAGCTCGGGGGTCAGCACTATCCCCGCCGGAATACTCATGGCCATAGCCAGCGCCAGGCCGCCCTTGAGCCCGCCCCAGATCAGGATCCCCTCCGCGCCTTGGCTGTATTGCCGCATACGCCGGAACCCCAGATAAGGTAAGTACACACTGACACATCTTGCCAACAACACCACAGGGATACTCAGCAGCACAAACCACCAGAGTTGCATATCCAGATGGGTCAACAGCAGCAGGAGCCCCAATAGCAGGAACAAGAGCGAATTGAAGAAGTGTTCAAGCAGGCCCCAGAACCTTTGCAGCAATATTCTCCCCGTGACCCCAAAGCATTTTGGCACGGTGAAATTCCCCAGCACGATTCCAGCGGCCACCATGGCCAGAGGGCCGGACACCGAGAGTTTTTCTGCCATCACATAACCTGCGGTCGGCACCACCAAGGTAATCAAGAGTCTCTGGGTTTCTTCATCCGTGAGTTTCATCAGTTGATGCAGCGCAAAGGCCAACGCCAGGCCATAGGCAATGCCACCAACGGCCTCATGGAAAAACAGCGCGCCGACATCGGCCAGGCTCAGAGCCTCGGCGGAAAAAGCCAGCTGCGAGACAGCAACAAACAGCACCAGGCCAATGCCATCATTGAACAGCGACTCACCCTCAACCTGAATGGCAATATCCTCAGGCGCGCCGAGTTTTTTCAAGATGGCCAAAACCGCTATCGGATCGGTTGGTGATATCAAGGCCCCGAACAACAAACAGTAACTCCAGGGCAGTATCAATCCCAGCAGCGGCATCAAATAGAAGCAAAGCGTTGCCACTGTCAGAGTGGAAATCACAGTTCCTAGCAGAGCCAGACAGAGAATTTCCCATTTCTGGCTGGCCAGCACCTTGAGCCTTATCTGCAGCGCACCGGCGAAGAGCAGAAAACCCAACATACCGTTCAGCAGCAGCGCCTGAAAGTCGAGCCGCTGCAATACCGAAATGGTTTTGATATGGATATCCAGCTCAAACAACTTACCCACCACCAGTATAATCAGGCTAAGGAGCATGGCCAGGCCTGTGATGGCTATGGTTTCTTGCAGTGAGTGAAAACGACTGGATAACAGCGAGATAATCAGTGCCAGCGCCGCCAGCACACAGAAGAGTTGATAGTCCGTCATATTTCCTTGCGATCAGGCTGACCGCTTCCCTGGTAGCAGACAAGAGCTACATGGCTTGTCCATCTGTTAGGCTGAGCCAGCCCTTGAAGATCCGGTAACTGAACCAGATAACCCCCAGGGCGCACAAGCTGAGGCTGAGCCACAGCGGATTGACCCAGTAGCCCATAGCCAGTAACAGTGCCAAACCCATAATACTGCGCCTTTGCCAGCGCAAGTGAGAGCCCAGCAGCGACAGAGGTGCAACCTGCCTTTGGCTTAAGTTAATCAACAGGCTCAGGAGCACAGGCAGGAAAAACAACGGAAAGGCACACATAAGCGCATATAAAAAATGGCCCATGCTGCGATCTTCACTGGCAAATGCTTCTGAGGGTAAGCTGGTCATAGTCTGTCTCCGGCCAACATCTGGAATGCAGGGCCCAAAGCTCTTGCCCTGCTTTAACCATACTGTGAGATCGCCACTTCTGCAATGCCGGAAACAGAATTAGAAGGGGCCGGTTTCCAGTTGAATATCACTCTTCACCCGGCTGGAGCACGCCAGCACCATACCTGAGTCAATCTCATCCTGGTTGAGCGTCTGTTGGCTGCTGCTTTCCACCTCACCGGAGACAACCCGGCACTTACAGGAGCCACAAACGCCGCTGCGACAGGCGGCAATAATGGGCAAACCTTCAGACTCCAGCGCTTCGAGCAGGGTCTGATCGCCATTGATGCTGAGCTCAAGGCCGGCAACACTCAAGCGATAATTGGCCGAACCGTCACCCGCGGGCGCCGAGGTATTTTCAGCAAAGCTTTCCTTGTGAAAACGCGTCATATCGAAATCTGCTTGCGCTAGCATCTGCTCTGTGGCCGTCATATAAGCCTCAGGGCCACAGACATACACGGTGCGCTGGCGATAATCCGGCACCAGTTGTTCCAGTGCCGCCAAGCTCAGGCGTCCCGGTAACATAGGGCACTCGGCAAGCTCCCCGGAGACTGAGGCAGTCTCACTTCCCTGCTCCAGCAGATAGCCCAGCTTAAAATTATCGTGACGGCTGTTCATGGCCCGCAAACTGCCTCGGAAGATGAGATCCTGCTCGCTTCTGGCACAGTGAATAAAGGCGATATCGCTGTCAAGATAACTGTCGGTCAGAAAACGACTCATGGAAAACATCGGCGTGATGCCACAACCGGCGCTTAAAAACAGGAAGCGCTCGGCTGGTATATCGATAAGGTTGAACTGGCCGTAGGGCCCGGAAGCCATCAGGCTGTGGCCCGGCTTAAGATTATCGATAAGGTAGTTGGAAATTTTGCCGCCCTCAACCCTCTTGATGGTCAGCATCAAAGAATTAGGCCGAGATGGCGAAGATGAGATGGTATAACAGCGGCGATACTCCTCACCGGCAATCTCCAATTGCAATGCCAAAAACTGCCCGGGCTTGAAATGAAAAGACAGCGGCTGGGCCGCTTTAAAACGAAAACTCACCACATCCGGGGTTTCCTGCCAGCGGGCGACACAAATGAGCCGCAGCTCTCCGGGAACCCATTGACCAGCCTGAAATTGACTGATTGCCGGCGAAACTTGTAATGGATTGAGTGTCATCGAAACTCCCTCTACAGAGAAAGAAATGGCCGGAATGCCGCTGGCATTCCGGCCTCAAGAGATACGCATCAAGCGGCGCCGAGAATCGCCTCCAGGTCTTCCTCAACCGTGCCGACATTGCGCAGGCCGAACTTATCTTCCAATACCTTCAGCAAATTGGCGGTCAGGAAGGCCGGCGGAGTTGGGCCGGTACGTATGTTCTTCACTCCCAGTGACAACAAGGTCAACAGGACCACTATCGCCTTCTGCTCAAACCAGGACAGCACCAGACTCAGCGGCAATTCGTTGATATCACACTCAAATACCTCGGACAGTGCCAGCGCCAGCTGAATCGCCGAGTAGGCGTCGTTACACTGGCCGATATCCAGCAGTCTGGGGATACCGTTGATATCACCGAATTCGAGCTTGTTGAACTTGTACTTGCCACAGCCCAGGGTCAGGATCAGGCTGTCTTTTGGGGCCGCCTTGGCAAGGTCGGTGAAATAACTGCGCTCGGCCTTGTCACCATCACAGCCGCCAATCAGGAAGAAGTGGCGGATATTGCCGTTCTTGACGTTTTCAACCACGGCAGGCGCCGCGTTCATCAAAGCGTTGCGGGCGAAACCTATGGTGATCATATGGGGGATCTCATCATAGGCAAAGCCTTCAAGCGCCAGTGCCTTGTCGATAACGGCACTGAAATCGTCGCCGGTCAGGTGAGTCACGCCCGGCCAGCCAACGATACTGCGGGTAAAGATGCGGTCGGCATACTGACCGACATTAGGGTCGATAATGCAGTTGGAGGTCATCACCACGGCGCCGGGGAAGTTGGCAAATTCCTTCTGTTGATTTTGCCAGGCGCTGCCGTAGTTCCCCACCAGATGCGGGTATTTCTTCAGCTCGGGATAGGCCAGCGCCGGCAACATCTCACCATGGGTATAGACATTGATACCCTTGCCTTCTGTCTGTTGCAGGATGAGCTCGAGATCTTTCATATCGTGGCCAGAGACCAAGATTGCCTTGCCCTTCACCGGTTTGGTGTTGACCTGAGTCGGCTCTGGATGACCAAAGGCCGCGGTTTCACCGGCGTCTAGCATAGCCATCACAGAATAGTTGAGCTGACCTATCTCCATCGCGGTGGCAAACAGCTTGTCCGCATCTGTGCTGTCGGTCGCCAGAAAGGCCATGATTTCGTGGAAACGACCGGCCACTTCGCTGCTGGTCTGATCCAGAACCCGGGCGTGTTCCATATAGGCAGCCGCCCCTTTCAGGCCGTAGAGGCACAGGAGCCGCAGACCGAGAATATCTTCATTGAGGTCATCACCTCGGTTGGGCGCAGCCACTTTGGCCTGTTGTAACAGCTCGGCCTTGGACGCCCCCAGCAGCAGAGTCGCCGCGGCGGACATAGACTCGGGTGTCACGCCCCTTTGTTCGCAAAGCTCCAGATAGCGCTGCTTTAACTGATCTCGCAAGCGAGCGGCCTCTTTTGCATATTCGCTAATCCGCTCATCGTCGAAGTTGACATTGGTCAGAGTGGCGAAAAATGCCTTGGGCACAAAGGTATCGACTTGCGGATCGATAACCTCAAACTCCCGGAGTTTGACAGCATAGGCCGACAGCCCCTGCAACATGTAAATCAACAGATCCTGCAGATCCGAGGTCGCGGCCAATTTACCGCACATCCCCTGGGCATAGCTGCAGCCATTACCGGCCGGGGTTCGAATGGTTTGCTCACACTGAATACAAAACACGGCATATCTCCTTTAATCATGCTTTATTTTTGCATGTTTTAAATCAGTGTACTCTTTCATCGCTCAGACGAAAGAACGTGAGTCGCAAAGCTTGAAGGGGATCACCTTAAGCGATTGCTGAACAAATGGCTTTTTGACTTCTATCTGGCTGATACAAATGAAAAAGGAGCCTAGAAGGCTCCCTTGGATAAATCACGTTGCACCGTCGGCTGAGTTAACGGCCTTGAGATCAGTGACTCTTCATATCATTGACCGACTGCAGCATGCTGCGGCTCTCGCTGCGAAACTGTGGTGCAAAGTCACCGAACCATTCGGCCACCTCACGGAACTGGCGCACAAAGCCATCTCTGTCGCCGGCCTTGAGCATGGCCAAAGCGCCGGCATAGTTGTCCAGATAGTCGGAGATAGCCCCCAGGCTCTCCTGCTGGGCGAAGATGATATCGGCGTAAAGCTCTGGGCTTTGGGCAAACAAGCGACCGACCATGGCCAGCTCCAGCCGGTAAATCGGTGAGCTGAACTGCAGCAGACTATCGAGATCGGCCTGCTCCCGGCACAAGTTGAGGCCATAGACAAAGCTGGAGAAGTGGCGCATCGCCTGCACCAGTTGCATCGCTTTATCATGCTTACCGGCATCCGCTTCCACCAGCCGAGCTCCCCAAATAGCTATCTGCTCCAGCAGCCAGGCATAGGCCTCACTCTGCCGGCCATGGCACACCACAACAACCTGCTTGGCAAGGCTGCCCACATCCGGGCCAAACATGGGATGAAGCCCCACCACAGGCCCGCTGTGGGCCTCGAGCATGGCTTGCAGCGGCTCCGACTTTATCGAGGTCAGATCCGCAAGAATGCAATCCTTGGGCAAACGCTGTAAACGGGAGCGAATAAGCTCACAGGTAATGGCAATCGGCACTGTGACCAATACCAGACCGACCCCGTCGAGGATAGCATCGGCATTATCCCAATCATCCTTATCGAGCAGATGTACTGGATAGCCGGAGAGTGTCAGCATCTGGGCAAACAGGGTGCCCAACTGGCCACGACCGCCGATGATCACCACCTTGTTGATATCCGGGTTCACCTGCTTGAAACCCACATCCTTCTCGTTGAGATAGGATTCCCGCATCAGGCGCCTGAGCACATCTTCTATCAACTGCGGCGATACCCCCAGACTTTCGGCTTCAGCACGGCGCTTGGCCAACATGGCGGCCTCCCGCTGCGGTGCATAGATGGGTAGGCCGGCGTTGTGTTTGACCGCGCCGACCTGGGCCACCAAATCCAGCCGCTGACGCAGCAACTTGAGTAACTCTTGGTCGACGCCGTCAATCAGTCCGCGTAACTTTTCCAGCTCTGCCGTGGTTTTCTCACTCATCTCAAATCTTCCGTCAGCCATTTGCCACCCTGAGCATATCAAAGCGAGTGGGTAAAATAGAACTCAGTTGCGCCGCTCCTTGCCTGAGCAGTTGCTCCGTGTCCTGCCAATCTATGCAGGCATCTGTGACCGAAACTCCGTAGTCAAGCTCGGCAAGCGGCTTGTCACAGGCCTGATTACCGGCAAACAGATGGCTTTCCAACATCAAACCTATGATGGAACGATTGCCCGCCGCTATCTGGTCAAATACATCCCGGCACACAGGCAGCTGCCGCCGATGATCTTTGTTGGAGTTGCCATGACTACAGTCGATAATCAGCCTGGCATTGAGCCCGGCACCATGCAGCTGCCGTTCACACTCGGCCACAGAATCGGCGTCATAGTTGGGGCCAGCCCCACCTCGCAGGATCACATGCCCGTCCGGGTTACCGGCGGTTTGCAGCAAAGCCACCTGCCCTTGCTGGTTGATCCCCATGAATCTGTGACTGCTGGCCGCCGACTTGAGGGCGTTAATGGCCACCCCCAGATTGCCATCCGTGCCATTCTTGAACCCTACCGGCATGGAAAGCCCGGAGGCCATCTCCCGGTGGGTTTGTGATTCTGTGGTTCTGGCGCCTATGGCTGACCAAGTCACCAGCTCGGAAATATATTGCGGACTGATGGGATCCAGCGCTTCGGTGGCAACCGGCAACTCGAGTTCGGCCAGAAACAGCATTAACTCCCGCGCCATCCGCAACCCTTTTTCAATATTGAAGGACTCATCCATATCGGGATCATTGATCATCCCTTTCCAGCCCACAGTCGTTCGGGGCTTTTCAAAGTAGACCCGCATCAGGATAAAAAACTGGTCCTTGAGCTCGTCATGGAGCTTTTTCAGTTTGAGGGCATATTCCTTGGCCGACTCAATATCGTGAATAGAGCAAGGGCCGGTGACGACCAACACCCGGTTGTCACGCTTGTGAACTATGTCGGAAACCGTCTTGCGGGCACTGAGAATATAGCGATAACCGTGATCAGAAAGTGGCAACTGCTGCTTGAGTTCTTCGGGAGTTATGAGGACTTGTTCGGCACTGATGTGCACATTCTCTATATTACTGGACTGCATTCTGATCACCTGAAATTAATTTGCGCGACTGTCTCAATCGCATCATTGTAGCGGTACACCATTACGGCATTACACTATGCCGAGACTGGGCCAAGAGATCAAGGGCGAAACCAGAAAAAATTTTCATGTCGTCGCAAAGGTGGGAGCAATAGGCTGGGCACTTAGTCTGTGCAGGCGTGCAGGCGTGCAGGATTGTGAGCTTGGCTGACTTGCGCGATAGCAATCTGCTGTCGCCAGTTCATGGAGCAGAGAAAGAGAAAGAGAAAACAAAAACCCGCCATATAGGCGGGTCTCTGTGCGAACACTTGCGTCTTTATGTAGCGGCTTACTTAGTAGCCAGCTTCTCACGGATACGTGCAGACTTACCTGAACGCTCACGCAGATAGTACAGCTTGGCGCGACGAACGCGACCACGACGCTTAACTTCGATGCTGGAAATCAGTGGGCTGTGCGTTTGGAAAGCACGCTCAACACCTTCACCATTAGAGATCTTACGTACGGTAAATGCAGAGTGCAGACCGCGGTTACGCTTAGCGATAACCACGCCTTCAAAGGCCTGCAGACGCTCTTTGTCACCTTCTTTAACACGAACCTGAACGACTACGGTATCACCGGCACCGAACTCAGGTACGTCTTTTTTCATTTGCTCATCGTTGAGCATTTTAATGATGTTGTTCATAACTTACTCCGTTCTAGAATTAACTGAGCTGCGACTAGGCTGAGTCCATTGCGTCAACGAACTGCGCTAATAGAGTCGTCTGTTCGTCAGTCAGAGCTAGATTTTCAAATAATTCTGGTCGTCGCTGCAGTGTTCTTATCAAACTCTGCTGTAGACGCCAGCGTCTAATTTGTTCGTGGTTGCCGCTGAGCAACACCGCCGGAACATCCAGTCCATCGAGACATTCAGGCCGGGTATAGTGAGGACAATCCAATAATCCGTCAGAGAAGGAATCCTGCTCTGCCGAGGCCTGTTTACCCAGCACGCCGGGAACCAGTCTCGAAACCGAATCTATCAGGGTCATTGCCGGCAATTCACCGCCCGAGAGCACGTAATCACCAATCGACCACTCCTCATCCACTTCCGTCTGAATGATGCGCTCATCGATACCTTCGTAGCGACCACACACCAGGATCAGCTTGGATGATTGTGCCAGCTCAGATACGCCTTGCTGAGTCAGCTTGCGTCCCTGAGGTGACAGATATATCACCTTGGCTCCCTCACCTGCCGCAGCCTTGGCTGCATGAATGGCATCGCGAAGGGGCTGAACCATCATCAACATCCCGGGACCACCACCATAAGGTCTGTCGTCCACAGTGTTGTGTCTGTCATGGGTGAAATCCCTGGGATTCCACGTCTGTACTTCCAGCAGGCCATTCTTCACGGCCCGACCCGTCACGCCAAAGTCTGTTACTGCTCGAAACATCTCCGGGAACAGGGTGATTACCCCTAACCACATAAGCTGTTTCCTCGACTCAGAAGTCCGGATCCCAATCCACTAAAATCTGTTTTGCCGAAACGTTCACCTCTTTGATGAACTGTTCGGTGACAAAGGGGATCATACGTTCCGCTTTGCCAAAGCTATCTTTGGCGTTGGCCTTCACCAGCAAGACGTCGTTGGATCCTGTTTCCACGATCTGATCGACCTTGCCCATGTTATAGCCCTTGGTGTTGATCACTTCGCAGCCGATAAGATCGCGCCAGTAGAATTCATCTTCCGGCAGGTCTTTCATCTGCTCAGGCAGTATGCCGATCTCACAGTTAGTGAGCATCTGCGCCCGCTCCCGCGTCTCTACCCCTTCAAGTGCGGCAACAACCGCCTTGCCCTGATAGCGCCACTGGGTGACCTTCACTTCACGCCACTCGCCCTGCTCTTTAATGAGCCAAGGTGAATAGTCAAAAATACCTTCAACAGAATCGGTATAGGCGGTGATTTTCAGCCAACCTTTAATGCCATAGCTGGAACCAAGTTTGCCCAACACGATTGGCTGTGGGTTACTGCTCATCAATCTATACCTTAAACGCTATTAAGCAGCTGCTTTACGAGCGTCTTTGATCAGTTTTGCTACGCGTTCTGTAGTTGCAGCACCGTTTGAAACCCAGTGCTCAACACGGTCCAGATCCAGGCGCAGAGTTTCTTCCTGACCTTTGGCCAGAGGGTTGAAGAAACCTACACGCTCGATGAAACGACCGTCACGGGCATTGCGGCTATCAGCAACAACGATGTTGTAAAATGGACGCTTTTTCGCGCCACCACGAGCTAAACGAATGGTAACCATGCGTTCTTTATCCTCTAATGATTTGCTTTTCAGCAAAAATAAAAACTGGAACCCCGTGTTCGCGAAGAGTCCCAGATAGAAAGCCGGAAGATTTTACCTAACTTTCGGGCGAATGCAACCGATCCCGGCTAATTTTACAACGCCCATTCACAGCTTATCCCAAGCGGGACAATAGCTAAGGAAGGTTTGCACCTTCCCGGTAAGGTCATTTGGTATCAGCGACCGGGGAATTTCATTCCCGGAGGCAACATGCCTCCCAGGCCGCGCATCATCTTATGCATGCCGCCTTTGGCGGACATTTTCTTCATCATTTTCTGCATCTGGGTAAACTGCTTCAGCAAGCGGTTTACATCCTGAATTTGAGTGCCGGAACCGGCGGCGATGCGGCGTTTACGTGAGCCCTTGATCATATCCGGGCGCTTACGCTCATCTGGCGTCATGGAGTTAATGATAGCCTCCATCTGACCTGTGAGCTTACCGTTTTGCACCTGCGCCAAAGCATCGGGAGGCAGTTGACCGACACCGGGCAGCTTTTCCAGCATCCCCATCATGCCGCCCATATTCTTCATCTGTTGCAGCTGCTCACGGAAGTCTTCCAGGTCAAAACTGCCGCCGGACTTCACTTTTGAGGCCAGCTTAAGGGCTTTTTCCTTATCGACACCGCGCTCAACTTCTTCGATGAGCGACAACACGTCCCCCATCCCCAGAATACGGGAAGCGACCCTGTCTGGATGGAAAGGCTCAAGGGCATCAGTCTTCTCACCGACCCCAAGGAACTTAATGGGTTTACCTGTAATATGGCGAATGGACAGGGCGGCACCGCCTCTGGCATCACCATCCACCTTGGTGAGGATCACCCCGGTCAGCGGCAGCGCTTCATTAAAGGCCTTGGCGGTATTGGCCGCATCCTGACCTGTCATGGCGTCGACCACAAATAAGGTTTCAACCGGCTTGACCGCAGCGTGCAGCGCCTTGATCTCATCCATCATCGCCTCGTCCACATGCAGACGACCGGCGGTATCCAGAATCACTACATCGATAAACTTACGCTTGGCGTAAGCGATGGCATCATTGGCGATATCCACCGGTTTCTGGCTGACATCCGATGGGAAAAATTCGACTTCAACTTCATTGGCCAGGGTTTCCAGCTGCTTGATCGCCGCCGGACGGTATACGTCGGCACTGACCACAAGCACAGACTTCTTCTGTCTGGTGCGCAGGAACTTACCCAGCTTGGCGACACTGGTGGTTTTACCCGCGCCCTGCAGGCCCGCCATCATCAATACGGCAGGTGGCTGGGCGGCCAGGTTGAGGGCCTCATTGGCCTCGCCCATGGCTTTTTCCAGTTCACTCTGGACAATTTTGACAAACACCTGGCCCGGGGTCAGGCTCTTGGCCACTTCCTGGCCAACGGCACGTTCTTTGACGCTGCTGACAAATTCCCGCACCACAGGCAGGGCCACATCGGCCTCCAGCAATGCCATACGAACTTCGCGCAGGGTGTCCTTCACGTTCTCTTCAGTCAAGCGACCCCGACCACTGATATTTTTCAGGGTGCGGGACAATCTGTCGGTGAGATTCTCAAACATCGTCCAGTTCTATACCGTTTATGAATGTAAAATGATGGGGCGTATTATAACTATGCCGGGGTATTAATGCAGCCCTGTTCTCAAGATGGGGTTAAATAGACGCTTATCAAGGTGCAAATAAACATTTTGCCTTAATGCGGGTGGGAACCAATTGCCGTATTTTATGCACTAACTGTCGGGAACTGCATAATTTTGTCGTCTGGGTCACTGCCCAATTACCGACGGCTCATGTTATTCTAACGCAAACAAGTTTTTCCGATGCCGCCCACAGAGGCCAATTACACATAAGGATAGGTTAATCCCAGATGGTCATTCTCTCTGCTGCCGCGATGTTTTTCTACAGCATAGCGCTGATATTAGTAACAAGCCGCTTATTTCATGCCGAGGGGCCCAACCGCCGCGCCGTAGCTGGTTTTGCCGCCTTGGGTGTGATATTGCACGCCGCAGCCCTGTACCAGGCAATCTTTACCGCCGATGGCCAGAATTTCAGCCTGACCAATGTGATATCCATGGTGAACTGGATCATCGCTTTGGCATTCACTCTGGTGCTTTCCCGTATCAAGGTCATAGTCTTGGTGCCTGTTGTGTATGCCTGCTCTGTGATATCCGTAGCCCTGCTATGGCTGCTGCCGCCCAAATACATTACCCATTTTGAGCTGCACCCCGAAGTGTTGGTCCATGTGGTGTTGTCACTGATGGCCTACAGTGCCTTGATGATAGCGGCACTCTATGCCATCCAGCTGGCCGTTATCCAGAACAAGCTGAAGAAAAAGCAGCTGATGTTGAGCCCGGCTATTCCGCCGCTGATGACGGTCGAAAAGCAGTTGTACCACCTGATCATCATAGGGGTGATTTTGCTGAGTCTGTCGCTCGCCACCGGCTTTATCTTCCTTGATGATATGTTTGCCGATGGCAAGGGGCACAAGGCGGTACTTTCCATTCTGGCTTGGTTCGTCTATATCGCCATGTTGTGGCAGCAATATACCGTGGGTTGCCGTATCCGCACGGCGGTGATCTACAGTCTGACAGGCGCCAGCCTGCTCTCCCTGGCTTACTTTGGCGCCCGCATCGTCAAAGAGCTGATCCTGAGCTAATCTGAGTCGAGTCGGGCAAGGCCTAGACCTTTGCCTGACTTGACACTCCATCCAATTGCCAGTATTTACTAACTTTCGCTATTCCTGACGGGGCCCCTTTTTGGACGATATATCGACCGGCATACTCCTGATAATTCTACTGCTGTTAATCCTGATTTCGGCGTATTTTTCCGGTTCGGAAACCGCCATGATGACCCTAAACCGCTACAGGTTACGTCATCTGGCCAATAATGGTCACAAGGGCGCCAGACGCGCCATTAAGTTGCTGGACCGCCCCGATAGGCTCATAGGCCTGATCCTCATAGGCAACAACCTGGTCAATATCCTGGCCTCCTCAATCGCCACAATTTTAGGGATTCGACTCTGGGGCGACTTGGGATTGGCCATAGCCACCGGGGTACTGACACTTGTGGTATTGGTATTTGCCGAAGTGACGCCCAAAACTGTGGCTGCGCTGCACCCCGAACGTATCGCCTTCCCCTCCAGCCTGGTACTCAAGTGGTTGCTGTGGCTGTTTTCGCCTCTGGTCAAGAGCGTCAATATTATCACCTCCTTTATTCTCAGGCTGATGGGAATACGCTCCATCCGTGCCGATGATGCCCTGAGCCAGGAAGAGCTGCGCACAGTAGTACATGAAGCCGGGGCCCTGATCCCAAGACGCCACCAGGAGATGCTGTTGTCGATTCTGGATCTGGAAAAGGTCACAGTGGAAGACATCATGGTGCCCCGCTCCGAGCTCTATGCCATCAATATCAATGATGACTTCAAGAGTATCAACAAGCAGGTTATTCAGAGCCCGCATACCCGGGTACTCTTGTATCGTGACAACATAGATGATGCCGTGGGTTTTGTGCATCTGCGTGATGCCTTGAGACTGCAGTCCAAGGAGCAGTTCAGTAAATCCTCGCTACTTAGAGCCGTGAAAGAGCTGTACTTTATTCCCGAGGGCACGCCGCTCAACGTGCAATTGGCCAACTTCCAGCACAATAAGGAACGTATAGGCCTGGTGGTGGATGAATACGGTGATATTCAAGGATTGGTGACGCTGGAAGATATTCTTGAGGAAATCGTCGGTGACTTTACCACTTCCATGGTCACTACTCCCAGCGAAGATATTACCCCGCAGCAGGATGGCAGCTTTCTGATCGATGCCACCATCAACATCCGCGATCTCAACAAAGAGATGGAATGGGACTTCCCCACCGACGGCCCCAAGACCCTCAATGGTTTGATCCTGGAATATCTGGAAGAGATACCCCAGGCCAATACCAGCCTGAGGCTCGCGGGTTACCCGATGGAAGTGGTGGAAGTGGCCGACAACATGATCAAGACAGTGCGGATCATGCCGCAGTTTTATCGCCCATCCTGAAACTCAACCCGCTTTGAGCTGAGTCATTGGGCAGTATTGTCTGCCCTCTTGGCGGCTTCCAGTGCCCGGCGTTTGTCCCAGGCTATCGCGGTTATGGTGTTATCCAACTCACCTTCCAGCCCCAACATAAAAAACACTTCGGCCATCAGGAAAAAGGGGCCAATAAGCAGTTGGTTAAGATCATCGATAAAGGCCGGTTTGGCCTTTTCATACTTGTGGCCAATAAACTGGAATATCCAACCTATGACAAAAACCGTTATGCCCAACCAAATACTGGCATAGCCCAGGGTATAGAGCCATTCGGTTGTCAGAATCACCGGCAGGATAAACAGCGCCAGTCCCAGCGCCAAACGCCAATGCAGCTTGATGTAATAAAGCATCACCCCAACAGCCAGCAACATGGCGACGCTGAGAGTGCCGCTTGAAAAAGGCAGGCGCCACAACGACAGCATTAAAAATACTGACCAGATAATCAATGGGATACCGATAAAATGAGTTTTGATATTGGTAGGGTTCAGATGCACACTCTTATAAGTGGACAGCTGTTCAACAGCCGACTTCATGACGCTCTCCTTGGTTTTGTTATTATTCTCCTCCCGCCAAGCAGGGACCTCGAGTGTCTATTTGATTCCGGTGCAGGCCCATATACTTGAGCTTCAGATAAGTGCCTGTACTCAGATGCGATTAATACACCTGATGGTTTGAGAGTACCGCAACAATTAACCAGTGACAACGCCATAAAAAAGGAGCCTCTCGGCTCCTCTCATGCTTTGACAAACTGTACTTTGACAAACCTGACAAACAGCCAGTCTAACAGACTTGGACAAGGCCCTCAGTACCAGGCAAGACTTAGTTGTGCTAGTCGCTTAAGATAACAGTCGCCACCGCATAGTGACGTTCATCGGCAATGGACAGCAGTGCCCGCTTGGCGCCCAGTGTTTCCAGGCGCTGGTGCGCGCCATCACTGAATTCAAGCTGGGGCGCACCATCGGCATTATTGCTGATATGAATATGCTGAAACGAGACTCCACGGCCTATTCCGGTTCCCAGCGCCTTGGCAGCCGCTTCCTTGGCCGCAAAGCGCTTGGCCAGAAATCGCGCCGGTTCGCTCAGCGTCTGAAAGCGGGCATATTCGGCCTCGGTCAGCACCCGTTTGGCCAGCCTATCTCCGCCCCGCTCCAACTGAGCCTCAATGCGGGCGATTTCCACTATGTCGGTTCCCAGTCCCAGCACAGCCATTACTCGCCTCTGCGACCTTCCAGCATGAGTTGCTTCATATCTCTGACCGCCTTGTCCAGGCCGTCTATCGCCGCCCTGGCTATGATGGCGTGGCCGATATTCAGCTCATGCAACTCGGGGATGGCAGCTATCGGCTTCACATTGTGATAGTGCAACCCGTGCCCTGCGTTGACCACCAGGCCCTTGCCATGAGCATAGGCAGCCATTTCCGTGATACGGGCCAACTCCTCGCTCTCCTCTTCGGCGCTATGGGCGTCGGCGTAGCGGCCGGTATGAATTTCTATCACGGGCGCACCCACGGCTACGGCGGCATCTATCTGCTCGCGGTTGGCATCGATAAAGAGTGATACCTTAATGCCCTGCTCGGCCAGACGTTTAACCGCCGCGGCGATTTTCGGCTGCTGACCGGCAACGTCCAAGCCGCCCTCTGTAGTAAGCTCTTCACGTTTCTCCGGCACCAGACATACATAGACAGGCTTAACCTCACAGGCGATATCCAGCATCTCTTCGGTGACCGCCATTTCCAGATTCATCCGGGTCTTGAGCGTCTTGGCCAGCAGATAGACATCGCGATCCACTATGTGGCGTCTGTCTTCACGAAGATGGATAGTGATCCCCTCGGCGCCGGCGTGCTCGGCAACGGCCGCTGCATGCACAGGATCCGGGTAATGGGTGCCACGCACCTGCCGCAAGGTGGCGATATGATCTATATTCACCCCTAACAAGATTCTATTCATCTTTAACTCCTTGATAATTCCTGGAATGCACCAGCCTGTTCGGCGGTATAAAAGCAGTTTCTATTCTCTGCCATTGTAACGGCAGCATTTGAAAAAAGCGGGCTGAAGAGCTCATTTCTCTCCTCGACTGGACGGCTGTGGGGCCCTTGGCGAACTTTCCCTCCGGCGGGCAAACAACTGCCTGCTGAGCAGTGGCTTATCACCGAGCAGAGGCCGGAGCAATTGCCGGGTCAAGACTTTGGCGGCTTGCCAATCCTCTTGCTGAAGGCGATTTTCTGCCAATGCCAATAGAGTGCTTCCCGGTAGTGCCTCTTGTCGCTTGGCATCACCAATAAAGGGGATGAACCCCTGTTCGGGAATGAATCTGTAGCAGCCATCGGCTTGGATATCGGCGCCATCAGCATCCTTCACCAATGAGGGCATGCAGCCAAGCTCGGATAAGAGTCTGAGCTCGAAATAGCGCAGTGTTGTCTGCTCAAAGCCCTTGGCCAGCGCCAGCAGGCTCTGATGATAACTGAAAAACAGCGCTTCGCCACTCTGGTGGTTGCCCAGTACCCGCACCAAGAGTTCATTGAGGTACATGGCCGCATATAAAGCGTCCCCGGACAGGGGCACTGCCGGGGACGCACTCTCAATTTGAGTCAGGGTTCTGAGGTCGCTGCGGCCACTCAGTTGGAACAGCAGCGGCTGAAACGGTTGCACTATGCTCTTTATCGAGCGCTTGCCACTGCCGACTCTGGCAACGGCGTCGACCCGACCAAGACCATCCACCAGCAGGTTCAACAACATGCTGGATTCCCGATAGGGCCGGGCGTGCAGCACATAGCCTCGCAGCATAGTCGGCCTCAGTCTTCGCCGTAACCCAGGCTGCGAAGGGCACGTTCATCATCGGCCCAGCCCGACTTCACCTTGACCCAGACTTCCAGGAACACTTTGTTATCAAATAACTGTTCCATGTCCTTGCGGGCCTCAGTGGCGATAGTGCGGATCCGCTCGCCCTTCTTGCCGATCACCATGCGTTTCTGGCCGTCGCGTTCAACCAGAATAAGCGCATTGATCTGATAGACACCATTCTCCATCATCTTGAACTGCTCGATTTCCACCGTGGCATCATAAGGCAGTTCATCACCGAGAAAACGCATCAGTTTTTCACGGACAATTTCAGAGGCCATAAAGCGTTGTGAACGGTCGGTAATATAGTCTTCCGGGAAATAGTGCACGCTCTCGGGCAGTGACTCTTTCGCCAGCGACATCAAGCGGCCAACGTTGGTACCCGACTTGGCTGAGATGGGCACAATTTCATCGAAGGCATATTTCTGCCCCAGGGCTTCCAGGTGCGGAAACAGTGTCTCCTTATCCTTGATATAGTCGACCTTGTTCACTGCCAACACTGTCTTGCGCTCACTGCCGCCATGACGCAGTTTATTGAGCACCATTTCGTCATCGGCGGTCCAGTTGAGACCATCGACCACAAAGATCACCATGCAGACATCGGCCAGCGAGCTGGCAGCGGCGCGGTTCATCAAGCGGTTAATGGCGCGCTTTTCCTCTATGTGCAGTCCAGGGGTGTCGATAAAGACTATCTGCGATGGGCCTTCGGTGTGGATCCCCATGATCCTGTGGCGGGTGGTTTGCGGCTTACGGGAGGTGATACTCACCTTTTGGCCGAGCAAACGGTTGAGCAAGGTGGACTTGCCGACATTGGGGCGACCGACTATGGCCACCATACCGCAGTAGGTAACATCATAGGCGGGTGTCGGCGACTGCTGGTTCATCTTGGCCAGCAGTTCATCCAGGCTCGGCTCCTGGGCCGGTACCTCTGGGGTCTTACTCATTTTTTCAGTAACTCCAATATCCCAGCAGCGGCTTGCTGCTCGGCTTTTCTGCGTGAACTGCCGGTGCCGGATACGGCTTGAGCCAGCTCTTCGATACGACATTCTACGGTAAAGGTCTGATCGTGCGCCTCGCCGGAAACCGCCACCACTTTATACTCAGGCAGAGGTTTCTTATAGCCCTGCAGGTACTCCTGCAACTGGGTCTTGGCATCTTTCTGGCTGACCCCGGGCTGAATCGCCTTCAGTCGCTGCTGGTACCAGCCCAAAAGCAGTGGCCGACAGGTTTCCAGATCTGAGTCCAGGTAGATGGCACCTATGATGGCCTCCACCGCATCGGCAAGAATGGATTCGCGGCGAAACCCGCCGCTCTTGAGTTCGCCCGGGCCCAGGGTCAGATAGTCACCCAGCTTAAACTCCTTGGCGATTTGTGCCAGGGTGTCACCGCGCACCAAGGTGGCACGCATCCGGCTGAGATCGCCTTCGGTCGCCTTGGGGAACTGATGATACAGGGCATCGGAAATCACTATCGACAGGATAGAGTCACCGAGAAATTCCAACCGCTCGTTATGCTTGTTGGCCGCACTTCTGTGAGTCATGGCCTGCTCCAGCAGCGCCATGTTATTGAATTCATACCCCAGAGTACGACACAGACGGGCAAAATTCTTCACAGGTTCTCTCACTTCAAACCACCTACACGTTCAAAACGCACACCGCTTGGCACCCAGGTAGGTAACCAATCCTGAGGCTGGCGCTCAAACTCAAAGCTTATCCAGATTGCCACAGCCTTACCCACCAGGTTGGCTTCAGGCACAAAGCCCCAGAAACGGCTGTCGGTACTGTTGTCGCGGTTATCACCCATGGCAAAATAGTGGCCTTCAGGTACGACAAACTCGCCTTGAGCAAAGCCTGGCTCACGGTAATAGAAGGCCGATGGCTCAGGGCGGGCCGGGTTGATCAGAATATCGTGTGTCACCTCACCCAGTTGCTCGCGAAAACGCAGCAGATCCACGCCATCATCCTGGAATTCGCCTTTATTGACCGGTGCTCTCAATACCAGTTTAGGGCCTGGACAAGGTTGTTGCTCCTTACAGGCTTCCTGAATATAGAGTTCCTTGTTGCGATAGATGATCTTATCGCCTGGCAAACCGATAACCCGTTTGATGTAATCGACCCGCTCATCTTTAGGGTATTTGAATACTATGATATCGCCGCGCTCCGGCTCGCCGGTTTCCACCAGCTTGCTGCGCCATACAGGATCTTTCAGGCCATAGCTGAATTTTTCCACCAGAATGAAGTCACCCACCAGCAGGGTTGGCATCATGGAGCCGGAAGGGATCTGAAACGGCTCGTACAAAAAAGATCTCAGGATTAGCACAAAGGCTATCACAGGGAAAATGGACTTGGAGGTTTCCACATAACCTGGCTCCTGAATGATTTTTTCAGTGACTTCATCGGTCAAGGTGCCATTTTGCGCTTGGGCCAATGCCAGTTTAGCCTGACGCTTGGGGGCCAGCACAAAGGCATCGAGTGCCCAGATAAGGCCACTGACCAAGGTCACCAGCACCAGAATAATGGAAAAATAGGCTGCCATTGGTTATTTAACTCCTGCCTTGTATTAAATTGGAATAAGTCTTGTCAGCTTTAGGGAAGGTGCGAACAAGTCCCATGTGTGCTCTGCGTCGGCTTACAAGCCTGGATGCAAGGCGTGGTTCGCAGCAAATGGCCCTAGTCCTTTGCAAGAAGCACAACACAGCAGGCAGGCTTGTAAGCCACGCCCTTCGGGGCTTGCACAGCAACCGGCTTTCGGCGTTATCCGCCTTTGGCAGGCCCCGGCATGCCTTCAGTCAGATGCCTTGAACGCCAATTGCTGTGTAAGCCAGAGTGCCACGAGGACTTGTTCGCACCTTCCTTAGTTAGTTTACCCATATTTGCCGTTCCAGGGACAGGTCTCCCCTTAAACTAACTAAAGCGCCGCAAAATGCGGCGCAAATGAGATGTTGCTATCCAGGGCGCCGAGGCGCCACAGGATCACTCGTTCAGTTTCAATACCGCCAGGAAGGCTTCCTGTGGAACTTCCACGTTACCGAGCTGCTTCATCCGTTTCTTACCTTCTTTCTGCTTCTGCAGCAGTTTCTTCTTCCGGGAAACGTCACCACCGTAACACTTGGCGGTTACGTCTTTACGCAGTGCTTTCACGGTCGAACGGGCCACAATCTGACTGCCCACTGCGGCTTGGATTGCAATATCAAACATCTGCCGCGGGATCAGCTCTTTCATCTTCTCCACCAGGGCGATACCACGGTGGCGTATGTTGCCCCTGTGGATGATCATCGCCAGTGCATCGACTCTGTCGCCGTTGATCAACACATCCAAACGCACCATGTCGGCCGCCTGGAAGTAGACAAAATTGTACTCGAGCGAAGCATAGCCACGACTGGTGGACTTAAGCCTGTCAAAGAAGTCCATCACGACTTCGGCCGCCGGAATATGATAGGTCAGTGCTACCTGGTTGCCGTGGTAAACCATATTCTTCTGCACACCGCGCTTTTCAACACACAGAGTGATCACGTTGCCCAGGTAATCTTTGGGCACCAGAATATTGGCTTCGACGATAGGCTCACGCATCTCTTCGATATAGTTGAGCGCCGGCAACTCGGATGGGTTATCCACATAGACAACATCGCCATTGGTCAGTTCAACTTCATATTCCACAGTCGGTGCCGTGGTGATCAGATCCAGGTCATATTCCCGCTCCAATCGCTCCTGGATGATCTCCATGTGCAGGAGTCCCAGATAACCGATACGGAAACCAAAGCCCAAGGCGGTGGAGTTTTCCGGCTCAAACTGCAGTGAAGCATCGTTCAGACTCAACTTATTCAGCGCATCACGGAAGCTTTCATAGTCGTCGGTAGAGATGGGGAACACACCAGCGTACACCTGAGGCTTCACTTTCTTGAAGCCAGGCAGAGGCTTGTCTGCGCCGTGTTTGGCATGGGTCAGGGTATCCCCCACAGGGGCACCGTGGATCTCCTTGATACCGGCGATGATAAAACCTACTTCACCGGTTCTCAGTTCAGTTTTTTCTGTCTGCTTGGGTGTGAAGATCCCCACCTTGTCGGCGTTGTAAGTCTGGCCTGTGCTCATGACCTTGAACTTATCGCCCTTCTTGAGCACGCCGTTCTTGATCCGCACCAGAGACACAACCCCTTGGTAGCTGTCGAACCAGGAGTCGACGATCAGAGCCTGCAGCGGCCCTTCCGGATCACCTTCCGGTGGCGGAATTTGTGCCACTATGGTTTCCAGCACTTCGTCTATGCCAACACCAGTCTTGGCAGAGCAGCGTACAGCGTCTTTAGCTTCAATGCCGACTATGTCTTCAATCTCGGCCGCAACCCGCTCGGGCTCAGCCTGAGGCAGGTCAATCTTGTTGAGTACAGGAACGACATCCAGATCCATTTCCAGCGCGGTATAACAGTTCGCCAGTGTCTGGGCCTCAACCCCTTGACCAGCATCAACCACCAGCAAGGCTCCTTCACAAGCCGCCAGCGAGCGGGAAACTTCATAGGAGAAGTCAACGTGCCCTGGGGTATCGATGAAGTTCAGCTGATAAGTTTCACCGTCTTTTGCCTTATAGTCGAGTGTAACGCTCTGGGCCTTGATGGTGATACCGCGTTCGCGCTCCAGATCCATTGAATCCAGCACCTGAGCAGCCATTTCACGGTCGGTTAAGCCGCCACAAACCTGGATCAGGCGATCTGAGAGGGTAGATTTGCCATGGTCGATATGGGCAATAATCGAAAAGTTTCTAATATGTTTCATTATGCTGCAATGACTAAATTCTAATGGGAGACTGTGCTCAAAGGTGCGAAATTGTACCCGATTGCTGGGCCAATACCAATTAGATTCACACTTTGAGCCTTTGTGGGAAGGACAGGATTAGTGGCAGTGAGTTTCTGAAGCGCTCTCCATGGCTTGGCCAAGATTGGCGAGAATGACGGGTTGAGCCCGGTTTTCAATCCTGCGTGCCTGAGACTTGCCCAGTAGCCAAGCCAGCAAGGCAAAGGCGATCGCCATGGATATGGCGCCGCCATCTGTACTGAACCCGGCGAGCGAGGCAACAAAGCGCCCCAATAACCCGCCCAGAAACAACCCGGCCAAAGGCAGCATGTAAACCAGCAGAGCCGCCTTGAGCACTACGCTTTCCGGCAAGCCCAAACGCAGCAAAGTGCCTTCGGGATAAGTTTCAGTGCTGGGCAGGGAAAACTCCTGCAACCGACTGCCAAACGCCTTGGCAACTGCCGAAGTGCCGCAGGATTCGCTGCTGGAACAGTGATTGCAGGCGCTCTTCAACTCCACCTGCACCTTGACCCAACCATCACTGTCTGTACCTATGACCTTAGCCACCTGTTCCATCATAACCCTGTCCTCACTCCAGCCTTAGGCCCGAAGCGATACGGATAAGCGTTTGTGTCGGCACCTTACCGACTGCAACCACTTCCAGGTTACCGACTCGGTCAGCCGCCATGGAAAGGCCATTACGGGTCATCAGTTCTTCCGGCATGGGCGCATCACCGGCGCGGGCAACATAGACAGAGATATTGCTGAGGCCATCGGTGAGGGCAATGTATTCCACCGGCTCATGACTGCCTATCAGGCGATGGTGATCGCGAACCACCACCTGAAAACCGGGCGGCAGCCAATCAAATTGCCAGTTCTGGCCATCTTCCCGCTCTGATGGATTCATCACCGCCGGCCATTCCTGCTTGTAGGCTTCCACCAGCAGAGGTGCGGTTTCCTGCAGTTCTATCAATTCAATGACCAACAACTGCTCCAACAACTGCTTGTCCTGATTCAGCATGTCATAGCGCAGCGGCAGAAAGGTTTCCATATCCATCCACACCTGGAAACCATAGCGATATTCATCATTGGGTAAAATGCGAACCATCTGTCCAGGACGTCCGGCAATACGACTGCGGCCACCCAGCACCAGTTGGTACCCGGCTTCGAGGTCGCCACTGTCACCGAAGAAGGCTGCCGGCATCACCCCTTGAATACGCTTGGCTTTGATGCTGTAGGCGGGCTGTTCGTGTTCTATAAAGGTCACTGTATTGCCGACACGAACGGCATTCTTTGGCGGACCATTGAGGTGTTCGAGAAAGGCCACTTCCTCGCCGTTGACTTTACCGTGCAGGTATACCAAAGGCCGAATATTATCGGCCTGAAGTTGGATGAGAGAAATCTTGTATTCTTTTTCGCGCAGAGCCTGACTCATTTTTTCAAGCCAGGCTTTGGCGGACATATCATCCTGCGCGAAGGCAGGTACTGCAAAGGCCAGAATGGCCAGGAGGAAAAGGCGCAAGAGATTTCCTTAACGATTCATAGGAACAGGAACGACCTCATTATTGTTATCCATAACCACACCGGCATTCAATCTCTGTTGCAACATATGATCCTGAATATAGCTGTTGATCCTGCGACGTTGCTCAATCAACTGCTCATTGGTATAGCCCTGTGGCTGCTGAACCGGCCCGGTTTGCAGGCTAACCGGTGAGGCGCTGCCCACCAAAGGACGGGTAATAAGCACAGGGGATGCAGGATCCTGGCTTTCAGGTGACTGGTTGTAGTTCTGAACACCAACAATGGCAACCATGGCAACGGTGGCAGCAATCGCATACTGGCCAAACTGCTTGAACATGGGGATCACTCTAGCACCGCTGGCAATCTGACGCTGAGGCTCATCGGCCACAGATACCTGGGTTGAGGTGACAGGTGCGACAATCGCCGGCTCCTTGTCGATAGCGGCCGCAATACTGGCGGACAGATCCAAGGGGATAGCGGAAGGTAACTCGCCACGCATGGCATCACCGATAAGATGATAGTTACGCCACTTGTCGTGAGAAGCAGTGTCACCAGCCAGTTCTGCCAGCGTCTGAGCGTCGGTTTCGCCGTCCACTGCCGCAGAAACCCACTCCTGACCTAATTTATCCATTACTCACCTGTCTCTATTAAAGGATCATCTTTCCAGCAAAGGCTGGAGCTTCTTGTCTATGGCTTCCCGGGCACGAAAGATACGGGATCTCACAGTACCTACAGGGCAATCCATCACATTGGCAATATCCTCGTAGCTCATACCATCAAGCTCACGCAAGGAGATAGCCATCTTTAACTCTTCCGGCAGCGATTCGAGAGTGTCGAAGACAGTCTTCTTTATCTCGTCTGAAAGCATCAACCGCTCAGGAGAGGCGAACTCTTTCAGGGCATCACTGCCATCGTAAAATTCGGCTTCATCGGCATCAACATCGTTCGCAGGTGTTCTGCGCCCCTGTGACACCAGATGATTCTTGGCCGTATTTACTGCTATTCGGTACAACCAGGTATAAAAGGCACTCTCACCGCGGAAATTAGGTAACGCCCGATAAGCCTTAATAAAAGCCTCTTGCGCCACGTCTGCTACATCGGCCTGATTCCGTACATAACGGGATATCAGGTTGATGACCTTACTCTGGTACTTTTGCACCAGCAGGTTAAAAGCGTTTTTATCGCCACGTTGTACGCGCTCAACCAGTTGTTGATCACTTGTTTGTCCACTCATCCGAGCCGACTTCTCCCAAATCTTATAATGCTGATTTCTCAGTCGCTCGAATCATATTCACTTATGTAGACTAGCGTGCTTCGAAAAAGTTCTGATGTTTTGCAAAAAATGTACTGTGAATATCCTGAGCTGGGTTGTATCCATCCCTTGCGAGTTGGTTTACCATAACCGAACCCCCAGTCACATCTCATGATACCCGATGAAACAAGTAGTTGAACACCAATCTGACGTCCTGGTCATAGGCAGTGGTGCAGCGGGCTTGACTCTCGCCCTTCACCTGGCTGAAAAAACCAAAGTCATTTTACTCTCCAAAGGTCCTCTCAACGAAGGCTCAACCTATTATGCCCAAGGGGGCATAGCCTCGGTTTTCGACGAGGAGGATACCATAGAATCCCATGTGGCCGACACCTTGGTCGCCGGCGCCGGACTCTGTGATGAAGCCGTGGTAACCTACACCGCCGAAAATGCCCGCGCCGCCATGCAATGGCTGATTGAATGCGGTGTTGCCTTCGATAAGGAAGAAAATCCCGATGGCAGCATCAATGACAGCGCCTACCATCTAACCCGCGAAGGCGGCCACAGCCACAGGCGTATTCTGCACGCCGCCGATGCCACCGGCAAAGAGGTACAGACCACACTGCAGGAGATGGCCCAGGCACACCCCAATATTCTGGTACTTGAGCGTTACAACGCCATAGATTTGATCACCACCCGTAAACTGGGCCGTCCGGGCAACCGGGTATTGGGCGCCTATGTCTGGAACCGTAACCTTGAGCAGGTTGAAACCATCAAGGCCAAGTTTGTCGCCCTGGCGACCGGCGGCAGTTCCAAGGTTTACCAGTACACCTCAAACCCGGATATCGCCAGTGGCGATGGTATTGCCATGGCCTGGCGTGCCGGTTGCCGGGTGGCCAACATGGAATTCAATCAGTTCCACCCAACCTGTCTATATCATTCAGATGCCCGCAATTTCCTGCTGACAGAAGCTTTGCGTGGTGAAGGCGCCTATCTGCGCCGTCCCGATGGCAGTCGCTTTATGCCTGACTTTGATGAACGCGCCGAACTGGCGCCCAGAGACATAGTAGCCAGGGCCATAGACTATGAAATGAAGCGCCTCGGTGCCGATTGCGTCTATCTGGATATCAGCCACAAGGACCCGGAATTTGTCATCAAGCATTTCCCCACCATTTACCAGCGCTGCCTGGACTTAGGGATAGATATCACCAAGGAACCTATCCCTGTGGTGCCTGCCGCTCACTATACCTGCGGCGGGGTAATGACAGATTTTCACGGTCAGACAGATCTCAATGGCCTCTATGCCATAGGTGAGGTGGCTTATACCGGACTGCACGGTGCCAACCGCCTGGCGAGTAACTCCTTGCTGGAGTGTCTGGTATTCGCCCGCGCCGCTTCGACCGATATTCAAAGCCAGCTAGGTAAAATTGCCATGCCCGGCAATATCCCGGCCTGGGATGAAAGCCAAGTATGTAACTCGGATGAAGAAGTGGTTATTGCCCACAACTGGCACGAGCTGAGACTCTTTATGTGGGACTATGTGGGGATTGTGCGCTCAGACAAGCGTTTGGAGCGTGCCCTGCGCCGCTGCGCCATGCTGCAACAGGAGATCCAGGAGTATTACAGCAACTTCCACGTCAGCAACAACCTGCTGGAATTGCGCAACCTGGTGCAAGTGGCCGAGTTGATCATCCGCTGCGCCATGGCCCGCAAGGAAAGCCGCGGCCTGCACTGTAATATCGATCATCCGCAGAAACTGGAGAATCCGCAGCCGACCATTCTGCAACCTGAATAACTTGGGCGGGAATGAGTTCAGTTAGCGGACTTTGAGCGCTGCAACAATAGACGACACAGGTGACGATAGTCTGTGTCGTCAAACATATCGGCAAACAGCCAGCAACGCCCGTAGTTATCCTCCCCCTGATAGGTAAAAGTCACCACAAAGGGGCTGACCCAAGGTCTGCCACTAAGTTCGAAACTCGAACCGGGTTCGAACTGTCCTTCACCCAATTCATTAAGCCAGAAACAGAGTTGCCAGCAGCGCAAACGCCACAGCGCAAGGCCAAAGCCTGCCAGCATTAGCAGTAAACATAGGTATTTGAACAATAAATAGAAAGGATAATCCAGCGCCGGCCAGGCAAGAAAGCTGCTCAGGCAAATAGCAGCCAGCACCGTCAGACTCAGATACTGGCTGAAGGAAGAACTGAGTTGAAACCTATGGCGCTGCCCGGCCACGAACGCGCACTACCATCTGTGCCAGTTGCGGATCCGGACATTGCTCATGCCCCATAAACCAGGCAAAGAGCTCAGGATCTTCACACTCAAGCAGACGAACAAATAAGGCCTTATCCTCAGGGCTCAGAGTCTCGTAATGCTGTTCCACAAAGGGTTGAAACAGTACATCAAGCTCCAGCATACCACGGCGACATGCCCACTTAACTCTGGGGGTACTCATCAAGTCAGACACCTATCATGCTCCAATCAAGAATTTTGTCGCAAGTTTACATTCTGGCGTCTGCGCTGTCGAATATCCGCCTTAATCATCCACCCGTATCAGAACTGCTGCACCTGAAGGTCACGACCGGCGAACAAGTCACCAAAATCGGTTTCCAGCAAGCGCTGCACCGCCGGATGCTGGATCATCCGCTCGGCGAACATCACATGATATTCCTCTTTGATCTCCATGGTTTCACCGAGCAGACGTATGTTGTGCTCGAGAATATCTTGCTGATAGATGGAGGGGGCGACAAATATCCCCTTACGGAAATAGCCAAAGGCCTTCATCATAGCCGCATCGTCAAACTCACCGAGAATCTTGACATTAAGGCGTTTCTCATCAAACCAGCGATAGAGTTGCTGGCCCAGAGAAGTACGCCGGCTGGGGATCAGCAAGGGCCCCTCTTCCAGACACTCGGGAAAGCCACTTTTAAACTCCTGCGCCGAGAAGAAGGCAATACCGCACTCCCCCAACTTCTTGGAGAGAATTTCCGGATACTTGAGAGACTCACCGGCGCAGTCCGACAGTATCATATCCAGTTTATGCTCCCTGAGCCTGGCCATCAGGCTTTCGTGGGTTGCCTCATAACAGGCCAGGTGCATGGAACTGTTGGCCGGGATCACCGACATCAGCACCCGACTGGCCAACGCCTTGGAGAGAGCATCGGCAATACCCACCTCAAACAGGATGGATTCATCCTTGCGATAGTTGAGCACATCAAGCATCTCATAAGAGAGGCTGAACATTTTGTCGGCGTAACGAAACACCAGCTCGCCCAATTCAGTAGGGGCCAGGTTGCGCCCCACCCGCTTGAACAGACTCCCCTTGAGCCTTTCTTCCAGCGTCCTTATCTGGCCGGTAATGGTTTGGGGAGTTAAACAGAGTGTCTCGGCAGCCTTGGTCACTGAGCCTTGCTTATGCACCATCCAAAAATAATACAGGTGGTTGTAGTTCAAATGAGACATAGGCTGCCCCGACTCCTTACTTCAAACGCTGACAGTCCAGCAAATTATTTACGGCAAGCTGTAGTGTATCTATATCCTTGACCTCACCGCTTTCAAAGGCTTCGCTGATACCCTGTACCAGTTGATCCCTATCCGGGATCCTGTCCAGGCAATACTTGCGATTGGCTTCCTGAAAGCGCTTTCCTCCCCGATACTTAAGGGCGCGGGCTTCATAGCCGTTGCTGTCCAGGCGAGCGCCTACCGCTTGTGGCTTATACATGAGGGCACCATCAACAACGCCTTCGAGGTAACTCTGACACAGGGCTGCTTCCTTGTCTGCAATACAGGCTTCTATCTGTGACGCCTGAGCCAAAGGGGCTAAGCCCGCCAGAATGAGTCCGGCCATTATGCTTGTTTTCATTCCTTTTCTCCTTTTTCAGGTAACACTTTTGACAGCCAGAAATAGCCCACGACTGCCGCCAACATAGATCCGATCAGGATCCCCAACCTGGCCAAATCGCTATAGACAACGCCACCATGCTCAAATGCCAGAGAGGCAATAAACATCGACATGGTAAATCCTATACCGCACATCACAGCCACAGGCATGATATGGCGCCAGGCAATGCCCTCAGGCAACTCAGCCAGACGCAACTTAACCGCAATAAAACTGAACAACACCACACCAATCGGCTTACCGAGCAACAGACCCAATGCAATACCCAGAGGTACAGGCGATACCAGGCTTTCCAGCGACATGCCCCCCAAGGCTACCCCGGCGTTGGCAAAGGCAAATACCGGCAGGATCAGGAAGGTGCTCCAGGGGTGCAGCGCATGCTCCAGGTGCTCTGACGGTGAACCACCTTGCTTGTCGCGCAGCGGAATACAGAAGGCGATGATCACCCCGGCCAAAGTGGCATGAACCCCGGACTTGAGTACGGCGACCCAGAGAATGGCCCCCAGTACGCCATAGGCTCCAAGCGCGGTCACACCGCGGCGGTTCAAGGTAACCAAACCTATGACGGCAGCGGCGGCAATCAAGAGGCTGATCATGGATAGATCACTGCTATAGAACAGCGCAATAATAACGATTACACCCAGGTCATCTATGATTGCCAGCGCCAGCAAAAACACCTTGAGCGCCACGGGAACCCGGTTACCCAAAAGTGCCATGATCCCCAGCGCAAAGGCGATATCAGTCGCGGCCGGAATCGCCCAGCCCCCCTGAGTCACAGGATCATTGGCATTGAACAGCAGATAGATAGCGGCCGGAACAACCATACCACCTATAGCGGCAAAGGTTGGCAGAGATGCCTTGGAAACACTGGACAGTGCCCCCTCCAGCAACTCACGTTTGACTTCCAGACCAATCAAGAGAAAGAACAGCGCCATCAGACCATCGTTGATCCACAGCAGCAAGGGCTTGTTGATATCCAGGGCCCCGAGACGCAACTGCATCGGGGTATCCAGAAAACCTTGATAGAGGCCGGAAAGCGGTGAATTAGCCAGGACCATAGCCAAAGCTACAGCAATCAATAACAAAATACCGCCGGCAGATTCCTGGCTCAGGAAATTCCGAAGTGCCTTTTCCATACTAAACTCCCAAAAACATAATTGATTTGAGTGTAGTAGATGGATTTAAGTAAGTATAATCGAAAGTTTCTAAGGAATACCTCGAGATATGCGAAGTATTCCACGAAAAACCCGGTTTAGATAGCGACAGGCGCCTTAATATGAGGATGAGGTTCGTAACCGGACAACTCGAAATCTTCGAATCGGTAGTCAAAAATTGATTCAGGTTTACGGGTTATTTTCATTTGCGGCAAAGGCTTGGGCTCACGGCTGAGTTGCAGCGCCGTTTGCTCCATATGATTGGAGTAAAGATGGGTATCACCGCCGGTCCAGACAAAATCGCCCAATTCGAGGCCACACTGTTGCGCTACCATCATGGTCAACAAGGCGTAGCTGGCGATATTGAACGGCAGTCCCAGGAATACATCACAGCTGCGCTGATACAGCTGACAGGACAACTTTCCATCGGCTACATAAAACTGGAAGAAGGCATGACAAGGTGCCAGCGCCATCTTGTCGAGCTCGGAGACATTCCAGGCCGAGACAATCAAACGTCTGGAGTCAGGTTGCGCCTTGATCTGCTCTATCACCTGAGTGATCTGATCGATATGACCACCATCGGGTGTTGGCCAACTGCGCCACTGAGCGCCGTAAACCGGCCCCAGATTACCGAACTCATCGGCCCACTCATCCCAAATCGTCACTTTGTTTTCATGCAGATAGGCAACATTGGTGTCCCCTTTCAGGAACCAGAGCAGCTCATGGATGATGGAGCGCAGATGGCATTTCTTGGTGGTCACCAAGGGGAACCCCTTACTGAGGTCAAAACGCATCTGGTAGCCAAATACAGAGCGGGTTCCCGTGCCGGTACGGTCATTCTTATCGGTACCGGAATCTAAAATATGTTGCATTAAATCAAGATATTGCTGCATTACTGCTTGTCCTTCACCACGCCGGCCTGCGGCGCATTACGCATTAACAGATAGAGTCCAAAGAGGATCATGGGCACTGACAGTATCTGTCCCATGGTCAAAAAGCCCAAATAAAGCCCGAGTTGGGCATCCGGCTGTCTGACCGTTTCCACTATGCAGCGGAAGATACCATAGCCGAGCAAAAACATCCCAGACACGGCTCCTGTCTTGGGACTGCGTCTGCTGAACCATTGCAGCAAAATAAACAGCGCTACCCCTTCGAGGGCAAATTGATACAGCTGCGAAGGGTGACGAGGCTCGGGGCCACCTGAAGGAAACACCATGGCCCAAGGCACATCAGTTACCCGGCCCCAGAGTTCACCATTGATAAAGTTACCCAGACGCCCAGCGCCCAAACCGATAGGCACCACTGGAGCCACCATATCGGCCACCGCGAAGAAGCTGCGCTTCTGTTTCCAGGCGATGTAGAGCATGGCCAGAATAACCCCCATCAAACCGCCGTGGAAAGACATGCCACCTTCACTGATCTTGAATAGGTACAAGGGGTCTGCAATAAAGAAATCCAGATGGTAGAAGAGCACATAACCTATGCGGCCCCCCAGGATCACCCCGAGAAAAGCGTAAAACAGCAGATCCGATACCTGTTCGCGGCTCCATAACCCTTTGGATCTGTCAGCCATACGGTTGAGCAGTATCATAGCGGCCAAAAAGCCCAGCAGGTACATGAAACCATACCAACGCAATGCCGGTTCAAAAGTCTGGCCGAACAGCTCAAAGGGGCCAAAAGAGACGATCACAGGATCAATATTGGGAAATTCTAAAGCCATAACAGAAAGACGATTCCTAAATTAACGACGGCGCAGATCAGGCCAGGATAAGTTTAAGACCCACAACAACCAATAAAAGTGCAAATATTTTCTTCAATACCGGCGTCGGCAAAGTGCTGGCCGCTTTTACACCCAGCGGCGCCACCAACATTGAGGAGGCAATAATGCCCACCAAAGCCGGCAGGTAAACGTATCCCAGAGTGCCGCTTGGCATATCCGGGGCGTTCCAGCCTGCGATAACATACCCTAAACTCCCCCAAAGGGCGATGATAAGGCCGGTAGCCGATGAAAAACCCACCGCCTGACGCATCTGCAGCCCACACCAGGTGAGGAAAGGCACCAAAAGCACCCCACCACCAATGCCCATCAAGGCGGCAATAATGGCAATAATCGCCGAGACTATGAGTAAAACGGGAAATGGCGGCAAGCCCTCTTTCGCCGATGGACGAAAAGGAAATGCCATCTGGACGGCCATTAATATTACAAACACGGCAAAGGCGCGGCGCAGATCATCGGCCGGGATCAATTCGGCGATAAACCCCGAACACAAGGCCCCCAGCGCCAGACCAGGCAACATGGATTTAAACAGTGGCCAAGGAATATTGCCGTGGCTGTGATGGGCGCGGGCCGATGAAAAAGAGGTCAAAATGATGGCCGCCAACGAAGTGGCAATGGCAACATGGGGCAACTGCGCGGCGGGAACTCCCACCTTGGGTAAAATATACAACAGCGCCGGCACCACAATAAGACCACCTCCTATCCCCAACAAGCCGGCCATAAAGCCGACAAAAGCCCCCAACGCCAGACAAACACCGAATACCCAGAGAAATGTGTCCACAGAGGTTCCTTAATTCTTGTTGTTATTCCATACACCCGCCACGGCAGGTTCAATTGAGAATGGCCGCCAGCTCTCTTTGCCCCAAATAATCGTGCACCAGTTGCCGCACTTCACTGCCGCTCCTGAGTGTCAGCGCCTCGGCCAACAACTGCTCGAGTTCACTGCTGCGCACTCGCCGCAGCAGATAATTGATCCTGGCCAAACTCCCCTGGTTCATACTCAGGCGGTTATAGCCCATGGCGACAAGCAGCAAAGCGCCGCCGGGTTCACCGGCCAATTCGCCACAGACACTGGCACCTAGGCCATATTGACGGCAGGTCTCCCGCGCCTGTTTCAGTGAACGCAATATCCCAGGATGATAGCTGTCAAACAGGGCGCTGACCCTGGGGTTGTTGCGATCTACCGCCAACAGATATTGGGTCAGGTCGTTGCTGCCGACGGAAACAAAATCAACACGCTTGGCGACTTCATCCAGTTGAAACAGCAGCGCCGGCACCTCCAGCATAATGCCGACCTTGGGTCTTTTCAGCTCAGGGTTCACATCCGACTTAAGCTCGGAATAAGCCTGTTCGATATATTCCAGCGATTGATCTATCTCATCGAGATTACTGACCATGGGCAGCAAAATATGCAGTTGCTCGCCGCTGCCGCTGGCCTGGAGCATGGCGCGAATTTGCACCAGAAACAGCTCGGGATGGTCCAGCGACAAGCGAATGCCACGCCAGCCCAAAAATGGGTTTTCCTCCTTGATGGGGAAATAAGGCAAGGGTTTGTCTCCGCCCACATCCAGGGTGCGCATCACCACGGGCCGACCGGACGCCGCCTCCAGCACCTGGCGATACACCTTTACCTGCTCAGACTCGCTGGGAAAGCGCTGCTGTAACATGAAGGGGATTTCGGTGCGATACAACCCAATACCATCGGCGCCCTCGGCAATTTCAGAGGCCAAACCGCTGAGTAACCCTGCGTTCATATACAGATGAATACGTTTGCCGTCGACCGTCTCGGCCGGCAGGTTCAGCTCTCTGGCGTATTGCCGCTGCAACGCTCTCTCGGCAGACAATAAACTGCGGTACTCACCGACCACGGCCGGAGACGGCGACACCATCAGCTGACCGCGGGTGGCATTGAGCACCAAAAGCTTCTTGTCGATGTCGGCAGCCAAGACCTGGTCGACCCCTGTGATGGCCGGTACACCCAGCGCCCGGGCCAGAATAGCGGCATGGGAGTTGACCCCGCCAAGCTCTGTCACTATCCCGGCCAACTTTTGCCGCGGAAACTCGGCCAGCAAGGTGGTATCCGCCTCACGGGTCACCAGAATAACCGGCTTATCGGCATTGAGCTCCAACCGTTCCGGCTCAATCAACTGGCGCAGCACCTTCTGCCCCAAGTCACGGATATCGCTGGCCCGCTCTTTGAGATAGGGGTCTTCCATCGCCATAAACTGGGTGATGTAACGCAAAGACACGCGACTGACCGCCGACTCGGCGCACCAACCCGCAAGCACCTCATCGCGATATTCGCCCCCAAGGCTGGCCTCTTCCAGCAAGAGTTGCAGCGCCGAGAAGATAGACACCACCTCTTCATCCTGCTCACGGTCAAAACGCTGTGCCAGGGTGCTCAGGGTGTTACGGCAACGCTCGATTGCTGTCTTGAGGCGCTCAAGCTCATTGGGGATATCTGCTGCGGTTTGATCCGGCTGCTCCAGTGATATCTGCCCGCCCAGCACCAAAGCATGGGCAATGGCAATACCATTGGAGGCCGGCGTGCCCTGGAACAGGATTTGCAGCTGATCTTCCTTGACGCTGGCTTTTTGTTTGAGGCCGCGAATGGCCATGGCCAACTGCGCCGCCAGCGTCATTAGAAAGGCTTCTTCCCCTTCACTGAACTGACGGGCACTGGGCTGCTGCACCACTATGACGCCAAGCAGCTGTTTCTGATAGATAATGGGCGCGGCGAGAAAGGCGCGATATTCCTCTTCGGCCACTTCGGGAAAGAGTTTGAATCTGGGATGGGCTCTGGCATCGGCAAGGTTGATAGCTTCTTCACGCTCGGCAACCAGGCCTACCAGACCTTCGGTCAACGGCATGCGAACCCGGCCGACGGCACTGGGTTCCAAGCCATCTGTGGCGGAGAGGACCAACTCATTTTTATCCAGAATATAGATAGAACAACACTGAGTGCTCATGGCGGCCTTTATTTGACCGACCAATAGCTCAAGGGCAGCCTCAAGATCCCTTGCGGCCGCAACTGCCTGAGTAATATCCCTGAGCGTGTTTAACACCTGTTCCCCCTTTCGATATCAAACCTCAGCCTGCTGCTCTTTGTCGTCCCCTTCTGCGTGAAGGCTCCCGTGCCTGCAATGCCAGAGCCGTGGTGGCGAACTCTTTCATAACCTTACGGTAGACGTCACGTTTAAAAGATACGACCTGACGCACAGGGTACCAATAACTTACCCAGCGCCAGTCATCGAACTCAGGATGGCCGGACGAATTCAAGTTGACGGCACTGTCCTGACTCTTGAGCTGGAGCAAAAACCATTTCTGCTTTTGGCCGATACAGACAGGCTTGCTGTCCTGGCGCACCAAACGCTTTGGCAATCTGTATCGCAACCAGGAGCGGGTGGATGTCAGTATCTGCACATGTTCCGGCCTGAGCCCTACTTCTTCATACAGCTCTCGATACATGGCATCTTCAGCGGATTCACCGTCATCCAATCCCCCTTGGGGAAACTGCCAGGAGTGCTGACCGAAACGCCTGGCCCACATTACTTGGCCAAATCTGTTACAGATAATGATGCCCACATTTGCGCGAAAACCGTCGCTGTCAATCACATGGACTCCGAAAAAGCGATAAATTTCAATGATTCGATTGTTTCACAATCCCACGTCGGCAGCAATTCTCTATTTACGGCTTTTTCTCTGGATAAGCAAATGGAGTTTTCCACTTTATCAACAACTGCTCTGCCATGTTTGAGTGGATATCCACAAAAACTGTGGATATCTCTGTTCGAAACTCGACTGAACTTCTGGAAACGCTGTTTTTTGCAACCCTTACAGTCTAAGCCCAAAAGTAAGAATCAAAACAAAATCATTTTAAATACAAAAAGATAGACATATAAAAAAGAAAGCGATCGACAGCAATCATATCAACAGATCACTTTTTAACCAACGAGTAATCAGAACCGACTTGCGGGCAATATCACAAAACTTTATTCACACCCCATGGACAAAAACTCGGCTTAAAGGTCCAAAATGGTGCCAAAACCCGGTTGACACTCACCATTATTTGCTTTATTGAAGCCAAAAATACTCAGTTATCCCAAAATGCTGTGGATAAGTTTGTTGGCAACACAGGGGAAATCGGCGAGTAACTCAGGAAAACCATTATTCGGCGGTCAACCAAAAACACTTTAGCCAATAAAAACATTAAGATACAAACTTGCACACAGGGGATTGGCTTGGTTTGCACAGTGGCGGTCGGTTTTTGTACAACCTTGTTATCCAGTGCCGCTCAGGTAAAATCAGCGCCATGAAAACCAATATCATGCCGCCAAGCTCATTGGCACAACTACTGCAGCGCGCTGACGATATCGCCGGGCTGACGCTGGGACAGCTCGCAAAATCCTTAGGGGTAGCCGTGCCCAGAGACTTTCGCCGCGACAAAGGTTGGACCGGACAACTGCTGGAACTGGCATTGGGGGCGACAGCGGGCTCCAAACCTGAGCAAGACTTCCTGCATCTTGGGGTAGAGCTTAAGAGTATCCCGATAGATGAGCGCGGCATGCCGCTGGAAACCACCTATGTTTGTGTCGCGCCGCTGACCAATATCTCAGGGCTGCGCTGGGAACAGAGTCTGGTGTATCACAAGTTGCAGCGGGTACTGTGGATCCCGGTTCAGGGAGACAGAGAACTTTCTCCGGGTGTTCGACGTATCGGCTCACCGCTGCTGTGGGAACCCAGCACTGAGGAAGACAGGCTATTGCGCCAGGACTGGGAAGAGATCATGGAGCTTATCAGCATGGGCAAAGTCAGCAAGATCACCGCCAGGCACGGTGAGGTATTGCAGCTCAGACCCAAGGCGGCCAACAGCAAAGTGTTGACCGAAAGTATTGCCGAAGACGGCAGTATTCAGATGACAAACCCAAGAGGCTTTTATCTCAAGACTCAGTTCACCAAAGGACTACTTGAGCGCTTTTTTGGTTGATATCGACTCTAATCCGCACTTGCCTTGATTAAGATCACAATTACCACTGGAAATCAGAGGGGTATATTCTATAAACTAGCGCATCCTGAGAAGGCCCCTTAAATTTAGGATAGATTTCACCTCGTGAGAGCGCGTCGCCAGGCCAAAAAGCTTCTGTTTGCCATTATGGCATGGACGGGAGCCATGGCAGCTTTTGTATTTTTTCGCTATGCCCAAACCACTGAGCTGCCTCAGTGGGCTGTCGGCTCGGCGGATCTCGCGACCCTGGCCGCCTACATGGGAGTAATTTTCGGCAGTCTGCATTGGATGTCGAACCTGATAGCCGATTTCAGTGCCATCAATCGCCTGCCCTACGTCTTCTCCGTCATCTTCAAAGGGCTGTTTCTGCTCTTGGGCGCCACCACTTTGGCCTATATGACCCAGTACCTCAATATGTGGGCCATAGAGAACCATATGGCAACCTTGAGGCAGATGCTGACAGTGCATATCCTCTATAGCCCCTCATTTCAGGCGCTAATCATCTATCTGGTGGTCGTACGGGTCGGGCTCGCCTTTATCGAACAGATGGCCCTGCTGGTGGGGCCAAGGATCCTGCTGAATATAGGTCTGGGTAAGTATCATAAGCCCAGATACGAGCAGCGACTGTTTCTCTATCTCGATATGGTGGCTTCCACCACCCATGCCGAATCTCTGGGGGATTACCGCTTCAGTCGACTGATCCAGGACAGCTTCAGCTTACTTTCCGACACAGTCACCAACAATGATGCCGAGATCTATCGTTACATGGGTGACGCTGTGCTCATTCACTGGCCATTGGAAGACGGCATCATCAACGACAGATGCATGAACATCTACTTTGAATTCAGCCAGCAGCTTAATTGGCAGCGACGCTATTTTGAAGAGCATTACGGCTTTGTTCCCAAATTCAAGGCGGCGGCCCACTGCGGCCAAGTGGTGGCTGCCGTGGTCGGGGTGCAAAAGCAGGAGATCAGTTTCTTCAGCGACGTGCTCAACACCTTGGCGAGACTGCAGGATCAGTGTAATCCCTTAGGACAAAGAATGCTGCTCTCCGGCGCGCTGGTAGCGAGGCTGGAAAACGACGACAGTGAGTATCAGCTCACCAATCTGGGACCGGTCAAGCTCAAGGGAAAACAACACTCCATTGAAGTTTTCGGGGTTAAGCCCAAACAAGGTAATCAGTCATAAAAAAACGGCCCATCAAAGGGCCGTTTTTTATTGTTATGGATTGAATCCAAGCCTAAACCTGCTGCTGCAGCAGTTGCTGGATCTCCAACCCCAAAGTTCTGAAGGTCAGGATCCGGCTGGTTGTCTGACGCCACACCAGGCCTATCTCACGAAATGGTGCCTCCCCTGGAGGGCTCATCACCGCAAGATCCGTGTCTTTCAATATCCCTGCATCTATTGCCATCTGCGGCAGGAAAGTCGTGCCCAGTTTACTGTTCACCATCTGTACCAAGGTATGCAGACTGGTGGCGGCGAAAGGATTGACCTTGGCGCTGTCACCCAGCTGGCAGGCACTGATGGCATGCCCGGTAATGCAGTGCTCACTCTGCAACAGAAAAATACTCTCATCCGGCAGCGCCTGATAGTCCACCGGCTCATGAATGTCGGCAGACAAGTCCTTGTGCACCACCATCTTGAAAGGGTCAATACCCACCTTCATGCTGTGGTAGCCGGAAGTATCGGCCGGCAGAGCCAACAACAACAGATCCAACTCGCCCTTACCCAAGGCAGTCAACAAACGCTCTGTGGTGTCCTCTTTGAGCAGCAGACTCAGATCTGGATAGGACTTCTGGCACTGCTTAACTACACGGCTCAGCAGGAACGGGGCAATGGTGGGAATACAGCCAAGCCGAATCTCCCCTGTCATGGGGGCGCCTTGGTTCTTCACCAGCTCCACCAGATCGTCGACATCGGTCAGAATCTTCAGCGAACGCTGCACCACTTCTTCACCAATAGCGGTAAACATAAAGGACTTGTGGTCCCGCTCGATCAGCTGATAGCCCAACTGCTCTTCCAGATTCTGGATCCCGCTGGAGAGTGTCGATTGGCTCACATGGCACACCTTGGCCGCCCGGTTGAAGTTCTGCTCCTGATGCAGATTCACCAGATAATAGAGGTTTTTCAAACTGGGTAAGTGTTTCATTTTGTCGATTACCAATTGAGTAATGCATTAGAAAGTTCTATCTAATCTAACACAAAAAGTCTGCCGAGCAGCAGTATCAAATCAGGAGTGTGACCGAGGCGATAAATCATCCAGGTAAGAAATCCATTGCTGATGCGGAAATAGCAGAAAACCCAAGCCTTGACGGCTAAGGTTCAGGTATTAGAAAAGGGGTAGTGGCGGGAGTTTCTGAGTACCTTGGCAGCGCCGGAGCTTCTCTCCGGCACCCAAGGCCGGAATTTATGCTTTGGCTTCGAGGAAAGACTTAAGTTGCTGCAGATCTTCACCGGCATGTTCAACAATGATTGTCAGCCACTCTTTGTGCCCGGCTTCCCATTCTGCTTCTTCACCGTGTTGCAGTTGCTGTGCTGTCTGTTGGATCCGTTTCAATCCTACAGAGCCGGCAGCACCTTTGAACTTGTGAGCCTCGGCACACAGGGTATCCTTGTCTCCGGCCGCCTCGGCCTTTTGCAGGTTCGCGACATACTCTGGCAGCAACTGTTCAAATAACACCACACTCTTGAGTAAGGTGCCGGCACCTATAGCACTACAGTACTGCTCCAGGGTATTGAGATCTAAGATAGTATCCAGTTCAGTTGTGGCCATGAAGGCGCTCCTCGAATGTGTCAGATTTACCACATCATACCCGCTAAAATTGCAGGTGCAACTTATAGGCGTCAAACGGGTCAAAACTTTCTTGCATTTAACATAAGTGATACAAAAAGCGAGAACAACTCATACAAAAGTTTATAGGCTATTGATTTAAATTGATTAACCCAGAGCCCTGCCCGCCCTTGGCCGCCAACTCATCCACCAGTGCTACCAAACCTATCCAGCGCTGAGCGCACCAATCCGGCGCCAGCAACACGGGACGACTGGCATAGGCGGTCACCCGATGAAACACTATCTCTTTTGGCGTATGACGGATCAACTGCGCCGCACTGATAACATACTCCTCAAGTGTCGGCGGCTGCAACCTGCCCGCTTCCCAGGCCTTGGCCATGGTACTGCCGGCCACTATATGCAGGGGGTGCAGTTTAAGACCATCCACTCCAGAGTCCAAAACCGCATCCAGAGTTTGTAGATGCTCCGTCATACCTTCTCCCGGGAGTCCGAGGATCAGATGAGTACACACCTTGAGTCCGCGACTACGGGCTCGTAAGACGGCGTCCTGATAGACGGCAAAGTCATGGCCACGGTTAATCCGTTTGAGCGTGGCATCGTGAGCACTCTGTAAACCCAGCTCCAACCAGACTTCACTGCCGTTTTGTTGATATTGCGCCAGCAGATCAAGCACTCTATCCGGTACGCAATCCGGGCGGGTACCGACACACAAACCCACTACCTGCTCGCTCTGCAGCGCCTCATCGTATTTACGCTTGAGCTCGGCATACTCTTCATAGGTACTGGTATAAGCCTGGAAGTAAGCCAAAAACCGCGAAGCCTTTGCCTGCATCTTCTGTTTGCCGGCCTCGAGCTGAGCCGCAATCGACAAGTCGGTTCCATGTTCATGACTGAAGGATGCGACATTACAGAAAGTGCAACCACCGCGCCCCAGAGTTCCGTCGCGATTGGGACAGGTAAAACGCGCATCCAGAGTCAGCTTTTGTAACCGTTGACCAAATTGTTGCCGGCAGTATTGACCAAAGGTAGTGACAAAGTCGTCCAGTCCCATTTGCTTCTCTCAAAAAAGTCGCCAGTCTAACGACTCCTGTTCAGGGCCGCTCTGCTCCAGGTCAATTTATGTCACAAATGACTGCTGCTTTTGCTGGTGATCGAAGACCAATTCGATTGGATGCAACCCGATCCAGCTCACACTTTTATGAATATTTAGTCACTCCAGGCAATTTTTTAACGCAAGAGACAATCAGGCTAGAAATCAGTTTTTCTTCTGCAAGGATAATTCGAGGCTATTTGTTAAAATTAAGTGAACATCAAATCACCCCAAAGTAGATTTTCTTTTCATTCATAGTGTTATACAGCTCAATTTTCAGTTTACGTTAACGTAATGCAATTAAAGATTCTGTATGAAACACCCCAAATATCATCAAATATATGCAATATTTAGGTTTGACCTTTAGCAAGTCTCAGGATAATTTGGATGGTTCGGGTGCATATCTATAGAGTTTGGTACTCTCTCCCGAGTAGTAATAGTGATGTTAAGGGAGGTTTTGTATGAGCTTGTATCATCCCAGTTTCGAGCGGGATAACTGTGGTTTTGGATTGATAGCCCAGATGGATGGCGAAGCCAGCCATCGCATTGTTCGCACGGCAATCCATGGCCTCGACCGCATGAAACATCGTGGTGGTATTGCAGCTGACGGACGCACTGGCGACGGTTGCGGTTTGCTGATGCAAATGCCCACAGGATTCTTTGAGGCCATTGCGGCCGAGCAGGGCTGGCATCTCAGCCGTAAGTTCGCCGTTGGCATGCTGTTTTTAAACCAGGACGAAACCCTGGCAGCCGAAGCCAGAATATTGCTTGAGCGGGAACTGGAGAAAGAGACCCTGAGTATTGCCGGCTGGCGTCCGGTTCCGGTTAACCCGGAAGTGCTCGGCGAGATAGGCAAGTCCAGTTTGCCGCAAATTTGGCAAGTGCTCATCAATGCTCCCATTGGCTGGCGTGAAAAAGATCTGGAGCGGCGCCTCTATATGGCTCGGCGCCGCCTCGAGCAGCAATTGACCCAGGATAAAGACTTTTATGTAGCCAGCCTTTCCGGCCAGGTCATTGTCTACAAAGGCTTGATGATGCCGGCCGATCTGCCGGCCTTTTATCCGGATCTGGCCGATATTAGGCTGCAAAGCTCTATCTGCCTGTTCCACCAGCGCTTCTCGACCAACACCTCACCCAAGTGGCCACTGGCACAGCCGTTCCGTTTTCTGGCCCACAATGGCGAGATCAATACCATCACGGGTAACCGCCAATGGGCTCGGGCGCGGGCTTACAAGTTCAACTCACCGCTGCTGCCTGACTTGCAGCAGGCCGCCCCGTTTGTCAATGAAACCGGCTCAGATTCGTCGTCACTGGACAATATGCTGGAGATGCTGCTGGCCGGCGGCATGGACCTTTACCGCGCCATGCGTTTGCTTATCCCGCCTGCATGGCAGAGTAACCCCGAGATGGATGAAGAGCTCAAGGCCTTCTATGACTTTAACTCCATGCACATGGAGCCTTGGGATGGCCCGGCAGGGATAGTCATGACCAACGGTCGCCACGCCGCCTGCGCGGTTGATCGCAACGGGCTGCGGCCATCACGCTATGTGATCACCAAAGACAGAATTCTCACTCTGGCCTCGGAAGTGGGTATCTGGGACTATGGCCCGGATGAAGTGATTGAAAAAGGCCGGGTCGGCCCGGGTGAACTTTTGGTGCTCGACACCCTCAGCGGCCGTCTTTATCAGTCATTCGAAATCGATAACGACCTCAAACGTCGTCACCCCTATAAGGAGTGGATGGCAAAGAATAGTCAGACTCTGGTACCGGCTGAGCAACTGTCGCCGCAGGATCAGGGCGTCAGTGAATTCAACCAGGGCACTTTGCTGCAGTACCAGAAGCTGTTCGGCTACAGCCGAGAAGAACTTGAGCAAGTGATCTGGGTACTGGCCAGCAAAGGCGAAGAAGCCACCGGCTCCATGGGCGATGACACTCCGATGGCAGTGCTGTCGAAGAAACAGCGCTCGCTGTATGACTATTTCCGGCAAAAGTTTGCCCAGGTCACCAACCCGCCGATCGATCCGCTGCGGGAGAAACATGTGATGTCGCTGGCCACCTGTATCGGCCGCGAGCAGAACCTGTTTAACGAAACCACGGGACACGCCTATCGGGTGATGTTCAACTCGCCTATCTTGCTGTTCAGTGACTTCAACCAACTGCTGAGTCTGGACAGCACCTATTACCGTGCCAACAAGGTTGATCTTAACTATCCGGCCTCCGAAGGCCTGAGTCAGGCAATCAAACGGATCACGGATGAAGCCGAGCGCCTGGCACGCACCGGCACCACCCTGATAGTGCTCTCGGATCGCGCCGTCAGCAAAGACACCCTGGTCATTCCGGCCGCCATGGCGGTAGGTTCAGTACAACAGATGCTGGTGAACAAGAGCCTGCGCTGTGACACCAACATCATAGTGGAGACGGCCTCGGCCCGGGATCCGCACCATTTCGCGGTACTGCTGGGCTTTGGCGCTACGGCCATTTACCCCTATCTGGTGTACGAGTCCATTGCCGAACTCGCCAAGCGCCATCAGGCCGAGGATATCGTTAATCTGATGCTCAACTTCCGCTACGGCATTGAGAAAGGGCTGCGCAAGATCATGTCCAAGATGGGGATCAGCACAGTCGCCTCCTATCGCTGCAGCCAGCAGTTTGAGGCCATAGGCCTGGCCGACGAGGTAATTAAACAATGCTTCAACGGCGTGGTCAGCCGTATTCAGGGTGTGGGTTTCGATGGTATAGAAGCCGATCAGCAACTGCTGAGTCAGGCGGCCTTCCGCCCCCATGTACCGCTGCCGCAGGGCGGTTTGCTCAAGTACGTTGAGGGCGGCGAATACCACTGCTTTAACCCGGATGTGGTCAACACCCTGCAACGGGCTCTGAAAGAGGTGGATTACCCGCTCTATAAACGGTTTGCCGAGTTGGTAGACCAAAGGCCTGTCGCCACCTTGAGGGATCTGCTGAGCATCAAACAGCAGCGCGAGAGCATAGCGATCAAGGATGTGGAAGGGGCCAAGACACTCTTCCCCAGATTCGACAGCGCCGCCATGAGTATCGGCGCCCTGAGCCCGGAAGCTCACGAAGCGCTGGCCATCGCCATGAACCGTCTCGGCGGTCGCTCAAACTCGGGCGAAGGCGGCGAAGATGCCAGCCGATTCAACAGCGAGCGCAATTCGGCCATCAAGCAGATAGCCTCTGGCCGCTTTGGGGTTACCGCCCATTATCTGATTAACGCCGAAGTGTTGCAGATCAAGGTCGCCCAGGGTGCCAAGCCCGGTGAAGGCGGTCAGCTGCCCGGTCATAAGGTCAGTGTTGAAATCGCCGGCCTCAGGCACGCCCGCCCGGGCGTGACACTGATATCACCGCCGCCGCACCACGATATTTACTCCATCGAGGATTTGGCGCAGCTGATCTTCGACCTCAAGCAGATAAACCCCAAGGCGCTTATCTCGGTTAAGCTGGTCTCTGAGCCAGGCGTTGGCACCATAGCCACAGGGGTCGCCAAGGCCTATGCCGATATGATTACCGTTTCCGGCTACGATGGCGGCACAGGCGCCAGCCCACTGACTTCGGTCAAGTATGCCGGCAGCCCTTGGGAGCTTGGCCTTGCCGAAGTTCACCAGTCTCTGGTGGCCAATGGTCTGCGACACAAAATACGCCTGCAGGTGGATGGTGGTCTCAAGACTGGCACAGATGTTATCAAGGCGGCCTTACTGGGTGCCGAAAGCTTCGGCTTTGGCACTGTGCCCATGATAGCGCTCGGCTGCAAATACCTGCGTATCTGCCACCTCAACAACTGTGCCACCGGGGTCGCCACTCAAGACAAGACCTTGAGAGACAAGCACTATCATGGCTTGCCCGAGCGAGTGATGACTTACTTTGAGTTTGTCGCCGAAGAGGTGCGTGAATGGATGGCCAAGCTGGGGGTCAGTGAGTTTGAACAATTGGTAGGACGCAGCGATTGGCTGCAGGCCATCGAAGGCCAGACCGCCAAGCAGCAGGGACTGGATCTGACCCCTATCCTGTTCAAACCCGAAGTATTGCCAAGCACCAATCTGACCTGGAAAGAGACCAACACGCCGGCAGATCCCGGCAGCCTGAACCAGGAACTGCTGGCCAAGTGCGCCGAGCGCGCCACCAAGGGTGAAGGTTTCGATGTCTGCTTCCCCATCAATAATACCGACCGCTCGGTAGGCGCCGCGCTTTCGGGCCATATTGCGGCAACCTGGGGCGTAAAAGGCTGTCCCAAGCCGATAAGGCTCAGCTTCAACGGCAGCGCCGGTCAGAGTTTCGGGGTCTGGAACAGCCCTGGACTCGAGCTGTCACTGTGCGGCGACGCCAACGACTATGTGGGTAAAGGTATGTCCGGCGGCAAAATCGCCATCTATCCGCCGCTCGGCAGCGCCTTCCAATCCGAGCGCAGCGCCATTGTCGGTAATACCTGTCTCTATGGCGCCACCGGCGGCAAGCTGTTTGCGGCGGGACGAGCCGGTGAGCGTTTCGCGGTCAGAAATTCAGGGGCGCTGGCGGTAGTTGAAGGGGTCGGTGACAACGGCTGTGAATATATGACAGGCGGCATAGTGGTGGTGCTGGGTACCACGGGCGTCAACTTTGGCGCCGGTATGACCGGCGGTTTCGCCTATGTGTTCGACCAATTCGGCCGCTTCAACCGTAGGGTCAATACCGAACTGGTCGACACCCTCAAGCTGGAGTCGCCGATTCATCAGCAACACCTCAAAGGGCTGATAGAGCAGCATGTGGCCGAGACCGGCAGTGAACACGCCAGTGCCATTCTCAGTGAGTTTGAAAACTGGCTCGATTGTTTTGTCCTGGTCAAGCCCAAGAATATTCAGGTTTCGGATCTGCTCAAACTGGAACAACCGAGCCCGGAACTGGCCGTAAAAGCGGGGTAAGCGAGCATGAGTAACGATTTTCAGTTTATCGAAGTGGGTCGTATCGACCCGATCAAGCAGGCTATCTCACGCCGCAAGACAGAGTTTATTGAGATTTACCAACCCTTTGCCCAGGCGCAGGTCGACCAGCAGGCAGACCGCTGCCTGGACTGTGGTAACCCTTACTGCGAGTGGAAATGCCCGCTGCACAACTATATCCCCAACTGGCTCAAGCTGGCCAAACAGGGACGTATCCTGGAAGCGGCAGACCTGGTGCATGAAACCAATACCCTGCCGGAGGTCTGCGGCCGAGTCTGCCCGCAGGACAGGCTATGTGAAGGCGCCTGTACCCTGAATGATGATTTCGGCGCCGTCACCATAGGCAATGTGGAAAAATACATCACGGATACCGCCATCGCCCAAGGCTGGCGCCCGGACATGAGCCAGGTGACGCCCAGAAGCGAGCGGGTCGCCATCATAGGCGCGGGGCCGGCCGGTCTTGGCTGCGCCGATATCCTGGCCCGCAACGGAGTCAAGGCGGTGGTCTTTGACAAGTACCCTCAGATAGGCGGCCTGCTGACCTATGGTATTCCCGCCTTTAAGCTCGACAAGTCAGTGATGGCTACCCGCCGCAACGTGATGGAAGGCATGGGGATAGAGTTCCGCCTCGGCGTCACAGTCGGCCAGGATATTCCCTTTGCCGAGTTGCTGGCCAACTTCGATGCCGTGTTCCTCGGCATGGGTACCTATAACGCCATGCAGGCGGGCCTGCCCGGTGAAGAGGCCGAAGGGGTTATTCAGGCCCTGCCCTACCTGATTGCCAACACCCGAGAGTTAATGGGGCAAGCCGATCCGGCGCAGCCCTATATCGACCTCAAGGGCAAGAAGGTAGTAGTACTCGGCGGCGGTGATACCGCCATGGACTGTGTGCGCACGGCGGTGCGCCAAGGCGCCGAATCTGTTATCTGTGCCTATCGCCGCGACGAGGAGAATATGCCGGGTTCGCGCCGTGAGGTGCAAAATGCCCGCGAAGAAGGGGTCGAGTTCCTGTTTAATCGCCAGCCGGTGGCGATTGCTACAGACGATGGCAAGGTCAAGGGAGTCGAATTTGTTGAAACCGCGCTAGGCAACGCCGATGCCAGTGGTCGTCGGCGTCCTGAGCCCATCCCGGGCAGCGACCAGCTGCTGGACGCCGACGCCGTGATTGTAGCCTTCGGTTTCCAACCCAGCCCGGCGCCCTGGTTTGCCGAGTTTGATATCGCCCTGGATCAATGGGGCCGGGTAAAAGCCGAGAAAGAAGCGGCCAATCCGTTCCAAACCAGCAATCCTAAAGTGTTTGCCGGTGGTGACATGGTCAGGGGTTCAGATCTTGTGGTCACCGCCATCGCCGAAGGACGTGATGCGGCGCTTGGGATACTCAACTTCCTCAGCTGACAACTCAACACTTTGAGCGCATCCGGGAACCCACCTCCCGGGTGCGCTTTTTTTCATCTGTTCTACACTCCGGGAATAGCGCAGCCAAAGCCGTTTATTACATGCGGCCTGACTTCAGCGACCAGGCTGTCACCGGCTGACTTATTCGCACCATCCTTGGCTTGTGCTATATTAAGCCGCCCTCAGGCTCACTCAAGACATTTAAAGAAGGTTAAGCCATGAAAATCGGTATTATCGGCGCCATGGAGCCGGAAGTTGCTCACCTGATTGCCTCTTTGGAAAACCCACAGCACAGCAAGGTTGCCGGCATTGAATTTGTCAGCGGCACTCTGGTTGGCAAAGAAGTCATAGTTACCCGCTCCGGCATAGGCAAGGTTGCCGCCAGCATAGCGACCAGTCTGTTGATTGAAAAGTTCGCCCCGGATGCGGTCATCAATACCGGCTCGGCCGGTGGATTTGTCGATGCGCTGCAGATAGGTGACATAGTGATTTCCGATGAAGTCCGTTACCACGATGTCGATGTCACCGCCTTTGGCTATGAGATGGGCCAGATGGCGCAGCAACCGGCAGCCTTTATTCCTGATCACAAGCTGATGCTGGCGGCCAAACAGGCTATCGCAGGTTTGGGAGAGGTCAAAGCCATTGAAGGCCTTATCTGCACAGGTGACAGCTTTATTTGCGATCCCGAGCGCACCGCCGTCATGCTAAAGCATTTCCCCACCATGGCCGCCTGTGAAATGGAAGGCGCCGCCATTGCTCAGGTGTGTCATCAGTTCGGCGTGCCCTTTGTGGTGATCCGCTCTCTGTCCGATAATGCCAACAACGACTCTCCGGTCGACTTTGATGCCTATCTGGTCAAGGCAGGGCACCACTCGGCCCTGATGGTCATAGGCATGCTGCATCACCTTTAATTAAGGAGCACCGGAGCCCATGAGCCTGCCCTTCTACGAGCAGCTGCTGGCCTTAGACGGGCCCCTTATTCAGGGGTTTCTGGTGCTGTTTTTTGCCTTATTACTGGCGCGATTGGCGCCGCTGCCCCAGGCTTTTCAACCTCTGGCCTGGTTGAGCCACCTGGCCAAGTCACTGGCCGCCAAGGTCAAACGGGGCGACAGAGACGAAAGGCAGCAACTGATTGCCGGCTCTCTGGCCATTTTGCTGCTGGTGCTGCCATTTTGGTTAATCATCACCTTCCTGCTGGAACTGGCGGCATTCCCCTGGTTCTTTGAGTTTTTGATCCTCTATCTATGTCTCAACGATGCCTGTTTCATTCAGGAAGCCGAAGAGATATACCAGGCCCTCAGGCGGGGAGACAAACCGGCCGCCAGAGAGCTGCTCTCCCCCTGGGTCGCCCGCGACACTGCCGAACTATCCGAGGCTGGCATCGCCAAGGCTACCATAGAAAAGCTGGTGACTACTCCCATTCATGGCACTGTTACTGTGGTATTTTTCTTCTGCCTCGCCGGCGCGCCCATGGTGCTGCTGGTGAGAATGTTAAAACAGCTGGAGCAAAGCTGGTGGTGTCTGGATCCACAATACCGTTTCTTCGGTCGGCCCGTGTTTCTGGTCAATCAGGTACTGCTGTATATCCCGGCGCAGCTGTGGCGTTTTACCCTGGCGATTCAGGGCGGCCCCCAGGCACTGAAACTGATTTGGCAAACACCTCACAGCCGCTTTCCCATCGGCTTTAACTTCCAGGTGGCAACCATGGCGGCGTATGTATTGATGACAGAGCTTGGCGGACCACAAAAATATTCCGGCATCAAGGTTCAGGTGGAGAAAGTGGGCCCGGGCCCAGTGCCGGATCACAAGACCATTCCCAAGGCGATTTCACTGACATTTCGCACCTTCGCCATCTGGTTTGCTTTCGTCGTATTGTTACCTCTGATTTGGGTTTTGTTACGTTATTCACAAACGCTTTAAATTATTCATTTTCTCCTTATAATGCCTTCATTCCCCGCTTGCCACTGAGAAAACCGCCGTGCTGGACAATATGCATATCTCTTTGACGACCCCGGCACTGCTGTTTCCGGCTATTTCCCTGCTACTGCTGGCCTATACCAACAGATTTTTCTCGCTGGCCGCCTTGATCCGCACCCTGAGTGGCGGTGATAAACCCGTTGCTGCCGAACAGCTGAAAAACCTGCGCCGCCGCATCGTTATCATCCGCCGCATGCAGGAGGCCGGTGTCACCAGCTTCGCCCTGTGCGTACTGTGTATGATTTTTATCTATCTTGGCTTCAATACCACAGGCTCGGTGATTTTCGGCGCCAGTTTGCTGTTGCTGCTGTATTCCTTGATCCTGTCGGTGATTGAAATCCGTATCTCGGTTGATGCCCTCAACATTCATCTCAAAGAGATGAGCTAATGACGCTGTGGGTCTATAGCCTGGATCTGTTTGGTACCGCCGTATTCGCCCTTTCCGGCGCTCTGGCTGCCGGCCGGCACAGGATGGATCCATTCGGCGTTTTGGTGCTGGCAGCGGTCACCGCCATCGGCGGCGGCACCCTCAGAGACACAATTCTGGGCGCTCCGGTATTCTGGCTTCATGACCACAACTATCTCTACGTGATACTGCTGACCGTGGTGTTGACCTTGATTCTGGTACGCCGGCCCTGGCGTTTGCCCCCATCTAGCCTTGCCATAGCCGATGCCGTCGGCCTGGCACTCTTTACCGTTATCGGCGCCCAGAAGGCTCTGACAATGGAATACGGCGGTATGATAGCCGTAGTCATGGGCTTGATCACCGGAGTGGGAGGAGGCATTATTCGGGATCTGCTTTGCCGCCGGATCCCCATGGTGCTGCGTACCGAAATCTACGCCACGGCATCTATTCTGGGCGGTCTGGTGTACACCTGCAGCCTGCAGCTGAAACTCGAAGCCGAGGCGGCACTGATGCTGGCTTTTATCACAGCCTTGATAATTCGTCTGGCCGCCATACGTTGGCACCTGTCGTTACCTGCGTTTGACTTGAAGACCAAGAGAGAATGATTGTGCGTTATTTGGGGTTGATCCTGGCATTGTTAAGCTCACCATTGCTGGCCAACAGCGGCGATATGCCGCCGGAGCAGCAGATGGCCGTGCGCTATATCCATGCCCTAACCACTCACGACTATGATGAGCTGGCAACCTTTTACAATCGCGACAGTGTCTTCAACGACAAAACCGCAGATCGCAAATACACGGGTGGCAGGCACATCATAGAGTTTCTGGAGCGGGCCCACCGCGGCGTGCTCGAGTATCAATTCAACATAGAGCACATGTTCAACTCTGGCTCTCTGGTGGTGATGATAGGCAACTATCACTACAAGGGTCCGGGAGAACAATTCGGCAAACCGGGCAAAATCATAGACATCGCCATTCCCGGAGTGACCACACTAAAGCTGGATACCCTTAATCACAGGGTTAAAGAGCATATGGATCTGATGGACTATCAGACCATGGCGGACCAACTCTCGGCTCAGTAATCCTTGCCGGGAACCCGGCCTGTTTTTTACTGTCCAACCCTCTGAGTGCCAACAGCGAGATCAGGGTTCACTCTGATCCGAGAGGTAAAGATGAGTCGCTTATCCGTACTGGCTGCCCTGCCCCTGTGTTTCCCTTTGATGACTCAGGCCCAGGCAGCATTCAATGCCGAAGAAAAGTTTGAACCACCTCTGGTGGTTTCCTACGCTGCACAACCTGTAAATCGTTTCAATCAAAAGCTGTTGCAGGCGCAACATCAACAGGCTCCCTGGAGTCAAGATCCTGAAGGGATCAGCCGCCAATACTCAGGCTCGGCCTTTAAGTTCATTCGCATCAGTCACTCTCACGGCAAGACCCTGACCTACAATGTCAGCACCCAGGAAGGGCATCCTCAGATGCTGCTTATTCTGGCGCTCGATAACAATGCCGGCGACTGGTCAGTGGAAAAAGCCGTGCTCAGTTGGCGCTGCCAGAACAAGGTCTACTTTGGTACCGACAACTGCAGCCCGCCTCACAAACACTGAGCCTGATACAGGCAAGAAAAAACCCGGCCGTGCCGGGTTTGATATTTTAAGGGCTAAAACAAGCGCTTAGATTGAAGTACTAAATTGAAGTACTTTGGGCTCAGGCCAGTGTTACCTTGGCAAACTTACGCTTGCCGACCTGGAATACTGCGCATGTGCCGGCGTTCAGTACCAGCTTGCTGTCTTCAAGCTTGTCACCATCCATCTTCACCGCACCTTGTTTGATCATTCGCATGGCATCGGAGGTTGAACCAACCAGACCCGCCTCTTTCAGCAGATTGGCAATCGCCAGTCCTTCACCTGCTTCCAGAGTCAGCTCGGGAATATCATCCGGCATGGCACCCTTTTGGAAACGATTGATAAAGGCTTGATGGGCAGCCTCGGCTGCTTCTTCACTGTGGAAGCGACCGATAATCTCTCTCGCCAGGGCTATCTTGATATCCCTGGGGTTGGCACCGGCTTCGACATCGGCCTTGAACTGCTCGATTTCAGTCAGTGGACGGAAAGACAGCAGCTCCAGGTAACGCCACATCAACTCATCTGAGATAGACATTATCTTACCGAACATCTCATCCGGAGCTTCACTGACACCTATATAGTTGCCGGCAGACTTGGACATCTTCTTCACGCCGTCCAGCCCTTCCAGCAGTGGCATCATGATCACCGCCTGTGGCTTCATGCCCTCGGCTTTCTGCAACTCACGGCCCATCAGCAGGTTGAACTTCTGATCTGTACCGCCCAGTTCGACATCGGCGTTCAATGCCACTGAGTCATAACCCTGCAGCAGCGGGTACATGAACTCATGGATAGCAATCGATTGACCCGAGGCATAACGCTTCTTGAAGTCGTCGCGCTCCATCATGCGGGCCACTGTCTGACGGGAGGCCAGACGGATCATGCCGGCAGCGCCGAGATCTTCCAACCAGCTGGAGTTGAACTCAATCCGGGTCTTGGCAGGATCAAGAATCTTGAACACCTGTTCCTTATAGGTCTCGGCGTTGGCCAGCACCTGCTCACGGGTCAGTGGCGGGCGAGTACTGTTCTTGCCACTCGGGTCGCCGACCATACCGGTAAAGTCACCGATGAGGAAGATAACCTCGTGTCCCAGGTCCTGGAACAGTCTGAGTTTGTTGAGAATTACGGTATGGCCAAGGTGAATGTCCGGCGCAGTCGGGTCAGCACCCAACTTGATTTTCAGTGGTCGACCTTCTTTCAGCTTTTCCAGCAGATCCGCTTCGAGCAAAATCTCGTCGGTACCACGTTTAATTTCCGCCATTATTTGTGCTAAATCAGCCATCTCGCCAACAACTCCCAAGGCTCTTCAAATTCAAAGAGACTTATGTTACTTGTTAGCCAGCCTAAATGAAAGTGTGTACACTAAGGCAATATGCCCAAGAATTAAGAAATTGGTATCGGGGTCGATGGCAAAGCTTATTACTCTCTTCAGACTGCTGCCCAGAAAGCATCAAATCCTGCTCAGTATTTTAACCACCATTACCTTGATAACCCTGTTGCTTCCCTCTGACGAAGCCGAGGCATCGAAAAACAGCGCCGGCCCGCAAACCCAGGTACGTTACCAAGTGCCACTGGCCTTTCGTACTCCCACCTCACCTACAGCCCAGCAAGTGGTTGAAAGCGGGCAACATCCGGATTCAGAAGCCGCCGCCGAGGCGCTGACAGAGAGACTAAATCAACAGGCAGAAGCCGCGCTTGAGGTTCCCGAACAAACCAGTCCAGCCATTGCCGAGCTGGAACACTTCGAGATTAAAAGCGGCGACACCCTGGCGGCACTCTTCAGCCGCGCCTCACTTACCGCCAGAGAAGTTCACGACATTACCCAACTGCCACTGGCAAAGAAAAACCTGCTGAAGATAATGCCAGGTGACGAAGTCGCCATAGGCAAAAACGCCGATGGCGAGCTGCAGGAGCTAAGATACCGCCTCGATGCCGTATCCACCCTGATAGTCCGCAAACAGGGCAAGAGTTATGAAGAAGAACTGGCGGTAAAAACCGTTGAGACCCGGGATAAATTCGCCCGCGCCAATATCAAGAGCAACTTCTGGAATGCCGGTGTCGAAGCCGGACTGACACCGGCGCAGATTATGCAACTGGCCACCATATTCGGCTGGGATGTCGACTTTGCCCTGGATATCCGCGAGGGTGACAGCTTTGCCCTCATGTATGAAGAAGAATATGCCGACGGCGAGTTTCTGCGTAACGGCAATATATTGGCCGCCGAATTTATCAACCAGGGCGAGCGTTACACTGCGGTAAGATACAAAGACGGTAACTACTATTCAGAGGAAGGCCGTAGCATGCGCAAGGCGTTCCTGCGCTCACCGGTTGACTTCAAGTATGTGAGTTCCAACTTCAACCCTCGCCGTCTGCATCCTGTTACCGGTCAGGTGAAGGCCCATCGCGGGGTAGATTATGTTGCCGCCATAGGCACTCCCATCAAAGCGGCCGGTAGCGGCCGGGTGGTCAAGGCCGGCTACAATCAATACAACGGTAACTATGTGTTTATCAAACACAACGAAACCTATACCACCAAATACCTGCACCTCAACAAGCGTAAGGTTAACCAGGGTGAAAGCGTCAAACAGGGACAGATCATAGGTACCCTAGGCCGTACAGGTCGGGTAACAGGCGCACATCTGCACTATGAGTTTATCGTCAACGGTGTACACAGAAATCCACGCACTGTGGATCTCCCCAAGGCTGAAGCTATTGCCAAGAGCGAACGTGTCGCCTTCCAACAACTCAGTAGCCAATTGATGGCCACTCTGCTGCGCAACAAACAAGTTCAGGTTGCGATGCAATAACAGGGACAGCATAGATGAATTCTGGATACTTTATTGGGCTGATGTCCGGCACCAGCATGGACGGCGTTGACGCCGTGTTGGTGGACTTCAGCAGTGGCCAACCCAAACTGCTTGGCCAACATACAGAGCCGTTACCCACCCATCTGTTCAAGGGCTTGCAACGTCTCTGCCAACCGGATACTGATGAAATCAATCGTTTGGGACGGCTGGACCGCACAGTAGGTAAGGTGTTTGCCAGCGCGGTCAAGCAACTGCTCGCCAACACTGGGGTGAGTAAGGAACAGGTCTGTGCCATCGGCAGTCATGGTCAGACAGTGCGCCATATGCCCAATCTGGAAGTGGGTTTTACCTTGCAGATTGGCGATCCCAACACTATCGCCGCCGAAACCGGCATAGATGTTATCGCCGATTTTCGCCGCAAGGATATCGCCCTCGGCGGCCAAGGCGCGCCGCTGGTGCCGGCATTCCACCAGCAGATATTTTCAAGCCCTGGCACCAACCGCATCATCCTCAATATTGGCGGCATAGCTAACATCACTTTCCTGCCCGCCGATAACCGGGAGATCCTTGGCTTTGATACCGGCCCGGGAAACACCCTGATAGACGCCTGGAGCCAGCAGATAAGACAACTGCCGTTCGATGAAGACGGTCAGTGGGCCGAAAGCGGCAACAGCTCGGCAGAATTTCTGGCACAACTGTTATCACACCCCTATTTCTCGCTGGATTACCCCAAGAGCACGGGCAGAGAGCTGTTCAACAACGCCTGGTTGGATCAACAACTGGCGCTGTTCAGCCATCTGCCGGAAGAGGATATTCAATCAACACTCCTGGACCTCACCTGCCACAGCATTGCCAGGGACATAGCCAAGTTGAGCCCGGATGGCGAAATCTACGTCTGTGGCGGCGGTGCACTCAATGGCGCGTTGATGAAACGCCTCGGAGCCCAGTTGCCCAACCACAGCATAGCCACCACCTCTGTGCTGGGTATCGATCCCAAATGGGTGGAAGGCATAGCGTTTGCCTGGTTGGCGCTGCGCCACCATCAGGGGTTGCCGGCCAATCTGCCGGCGGTAACAGGTGCCAGCCGCGAAGCCGTACTCGGCGCCCGCTTCCCCGCAGCCTGACTCCTTTCGATACAAGGTGCTGTAACAACAGCACCTTGACGTTAAACATCAGCCTTGTTTACCCCAAACCAACCTGGGCAACAGCGAATTTTTCAGCCTGTTAACCTTAACCTTCGCGTCCTCCAAGCAGCTGATTTTTCTGACACAAATTGGCGCTTCAGCTCACATTGAACTAGTGTTCATCTGGCTATACTGCGCCGGTAATATTCGGGAGCTATCCTGAATACCCGCGAATTTGTGGGAAACACATCACTGCACAGGATGCAACAATGAAGATGACACAAAAAATGCTCGCCGAATTTCTCGGCACCCTCTGGTTGGTTCTTGGCGGTTGCGGCAGCGCCGTATTGGCAGCCGCCTTTCCTGAGCTGGGGATCGGCTTTGTCGGGGTTGCCCTCGCCTTTGGTTTAACCGTGCTGACCATGGCATTTGCCATTGGCCACATTTCAGGTTGCCACCTCAACCCGGCAGTCTCTTTCGGACTCTGGGCCGGCGGCCGCTTTCCTGCTGCCGAGCTACTGCCTTATATCGTCTCTCAGGTGGCAGGGGCCATTGTCGGCGCCGCCATTCTCTATGTGATAGCCTCGGGTCAGGACGGATTCTCTCTGAGCGCCGGCTTTGCCTCCAACGGCTTTGGCGAGCACTCTCCCGGGGGTTACAGCCTGACGGCCGTGCTGGTTTGTGAACTGGTCATGACACTGTTCTTTCTGCTGATCATTCTCGGTGCCACCGACAAGCGAGCTCCAGCTGGTTTTGCTCCCATCGCCATAGGCCTTGGGCTGACACTTATCCACCTTATCAGTATCCCTGTGTCCAACACCTCGGTGAATCCGGCCCGCAGCACAGGACCGGCACTGTTTGTCGGTGATTGGGCCCTGAGTCAGCTATGGCTGTTTTGGGTTGCGCCTATTGCCGGTGCAATCATTGCGGGACTCATCTACCGCGCCTTTGAGAATCCATCCGAGTAAATAGTCTGGATAGTCAAAAAATCGATTGCGCCCTGCGGGGCGCTTTTTCTTGCCCGCAAGCGGTGTTAACATGCCGTCAATTTTTGGCCGGGCGCAGTGCCGCGGCCACCGAGATGAGATGTCACCATGAGCAAGAAACAAACCCAGGCCCAGTTCGCCGGTATGACTCCGGAAGGCCGCTACGACTTTCTGGTAGAGCAGGTCAAAGAGCATAAAGAGCTATGGGTACTACAGGACAATGACGGCTGCGTGATGCTGACCACGGATGATGAAGACTGTATTCCGGTATGGCCCAGTGAAGAAACGGCGTCCCTGTGGGCCGTGGATGATTGGCAGGATTGTCGGCCGCTGTCCATAGGCCTTGCCGAGTGGCTGGAGCGTTGGGTGCCAGGTATGGAAGATGACGAACTCTATGTTGCCGTCTTCCCTATGCTGGAAGATCTCGGCGTGGTTATTCCACCACATGAGCTGGAGCAGCGACTGGCGCCCAAGACGCGTCACTGAGTCAATAGCGCCATGTTTCAATAGAACATGAGTTAATAGAGCACAAGGAGCGCCGTAAGATGAGCCAAGCCGCCACTGAAATCTACGCCATTCCCAAACGCCTGCTGTTACTGATGCTGCTTTATATTGCCGCCTCGGTCAGTGGCCTGATTGCCGGTCAGGGTGTCGTCTTTTGTCTGCTGACGCTGATCATGGTGTTGGCGGTATTAGCGCGCCATCAGGCCGGCCTATGGGCACTGCGCTTCTATACCTTGGCGCAGCTCACGCTGGTGAGTTTCCTGCCCTATATTCTGGATCAGGGCGACAGTGTGGCCACAGGGCCCAATACCCTCAATATCGCCGGAATGGAACTCAAGGCTCCGGACTGGGCCATTTTCGGCTTTCTGATAGGCTTTTGCATGCTGCAGGTATGGATAGCCTTTACTCCTAAGGTCAAAGCCTTCTTCAAGCGTAAGATGAACTTCAACCTGATGCAGTAACCGGCCTTGCGCCCACAAAAAAAGCCGTCCAATAGGACGGCTTTTTGCTGCTTTCGCTCTCGGTTATACCGAGAAGCTGGCGCCACAACCACAGGTCGTGGTTGCGTTGGGATTTTTGACGAAGAAACGCGAGCCTTCCAGCCCTGAGGTGTAATCTACTTCACCGCCGACAAGATATTGCAGGCTCATGGGATCAACGACCAGCTGTACCCCTTGTTTTTCCACGGTGAAATCGCCTTCATTCACTTTTTCATCAAAGGTGAAGCCATACTGAAAACCTGAGCAGCCGCCGCCCGTGACATAGACCCGCAGCTTCAGCGCACTGTTCTGTTCTTCTTCCAGCAAGGCCTTGACCTTGGTTGCCGCCGCATCGGTAAACTGGATGGGCATAGCTGATTCAGCTTGTTCAGTCATTACTACCTCTTACATCTGTTTGCTGTGGCAGATTATCTGTTACCTGACTGTTTTGTTCAAGTATTATGCCGGGATCTTTTTCGCCCTCCAGCAACTCCGGCAGGCTGAAACTTTGTTCGGTTTCGGCGCCTTTGCTCCAGCGGCTGGCAGGCACGACGACCTTGGCCTTCATCTGCTGTAACTCGAACCCTTCAGGCAGGGTAAATTCCGCTTCCAGTACCTGAAAGTACTTGAAGTTAAATGCCAACTTGGTGTCCACCAGTTTAGCTAAACTCAGTTCGACTTGCTTGCCCTCTTGCATGCCAATGAGAAGTATCTCACTTCTTCCCTTGAGCGCCTGTTTGCGCTTTTGCAACTGGGTCAGTATCAGCTTGAGACGGTATTGCCCTGGGCCCGCCAACGGCATCAGTTCCAAACCATGGATAGCCACGCCTTCGGCGTTATGCTCCGGCGCCATGATACTGCGGTAGAAGGCCAGCTCACGTTCCAGCTCCTTCTGTTTCTTATGCTGCTTGTTGAACAGCTGCTGCATCTCCTCATTGGCCTCCTTGGCCAGGCTCAGCTCCAGATTACGGCTCGCCAGCAGCTGTGCTTGTTCCTGCAGTTGTCCCTGCAAGCGTTTCTTTTTACCGTCATTTTGTTGCAGCTGGACTTCACCTGGCGGGATAAAAAAGTGATAGCTGAGCAGTCCGGTCAGAAAGGCCACCATGACCAAGAGCAACAAATACAGACTGGATGGACGAATATTTCGCTCCATCACTTGCAGGCGATCGAGCCAGCGATGATAATTTGCCATTAACTAACAGCCCCTTATATAAAAATTTCCATCTTAGGTACTAAGATTTCACATCAGGCTTCGGAAAGCAGCAGTGCAGGCAAGATTCAGAAAGTTCAAACTTGAGGCGCGAAAGTATCTGCGCCACCAGATGAGAGACAAGCTGTCCCAAACGAGGATCAGTATTCAACTGTGTCTGCTGGCCCTGTTGTTTGCGCTGATGGCCTCGGCTGTCATCATACTGTTTCGCCTGCTGCTGCAATGGGCCAATCATTTTACCCAAACACAGGAATGGGATTTTACGGGCTCAATCGGTGACTGGCGAGTCCTGTTACCACTTTTTGGGGCTTTTTTGATCTGGCTGGTGGCCAGGTTTGGCTCCAAACGCTACAAGCGGATGGGTATAGCCTATGTGCTGCACAGGGTGAAACTGCATTATGGCAAGATCCCGCTGCAGTCGGCACCGGGGCAGTTTTTTCAGGCGCTGTTTGCGCTGGCGAGTAACTTCTCGGTTGGTCGTGAAGGCCCGGCCATTCATCTGGGGGCGGTCACCGCCTCAGTATTGGCAGAAAAATTCAAGCTGCCGGACAACAGTGTGCGCATCATGTGTGCCAGTGGCATAGCCGCCGGGATAGCCGCCACCTTCAACGCGCCCCTGGCCGCCGTGGTATTTGTCCTCGAAGTGGTGCTCAGGGAATACAAGGTGCAATACTTCTTCCCCATCATGCTGTCGGCCATCTGCGGCGCCGTATCCAGCCAGGTGGTGTTCGGTAATATCCACGAGTTTGATGCCATCAAGGTCAGCCATATTCCACTGGATCAATACCCGCTGCTGGCCCTCGGCGGTATAGTGCTGGGGGTCGCCGCGGCCCTATTCAATCACAGCCTTATTCAGGTGACCGAGCGCGGCCAACACTGGCCCTTGATTGTCCGCCTGTTGCTGGCAGGTGTTATCACCACTCTGATAGGACTGGTGCTGCCTCAGGCTCTGGGCAGCGGTGAAATGGCCATAGGACTGGCGGTCAGCGACAACCCGGCCATCTGGTTTTTGCTGGCGGTATTGCTGGCCAAGATTATCGCGACCATTGCCGCCATCGGCCTTGGGATCCCGGGAGGGATCATAGGTCCACTCTACGGCATAGGCGCCTTGGGCGGCGCCATTCTAGCTCAGGCGACCGCACTGCTGTTTCCCTCGGTGGCCCCCTATGCAGGGCTCTATACTGTTATCGGCATGACCGCCATGATGGGGGTTTGTCTCAGCGCACCACTCGCCGCCCTGGTGGCGCTACTGGAGATGACCAACGATGCCTCCATCATACTGCCCGGAATGATAGTGGCCGTGCCCGCCTACCTCATCGCCTATCAGGGGCTGAATGCCAAATCCATATTCTTTCGTCAGTTGGACATCATGGGCCTGGGTTACAAGGTGGCCCCGGTTAACCTGGGATTGCAGAAACTCGGGGTACGCGCTCTGATGGACAGGCGCATAGTGATAGTCAACAACAATGACGAGCTGTTGCTGGAGGTGATGAAACGCGCCCAGGGCAGGCCCGTGCTTGTCAGAGATGCCGAAGGGCAGATTGCCATGCTGGATCTGCAGATGCCTTCGTTTGACACTGACACCAGCCTGACCCAGCACAGGATCCAGGGGCTACCCGACTCGGCCACCCTCAACGAGGTGTACGAAATTCTGGCGCCGAAACGTGCCGGTGAAGTCTATATCTATCAGGATACACCGGAGAATATCGTCGGGGTGATCAGTTGGTCTAACCTGCAGCAGGAAATCCGTGCCGGAGAAGTGTAATTTCAATCATGGGTCATTTTCATAGCCGTCACCTTCTGTTATAGTTGCGCCTCAGCCAAACCCTACATAACCCATGGGTCCAGACCTCAGTGTCAGTACCCAATTGCATTGGAAACCAAGGCTGATGAACCAGTTCCAGGGATCACATATCCTCTCCGTAAACCAGTTAGATCTGGACGCCATTCAAACCATTTTCACCGTAGCCCAAAAGATGACCCCATACGCACTGCGCGAAAAGCGTACCAAGGTGCTGGATGGTGCTATTCTCGGCAATCTGTTTTTTGAACCCAGTACCCGTACCCGGGTCAGCTTCGGCTGCGCCTTCAACCTGCTTGGCGGCCGGGTCGCTGAAACGGTCGGCATGGCTTCCTCGTCGCTGTCCAAGGGGGAGTCCCTCTACGATACCGCCAGGGTGTTGTCCAGCTACTCGGACGTGATTGCCATGCGCCACCCCGAGTCCTATTCGGTACGCGAATTTGCCGAAGGCAGCCGGGTGCCTGTGATTAACGGCGGCGATGGTGCCAACGAACATCCAACCCAGGCGCTGCTGGATCTGTTCACCATACAGAAAGAGCTGCACAGCAAAGGCTTAGGCATAGACGGCATGCATATCGCCATGGTGGGCGATCTCAAATACGGCCGCACGGTGCACTCGCTGTCGCGTCTTCTGTGCATGTACAAGAACATCAGCTTCACCCTGATCTCCCCTGCCGAGCTGGCAATGCCTGACTATGTGATCGCCGACATTGAAAATGCCGGGCATAAGATCACAATAACAGACCAACTGGAAGGCAATTTAGATCAGGCTGATATACTCTATCTGACGCGCATTCAGGAAGAGCGCTTCCCCTCGCAGGAGGAAGCCGATAAGTATCGTGGCAAGTTCCGTTTGAACAGCGCCATATACACCAAAAATTGTAAGTCCAATACAGTGATCATGCATCCATTGCCTCGGGACTCCAGGCTGCAGGCCAATGAGCTGGACAATGATCTTAACAACCATCCCAACCTGGCTATCTTCCGTCAGGCCGACAATGGCTTGTTGATCCGCATGGCACTGTTTGCCCTGACACTCGGGGTGGACAATCAGTTGGAAAAATACGAGTGTCCGGTTAACTGGTATTCACGCAAGGCCGATCGCTAGAGAGCGGCCACTGACTTTAAGGATTAAACATGACCCGTTCTGAAGACCTGTTTGAACAGGCCAAGAAAACCATCCCCGGCGGTGTGAACTCGCCAGTACGTGCCTTCAACGGTGTAGGCGGCTCTCCCCGCTTCATCGAAAAGGCCGACGGTGCCTATATCTATGATGCCGACGGCAAAGCCTATATCGACTATGTCGGTTCCTGGGGGCCTATGATCCTGGGTCACAACCATCCCAAGATCCGCGAAGCGGTACTCAAGGCGGTGGAGAACGGTCTGTCTTTCGGTGCACCTACCGAGCTGGAAGTGCAGATGGCAGAAAAAGTCATTGAGATGGTGCCTTCCATAGAACAGGTACGCATGGTGAGCTCTGGTACAGAAGCCACCATGAGCGCCATACGCCTGGCTCGGGGTTACACCAACAGAGACAAGATCCTCAAGTTCGAAGGCTGCTACCACGGCCATGCCGACTGTCTGCTGGTTAAGGCTGGTTCCGGCGCCCTGACTCTGGGTCAACCCAGCTCCCCAGGGATCCCTGCTGACTTCGCCAAGCACACCCTGACCGCTGTCTATAACGATCTGGACTCAGTCAAAGAGCTGTTCAGCCAGCATCCGCAGGATATCGCCTGTATCATACTCGAGCCGGTTGCCGGCAACATGAACTGTATCCCGCCGGTTGCAGGTTTCCTCGAAGGACTGCGTGAGCTTTGCGATCAGTTCGGCGCCCTGCTGATCATCGACGAAGTGATGACAGGCTTCCGCGTCTCCAAGAGCGGTGCCCAAGGTCACTATGGGGTGACACCGGATCTGACCACTCTGGGTAAGGTTATCGGCGGCGGTATGCCGGTTGGTGCCTTCGGTGGCAAGAAAGAAGTCATGCAGTATATTGCCCCGACCGGCCCTGTGTACCAGGCCGGCACACTTTCGGGTAACCCTATCGCCATGACTGCAGGTCTGGCTCAGCTGGAAGCCCTGTCAGAGCCTGGCCTCTATGAGGAATTGGCAGCCAAGACCAAGCGTATCGCTGAAGGCTTCAAGGCCGCGGCCGACAAGCATGGTATCCCCATGGCCATCAACTATGTTGGCGGCATGTTTGGTTTCTTCTTTACCGATGAAGAGAAGATCACCGGCTTTGAGCAGGTCACCAAGTGCAACATGGAGCAGTTCCGCGCCTTCTATCACGGCATGCTGGACGAAGGTATCTACCTGGCACCGAGCGCCTTTGAAGCAGGCTTCCTGTCCATGGCTCACGGCGAGCAAGAGCTGCAGGCGACTCTGGATGCAGCCGATCGTGTTCTGGCACGCATGAAGTAATCCGCAGATGGATTGAAAACGGGGTCTATACGGCCCCGTTTTTTATGCCCACTCCCGCCGGGTAGATTTCTCTGGCGTCCAGCTCGAATTCTGGTTGCTCAATTCCCCTTCCACAAATTTTCCATCCAGCGCCATACTCACAAGCCAATTCAGGCTGCACCATGGCTGTCACGCCAACTTGCCACCGGCTCGCTAGTCGACTGTCGCCTTTCGCTGCCAAACAGGCCCAATCAGTACAAAACACCAAGATATAAAAAACAAACAGACCAAATCACTGGCTTAGCCCGAAAGTCGACGGACACTTATCACAAAGTCTAAGAAAATGTGTTCCAGTTAACAGTTGCGTTATCCATGTCAGTGTGGTCTGATCCGCACGCGTTATCACAGCTCGATTAATTGAACCTTGATAGCCGACACAAAAACTGCCCACTTCCCCCAGGGCAGACGAACATAAAATCAGCAGTTGGAATTGCATTTATGCTCTATACCTTTCTTATCATACTGGCGGTGTTGGCACTGCTGAGTATCATTTTTGAAGAGGTGACTCACCTCAACAAAGCCAAAACGACTCTGTTTTTCGGTTGTATCTCCTGGATAGCTCTGTTCATGTCTGCCGGCGACCCCGGCCATGAAAAGCTGGTAGAGCATCAACTCAATGAAAACCTGCTGGAAATCGCGACGCTCTGGCTGTTTTTGATGTCGACCATGACCTTTGTGGCCTATCTCAACGCCAAGGGCATGATCCAGATAATAGTGCAGAAGCTGTTTCCGCAGCGGGTCAGCACCCGGATGCTGATGCTGCAGGTTGCGCTGTTTTCCCTGGTATTGTCGGCCATCTGTGACAACGTCACCGCCACCTTGGTCTCTCTTGGGCTGCTGACCACCTTCAAGCTCGACAAACAGATGCGTCGCCGGATGGCGGTATTGATTATCTTTGCCGTCAACTCAGGGGGAGTTTCTCTGATAACGGGTGACGTCACTACCCTGATGATCTTCCTCGGCGGCCATGTGCATATGTCAGAACTGCTGATGTTGGTGCTGCCGGCGGCATTCAGCGTGATGTTGCTGGCAATACTCTTCTCCCTCAATGCCAAGGGCGAGGTGTCCACCACACCTATTCGTCAAAGTTACGAGACAGTGGATGTGCTTATCGCCATCATCTTCTTCACCACCATATTGATGACCATGGCACTGAACATTCTGTTTGCCATTCCCCCCGTGCTAACCTTCCTCACCGGGTTATCAATCATGTTCCTGGTGGGCCACACCGCCCGCAACGACAAAGAAGAACTGCAGATCCTCGAGTATATCCGCCAAGTGGAATACGACACCCTGCTGTTCTTCCTCGGGATCCTCTTGTTGGTGGGTATGCTCAAAGAGATAGGCACGCTGGATCTTCTGGCCCAGGTCTACGCCCGTCACGACCCCAACATTTCCAACTTTGTCACTGGTATGGGATCGGCCATATTGGATAACGTGCCACTGACCGCGGCGCTTTTGAAAGCCGCACCTGAACTGACCACGCCTGAGTGGCTGGGCCTGACCTACGCAGTAGGTGTGGGTGGCTCTCTGCTGGTGATAGGTTCGGCGGCCGGGATCATCGCCATGAGCAAGGTCAAAGAGCTGACCTTTGTCTCTTACCTCAAGTATGTTCCGGCGCTGTTGCTGTGCTACTCTGTAGGCTACGCCCTGACACTGCTGCTGGGGAACTACTTCTACGGAGCTTGAGCTCTAAGATAAAAAAGCGCCTTAATGGCGCTTTTTTATGCTTAGTTCCAGCCGTTTTGGGTCGACTTAGATGGCCGGCACCCGGAACTTCTGCCCTTGAATTTCCAGCACCACATCCCTTGGACGTATCTCAACGATCTTCAGTTGACCCTTGATGCTGTCACCCTCCTGCAGTTCGGCACCCTCCACATTCAGCCAACGCTTGGAAGGCTCTGAGGCATATACGTGAGCACTGATCTCAAACTCAGGAACCTGCAATTGCAGCCCGGCCGGCAAGCCGCCGTAAGGAGGCACCTCTTCCTCAGTCTTGGGAATGGGATCCAATTCGGGAGGCGATACGGGTTTTTCCGCCGAGTGCCGGTGCTCCACATCGGCAAGCGCCGCCTGAAACTGAGCCACCAACTCATCCTGGCGGCGGCTCTCGGCACTGGATAGCCCCACATCCTCAGCCGCTTCATTAACCTGCCGCTTGAGAGACTCTAGCACCTCAAGCCCACGGCGATTGGGGTTGGCTCCCAGGATAATCGGCTCATCGTCAGCCGCCGGCATCTCCTGCGGCTGATTTACAGTTGCTGAGCCATCAGCCTGGAGTTGCGCAAACTGCAGCTCTTTAGCCGCTTCGGCCACACTGGCGGCCAATAAATCACTGCCAGTCGACTGTGCATTAACCGAAGCCGGACTCTGGCGGGCTGCAATTTCAGCTTCGCCGCTTTGGTTTATTGAGCTCTGGCTTATTGAGCCCTGGTTTACTGAACTTTGGTTTATGGTCGCCCTATTCTCAGCCTGAGCATTTTGAGGCAGCGTATTTTGCGACTGGATTGTCCGAGATTGAACAGCCTGAGTCTGAGGTATCGGCTGGGCCATAGGCAAGGCAACCTTACCGGCCAAACGTACTTCCGTTGCACCTTGTTCAGCCACCTCAGCGGCTTGAGTCGGTTGCTTATATCCTTGAGACTCATCTTGTTGCCTGGCTTGCTGCTGCGAGGCTTTCGCCCCAACTGAAGATGTCTCGGGAGCCAGCGGCTTTTTATTGGTATCAAGCGAGTGCCAGCCCCAAGCCAAGGCGCCACCTGCCAGCACGGCCGCCACCAATACCGCCAGCGGCTTGAGATAGCGACTTGCCGAAGATTGTCGGCGATATTGCGCCCTGGGAGTCAACACAGGATCCAGTTGTTCACCCATTTCCTGTTGCTTGGCCCGGGTCACGGCATCGAGAAGGATAGACATCAGCTCGCTCCTCCTGCGTGCAATCTGGGGCCTTGATGACTCAAGTACAGATTGAGCTGAACCAGAGTTTGGCTGCCGGCAATGCCGTCCGGTTTCAAGCCGTGGCGCCGCTGAAACTGTTGCAGTGACTGCTCCAGCTCGCTGTCGAAATAACTCATCAGCCTGGCCGGGCGTTCATCCACCTGCGCCAGGGTATTTTCCAGCCACTGCACCTGGGCCAAACCGGCACTTGGGCCTATCGCCTTGAGCGGATCCTTGGGGGCATCCCAGATGATTTCAAAAGTACCGCTGAAATGACGGTTGAACCAATCGACGCTGACCCAGAGTTGTTGTTCATTGAGTTGCAGCAACAACTGCTCACCATCTTTGGTCACCAGAGTGCCATAGAAAGGCTGCTGTTGTTCATCCTCCAGATAGACCACAGCCGGATAGTTGAGCCGCAGTAAGGAGTTGAGATTGCCCTGCTGCTGATAGCAGGCAAGCCCCTGCTGTTCGGCGGCCTGACAGGCACTGATGCCTGAATATGGCACCTTGTCCCAAAGGGCAAACAGGGCCGCAAAGGCGGTATCTATATTGCGGCTCTGATCTATGGCCTGCGTCAAGATCCGCTGCGCCCGATTGACTGCGGGCTTGTCCGCAGCAGCTTGATTGACAGAAAGATGGTTAACAGCAGCTTGATTGCCTGCAACCCGAGTCTGCTTGGCATCTGTCACTGAATGAAGTTGATGTTCGGACTGATCTTGGGCCACAGCCTGTTCCGGCTGTGCTAGGAAATAGTAACCACCGGCAAATGCCAAAAGCAGCATGGCGGCGGCAGAAGCCGGTAACAAATAATTACGCTGTTTGATTTTCTCTCCCAGCACCTCTTCGGCGGCAGTGGCCACCATTTTGGCATCGATAGGGGTTCGAGACTGACCATAACCCGCCATCAAGGCCCGCTCACACAAGAGGTTGATAAGCCTTGGAATACCACCACTGAATTTATGCAGCGCCCGAATCGCGCCGCGGTTGAACAAGGGCTCGCTGCGCCCGGCCACCTGCAACCTGTGCTGCACATAGAAGCCCACCTCCTCTTCGGTGAGCGGCAACAGATGGTAACGGGCAGTGATTCGCTGCGCCAACTGCCGCAGTTCCTGGCGCTTGAGCAGTTGCTGCAGCTCGGGCTGACCTATGAGGATCACCTGCAGCAATTTACGGGTATCTGTCTCCAGGTTGGTAAGCAGGCGCAGTTGCTCAAGCACTTCGGCCCGCAGATGCTGGGCCTCATCGATGATCAGCACAGTGTTGCGCCCGGCCTGGTGGTTAGCCAACAGAAAACCACTGATATGATCGGTCAGCTGTTTGAGGGTGGGCGCCTCGCCATAGGGAATTTTCAACTCATCACAGAGGGTAGCCAGCAGTTCAAGCTCGGTCAGAGATGGATTGAGGATAAAGGCAGTATCGGTATTTTCCGGCAGTTGCCGCAGCAGGCAGCGGGAAACCGTGGTTTTCCCGGTACCGACTTCACCTGTCAGCAGCACAAAGCCCCCCGTCTCCCCAAGGCCATAGGTCAAATGCGCCAACGCCTCCCTGTGCCTGTCACTGAGAAACAGATAACTGGGATTGGGCGCGATAGAAAACGGGTTATCGTTCAGTCCATAAAAGGCCTTGTACATAGGCACTGCCATCCTTCTTTGCTAGAGACAGCCCAGTTTAAGGCAAGGCCATAAATTGTAAAACCCCGGCCGCCATTTATGTGATGCACGGGAAAGTCCCCCACGGCCGGGTCTCATGTTATCCTGAGGCCATTACCAAAGCAGTCGATTATAAGGAATCCACAAGCGTGCAGATTTATCTGGTTGGTGGCGCAGTGCGTGACAAACTATTGGGCTTACCCGTCAAGGACAGGGATCATCTGGTGGTAGGCGCGACTCCGGAGCAGATGGCCTCACTGGGATACCGGCAGGTGGGCAAGGATTTTCCCGTGTTTCTGCACCCCAAAACCCAGGAGGAGTACGCCCTGGCCAGAACCGAGCGCAAGACAGGCCTGGGTTACGGCGGTTTCTCCTGCTATGCAGCGCCCGATGTCACCCTGGAAGAGGATCTGCTGCGGCGGGACTTGACCATTAACGCCATAGCCCAAGGTGAGGATGGCGAACTGCACGACCCCTACAACGGCCAAAAGGATATCGAGGCCCGGGTGCTGAGGCATGTCTCCCCCGCTTTCGTTGAAGACCCGCTGCGGGTACTCAGGGTGGCCCGTTTTGCCGCCCGCTTTGCCCCTCAGGGCTTCAGTATAGCGCCGGAAACCCTGGCTCTGATGCAGGAAATTGCCGCCGGCCCCGAGCTTGGCGCACTGACGCCTGAGCGGGTATGGCAGGAGCTGGATAAGGTGCTCGGCTGCGAGCAGCCCCAGGTGTTTTTTGAAGTACTGCGCCAGGTTAACGCCTTACAAGCACTGATGCCGGAAATCGATGCCCTGTTTGGTGTGCCGCAACCAGCCAAGTGGCATCCGGAAATTGATACCGGCCTTCACACCTTGATGGTACTGGAGCAAGCCGCACTATTAACCCGCGACAAAGCCGTGCGCTTTGCCGCGCTGGTGCACGATCTCGGTAAGGCACTGACCCCGGCCGACATGCTGCCCAAGCACCATGGCCACGGCCAGAAGGGACTTGAACCTATTCGAAACCTGTGCGAGCGGCTGCGAGTGCCTTCCGAGTATCGGGATCTGGCGTTGCTGGTCAGCGATCAGCATCAAAATATTCATAATCTGGCGGAGCTCAAGCCGGAAACCATAGTGAAAATCTTCGACAAAGCCGATTTCTGGCGCAAGCCCGAGCGTCTGGAGCAACTGGCGCTGGCCTGCGAGGCCGATGCCAGAGGCCGCAGCGGGCTTGAACAAGCCCCCTACCCGCAGGCGCAAGCATTGAGGCAGTTATTTGCTGTCGCCTCAGCCATAGATGTCAAACCCATAGTGGCAGCGGGACACAAGGGGCCGGCCATCAGAGAAGAGCTCAGTCGCCAGCGGATTGCCGCCGTACGTCAAGAAAAGCAACTGTTACTGAATTCCGCCGTTTCCTGATAGAAAGGCAAGATATTGACGGCAATATTTTCAGTTATGTTAAGAAAATGGCGAAAGAAACTGGCTATCTTCCCAAAGACTTGGCAATTCAATGAGTATTCGATAAGGTAAAGCGGCCTGTACGTGAATATTCGTAGCAAAATAAATTGACTATGACATAATTAGGCGGTGTCGGCTGTTTTACAGTCGAGCCATTAAAAATCCAACCTATCTAAAGGGATTTCTTCATGAACAAAAAAGTACTGATGATTGCTGGCGTAGCAATGACTGCTCTGCTGGGTGGCTGTGCCAACACCACTGCTCTGGAAGAAAGCGTTGCTAACCTGGGCAACAAAGTTGATCAATTATCAGCCGAAGTTAGCTCTCTGAAAGCAGAGCAAGGCAAACTGTCTGCTGACGTTAAAGATGCCAAAGCTGCTGCTATGGACGCTCAGTCTGAAGCTAAGCGTGCTAACGACCGCTTGGACAACGTTGCTTCTCGTTACAAGAAGTAATTCAGTCCCGGATCGGCAACACCAAGGTGTTGCCGATTTGCTTTTCGCTAAAACCTATAGTGACTTCCAGTCAGTCCTGACCCAAATTCCAGCCAAAACCTTCACTTTTCAGCCTAAACCCGAGGCTCAAACTCAGTTCCGTTTAATCACCAACACACGGTAATCCAGCTCCAGCCCCTTAACTGCTCGAGTAGCAAGCGCACGCTTCTGTTTTTCGCTGGCGCGCCAGGCATAAGGAGTGGTTTCCAAAAGCGTCAACGCCTGCTCACCGCTCACATCCAGAGAAAAACTCAAGCTCTCGGTTTCCAGCACAGTCAACTCGGCCGGCAGGCTGATACTGAACTCCCGCTGCTTGAGATCCGCGTTTAATTGCTCACGCAACTGCCATAAGTGTCTGGGCCCGGGTGCCAACATCACAAGATGTGCCCCAGGCTTCATCACCCTGGGGATCTCCTTGCCCTTGAGCTGACCATCGAGCAGAGTCACCAGTGAAAACTGCGCATCTTCAAAGGGCAAGCGTTTGGCAACACTGAGAAATACCTGCGCCGTCGGCAAGGCTTTGGCAGCGGCGAAGGCGGCATTTTGCGCATCACAGATAAGCAGACGTTGCAGTTCATCCGGCAGTTGCAGCATCTGCTGCAAGGCGCCGTCTCCGGCGTTGGGATCAAGTACAGCGTCACAGTTTTCGGCGAGCCTGGCCAGCTTAAGATTAAGCGCCTGATGCAAAGGCGCCATCAACTCAGACTGCAGCAGAAAACGCCGGGCCCGCAACGCCTGGCGCGACAAGGCATGTACCGCCGCGCTCTTGGGCTTGGCCAGCAGCCAATAACCGTCTTCCTGGCGATCGAAGTGATGTTTGTTGGCGCAGTAAAAACCTCTGGATGCCTGATGTTGCTTGAGTTCACTCTGGCAAACCGGGCACTGAAATTGCGCTGAATTCATCTTAGCTCCACAGAAAGATAAAGCCGCATAGAAGCGCGCCGAGCGCCAGACGGTAGAGCACGAAAGGCAGCATGCCCATCTTGCTGATAATCTTCAAAAACAGGTGGATACAGGTATAAGCCGCCACAAAAGAGAGCACTACGCCCAGTATCAAGGCCTGCCAGTCAATCACATGCCCGCCGTCGAGCAGATCTTTGCCCATCAGCAGCGCCGCCCCCAGGATCACAGGAATCGACATCAAAAAAGAGAAACGCGCCGCCGCCTCACGGTTTAGCCCCAGCATCAGGGCCGCCGTCATGGTGATCCCCGAGCGACTGGTGCCGGGAATAAGTGCCAAAGCTTGGGCGAAACCTATCATCAATGCCTTGCGCCAGCCGGTTTGATACTCAGTGAGCTCAAGCCGTGCCATCTTATCCGACCACCAGAGCAGCAAACCGAATACCACAGTAGTGATGGCAATAACGCCTGGCCCCCGCAGATAGGTTTCAACCAGATCTTTGGCCACAAAACCAAAAACGACCGCGGGTATGGTGGCCAGAATAATCCACCAGGCCAGTTTGCTCTCGGCACTGTGGTTACCCTTGAATATGCTGCCAAACCAGGCGTTCAGCATAGCGATGATTTCAGTACGGAAGTAGAGCACCACCGCCAGTAATGAGCCTATGTGCACCGCCACATCGAAGGCCAGCCCCTGATCTTCCCACCCCAGTAATTGGGAGGGCAAAATAAGGTGCGCCGAGCTGGAGATAGGTAAAAATTCAGTCAGGCCCTGGATCAGGGCAAGGATGATGACCTGTATTGTGTCCATAATTGTCCTTTAAAAATCAGGCCGACAGGCCCCAATCGAAAGCGATAGGCCAGAGTTTCTGGCTGGCCTTGTCATATTCCTGCCACAACACTTGGTAGCTGAGTTGTGCCAGTGGATGCTTGGTTTGCGGCGCCAGTTCAGCCAGTGGCCAAAGCACAAAGGCATTGGTCAGGATCTCGGCTCGGGGCAAAACTACCGGCTGGTGGCAGACCCGGTCATCATAGAGCAGCAGATCCAAGTCCAAGGTGCGCGGAGCAAACTTTTTCGCCCCGGGAATACGCCCATGACGCAGCTCTATATCCTTGAAGCAGGCCACCACTTCGGCAATGTCGAGCGAGGTGTGAGCGCCCACCACCATGTTGAGAAAGTTGCTGCCCTTGAATCCCACAGATTCACTCTCGTAAACCGATGACAGTTGCAGCTCGCCAAACGCAGCGTGCAGCTCTTTGATAGCTGCACGCAGATAATGTTCCGGGTCGATATTACTGCCCAGACTGATGTAGATATGTGCCATATTGCCGTTAGATACCACGCTCGATTTCAACACCGACCGCTTTGGCCGAAGGAACGGCGCCGGGCTTCATCACCCGCACCTTGACCCAAGGCACTGAAAATTCGCTCATCAGGCAATGGGCTATCATCTCGGCCACGGTTTCAATCAACTCAATGGGCTTTTCGGTGATCAGGGCGGTGAGGCGCTTGCTAACGGTTTCATAACAGAGCGCCTGGCTGTAATCATCACTGTCGGCGGCGGCTCTGTTATCCCAGGCCATATCCAGATCGATAAGCAGTGTCTGGTGTACCTGTTTCTCCCACTCATAGATCCCGATAACCGTTTCTATCTGTAATTCCCGTATCAGCACTCTGTCCATAAAATCCCCCTTAGCAACTGCCGGGCCTGAGGTCAGATAAGCTATCGGCAATAAAACCGCTATAATCCGCCCCGTTCCTGAGATATTCACTGTAGCCCCTTTCTACCTGGCCCGATCTTAAGTAGGATAAGGCATTGAAGGACAAGATGAACCCGAGATTTTTAACCGCCAGCTGACGGTAAAGATTTTCACCTTGGGTTATCCGGGCAAGGGCTGCATATTTCAGTGTGCGCGATAATACCTTAAGACGAGTAAGGAAACCAATTTGAGTACCATGGTACTGACCCCAATTATGATTGTGGCCGCTTACCTGCTCGGCTCTATCTCCAGTGCCGTGCTGGTGTGCCGCCTCAAGGGCCTGCCGGATCCCAGAGGCAAGGGTTCGGGCAACCCGGGCGCCACCAACGTGTTGCGCATCGGCGGCACTTGGGCCGCAGCCATGGTGTTTTTCTTCGATATGCTCAAGGGTGCCCTGCCCACTTATACCGCTTATCTGATGGGAATAGATGCCATCTGGCTCGGGGTGATAGCCATTGCCGCTTGTCTGGGGCACATATACCCGATTTTCTTCGGCTTCAAGGGCGGCAAAGGCGTTGCCACAGCACTCGGTGCCATGGCGCCCATAGGTGAAGGCTTGGCGCTGTGTTTGATGGGCACCTGGTTATTGGTGGTATTGCTGACCCGCTATTCATCACTGGCGGCTTTGGTAACGGCGCTCTTGGCGCCTGTATATACCTGGTGGCTGGATGACAGATTTACCCTGCCGGTGGCCATGCTATCGACGCTGATCATTATCCGCCACAAGGATAATATTCGCCGTCTGCTCAAGGGAGAAGAGTCCAAGATGTCGCGCTCAAAGCGCACTAAATAGGGCCAAAGGCTGCCAGCTTTTAAAGCAGCTATCAAAAAGTAAAAGGCGCCAATGGCGCCTTTTACTTTTCAGGTATTACAGATGGTGGGTTAGCCGGGCTTCAGGAAATCGCTTCCAGGGTATCCAGCGGCCAACGTGGCTGCCCTTTCACTGCCAGCGTCTCACGCTCGCCGGCCTTGAGGCGCTGCAAGCCAGCGTAGGCTATCATGGCACCGTTATCCGTGCAGAACTCGCCTCTTGGGTAGAAAACCTTGCCGCCACGGCTTTGCATCAACTCGGCCAGTGAGTTTCTCAGACGGGTGTTGGCGCTGACGCCACCGGCAATGACCAAGCGCTTAAAGCCGGTTTGCTCCAGTGCTCGGCGGCACTTGATGACCATGGTATCGACCACGGCTTCTTCAAAAGCCCGGGCGATATTGGCGCGGGTCTGCTCATCATCCGGTTCGGCGGCTATGGTATTGGCGGCGTAGGTTTTCAGCCCTGAGAAACTAAAATCCAATCCCGGTCTGTCGGTCATTGGTCGGGGAAACTTATAGCCGGCCATTTCCCCTTTGGCGGCAAGCTTGGCCAATCTTGGGCCACCTGGATAATCCAGCCCCATCAGTTTGGCTGTCTTGTCGAAAGCTTCACCGGCCGCATCGTCTATGGATTCACCCAAAACTTCATAGCGGCCTATGCCTTCCACCTTCACCAGCATGGAGTGACCACCTGAAACCAAAAGTGCCACGAAGGGAAACTCAGGCGCATCCTCTTCCAGCATGGGCGCCAACAGATGCCCTTCCATATGATGAACACCTACTGCGGGCTTATTCCAGGCAAATGCCAGGGAACGGCCGACGCAGGCGCCCACCAAAAGCGCACCAATCAGGCCAGGGCCCTTGGTGTAGGCGATGCCGTCGAGATCTTCGATACGGGTATCGGCCTTGGCCAGCGCCTCACGGATCAGCGGTACTATTTTGCGCACATGATCCCTTGATGCCAGCTCAGGCACCACGCCACCATAGTCGGCATGTAACTTAACCTGACTGTAGAGAGCATGGGACAACAACCCCTGCTCTTCGTCGTAAACCGCTATTCCTGTCTCATCACAGGATGTTTCAATACCTAAAACCCGCATCTATGAAATCTTTCCGCCTGAAAAGGGGCGCCAATTCTACCCCTAACCAAGAGATTTCTCCAGTTGTAGGCTAAAGTGAATTTACTTTAGGGACTTTACATCCAGTGCCAGTCGGTTTAAAATTCCGCACCATTTTAAATACACTTGGGTCAAGATTGACTCAATACAAACTTACACCTAAGGGGTGATGGCGTATGCCAATTATTAAAGTACGTGAAAACGAACCATTCGACGTAGCTCTGCGTCGTTTCAAGCGCTCTTGTGAAAAAGCCGGTATCCTGGCCGACGTGCGTGCTCGTGAATTCTACGAGAAGCCAACTACTGCTCGTAAGCGTGCAAAAGCTGCTGCAGTTAAGCGTCTGGCCAAGAAGCTTTCTCGCGAAAACGCACGTCGCGTACGTTTATACTAATTCCTTATGAGCCTGATAGATAAGCTAAAAGACCAAATGAAACAAGCCTTGGTGGCCAAAGAGAAGGTCCGCCTTGGTACGATTCGTATGGCATTAGCTGCCATCAAACAGATTGAAGTGGACACCCGCGAAACTCTGAATGATGAGCAGATAATAGCTGTCTTGACCAAAATGGTGAAACAACGCCGTGATGCCATTGCCCAATATGAGGCAGCAGGTCGTCCGGAGTTGGCAGAAGCCGAAGCAGCAGAGATTCAAGTTATTGAAACTTTTCTGCCCCAGCCTCTGAGCGAAAGCGAAATCGCTGCGCTGATTGATGCCGCTATCCAAGATAGCGGTGCCAGCACCATGGCGGATATGGGCAAAGTAATGGGAGCGTTGAAATCCAAAGTTCAGGGTCGTGCAGACATGGGTGCCATCAGTGCCCAGATCCGTGCCAAACTGCAATAAGCGGGTTTCCACGTATGAACAAGCCGTGCTTCTGCGCGGCTTGTTTGTTTACATCGGTCAAGGGTGCATGACTCAGTCTGATGGCTATACCTCGTGATTTTATCAATGAGCTGATTGCTCGCACAGACATAGTTGATCTTATCGATCACAAGGTACCCCTTAAAAAAGCGGGTAAGAATTATTCTGCCTGTTGCCCTTTCCACAGTGAAAAATCACCCTCTTTCACCGTCAGCAGAGACAAACAGTTTTACCACTGCTTCGGCTGTGGTGCCCATGGCAATGCCATTGACTTCATCATGGAGTATGACCGTCTCGAGTTCCTCGATGCCATTGAGGAGCTGGCAAGCCAACTGGGGCTGGAAGTGCCGCGGGAGAACAATCCCAACCGTCGTCGTGACGAAGGGCTCAGCCGCGATCTCTACCAGTTGATGGAAGAGGCCAACAGGTTTTATCAAAGCCAGCTCAGGCAACACCAGGACAAACAGAAGGTGTTGGACTATCTGGCCTTTCGAGGGTTATCGGACCAGGTTGTCGAGCGCTTCGGCATTGGGTTCGCCCCCGACGGCTGGGACGGTTTACTGAGCCGTTACCGCTCGCAACAAGAGTCGCAGGACAAGCTGCTGACTGCAGGGATGATCATCAGCAACGACAACGGCAAGCGTTATGACCGCTTCCGTGACAGATTGATGTTCCCGATCCGCGATAGGCGCGGCCGGGTGATTGCCTTTGGTGGCAGGGTGTTGGGAGATGGTACCCCCAAGTACTTGAATTCTCCGGAAACGCCCATATTTCATAAGGGTAATGAGCTTTACGGTCTGTATGAGCTGAAGCAGGCCCACAGAGAACCCCGGCAAGTGCTGATTGTCGAAGGTTATATGGACGTGGTGGCGTTGGCTCAATTTGGGGTCGATTATGCGGTAGCCTCTCTGGGCACCTCGACAACGGCCGAACAGTTTCAGTTGTTGCTGCGCAGCGCCAAAGAGGTGGTTTGCTGCTACGACGGCGATAACGCCGGTAAAGAAGCCGCTTGGCGCGCACTGGAAACAGCCCTGCCACTGCTGAAGCCCGGCGATACAGTGCGCTTTATGTTTTTGCCCCAGGGGGAAGATCCCGACTCCATGGTGCGCAAGACAGGCAAAGAAGCCTTCGAAGCTTTGATAGATGAAGCGCAAACACTGACAGGGTTTCTGTTCGATACCCTGACCACTAAATACGGGACAGACAAGGGCAACCTGGCGAAGCAGGCCATAGCCCTGATTGAAAAGATTCAAGACACAGTGCTGCAAAATCTGTTGCTCGAAGACCTGTCACACAGGCTCGGCATGAACAGCGCAGATGATCTGAAGAAAAAGCTGGGATTCAAGGGCCCCCAAGGGGTTGCCCCCGCCCGGCATAAAGCGCTTAAGGGCCGGGGTACACCGCTGCGACTCGCCGTCGCCTTGCTGGTACAACACCCACAGTTGGGGCTGAATTTGATCCCCCAACCGGCTCTCAAGCATTTACAGATGGCTGGCATAGACTTGCTGGTCGAATTACTGGATTTGACTCGCGCCCAGAAGATGAACAGCGCACAACTACTTGAGCAATTCAGGGATACGGACGAATTTTCCGCCCTGAGAAAACTGGCCCAATGGGAGCATCAAGTGGCGGATGAAAACCTGGAGCAAGAGTTCAAAAAATCCCTGGTATGGCTGAATAATCAATACATTGAGCAGCGCTATCAGGAATTAAGTCTGAAACAGACCCATACTAAAGAAGAGAAAATACAGCTTAAGAAGCTAATCGCGGCCATGAAAAGCCGCCAATGAGCTCTCTCAATTTATGGGTCCGGTCGCCGGACTAGCACAGGGATGCGCACATGGCTATAATTGACGATTTGTGCGGCAAGAGCCCAAGGCCGCTGCCCATCGTTGTAACAGTTACCCAACTTGGATGATATCTATGGATCAAACTCCGCAGTCGCAACTTAAACTGTTGCTCGCCAAAGGCAAAGAGCAAGGTTACCTAACCTATGCAGAAGTGAATGACCACTTGCCTGCAGATATGGTCGATTCCGACCAGATCGAAGATATTATCCAGATGATAAATGACATGGGTATCCGAGTGTTTGAAGAAGCACCGGATGTCGATGACATTATGATGTCGGAAGACAGCACGGATGAAGATGCCGCCGAGGAAGCCGCCGCCGCCCTGGCCTCAGTTGAGAGCGAGCTGGGCCGCACCACAGACCCAGTGCGTATGTATATGCGCGAAATGGGCACAGTGGAACTGCTGACCCGCGAAGGCGAAATTCAGATCGCCAAGCGTATCGAAGAAGGCATCAACACGGTACAGAGCTCAGTCGCCGAGTACCCACAGGCGATCGCCATGATCCTCGAACAGTTTGATCAGTTCGAGGCCGAAGAGATCCGCCTGTCCGACATTATCTCTGGATTTGTCAATCCCGACGAAGACGATGTAGGCCCAAGCGCCACCCATATTGGTTCTGAATTGTCCGATGATGATCTGGATGATGAAGATGATATGGACGACGATGACGAAGATGACGACAGCGATTCCGAGGATGAAGGCTCCAAAGGCCCGGATCCGGAAGAAGCCCGTGAGCGTTTCGGCCAACTACGTGCCGTCTATGAGAACTCACTGAAGCTCATCGAACTCAAGGGGCGCGATCACCCCGAGTCAGTCGCGGCTCTGTTCCACATCGGCGAAATTTTTAAAGAGTTCCGTCTGGTGCCCAAGCAGTTTGACCGTCTGGTCAAGAGCATGCGCAGCATGATGGACAAAGTGCGGGTTCAGGAACGCCTGATCCTCAAGCTTTGTGTTGAACAGGCCAAAATGCCGAAGAAGAACTTTGTTAAGCTCTTCACCGGCAACGAAACAGATATCAGCTGGTTCAACGCCGAGATGAACTCCGGCAAGCCATACGCCGAAGGCCTGAAAATGGTCGAGGAAGACGTGCTGCGTTGCCGCGCCAAGCTGGAAGCCATCGAAGCCGAAACCGGCCTGTCTATCGCCTCAATCAAAGACATCAACCGCCGCATGAGCATAGGTGAAGCCAAGGCTCGCCGTGCCAAGAAGGAAATGGTTGAAGCCAACTTACGTCTGGTTATTTCTATCGCCAAGAAATACACCAACCGTGGTTTGCAGTTCCTGGATCTTATCCAGGAAGGCAACATAGGCCTGATGAAGGCTGTAGACAAGTTTGAATACCGTCGTGGATATAAGTTCTCTACCTATGCTACTTGGTGGATCCGTCAGGCCATTACCCGCTCCATCGCGGACCAGGCCCGTACCATACGTATCCCAGTACACATGATAGAGACCATCAACAAGCTCAACCGTATCTCGCGGCAGATGCTGCAGGAAATGGGACGCGAGCCTTCTCCGGAAGAGCTGGCCGAGCGGATGATGATGCCGGAAGACAAGATCCGCAAAGTGCTGAAAATCGCCAAAGAGCCTATCTCCATGGAGACCCCTATCGGGGACGACGAAGATTCGCATCTGGGGGATTTCATCGAGGATACTACCCTCGAGTTGCCACTGGACAGCGCCACCAGCGAAAGTCTCAAGAGTGCCACTCATGAAGTGCTGGCAGGCCTGACAGCCCGTGAAGCCAAGGTCCTCAGAATGCGTTTTGGTATCGACATGAACACTGACCACACCCTGGAAGAAGTGGGCAAGCAGTTCGACGTTACCCGTGAACGTATTCGTCAGATTGAGGCCAAGGCACTGCGTAAGCTGCGTCACCCGAGCCGCTCGGAAATCCTCAAGTCCTTCCTGGACGAGTAAGCAAGCTTTTGTACAAAAACCCCGCTACGCGGGGTTTTTTATTGTCGTTATGCCTCGAGTCTGATTAACAGATAACCACTTGAAAGCAATGACATCAATAATGCGCAAAACACGGGTGACAAGCACGATTAAACTTCGTATACTCTGTCCCGCTTCTGGTGATGACGATTACCTTAAGCTGGCCCCTTAGCTCAGTTGGTTAGAGCACACGACTCATAATCGTTAGGTCCCCAGTTCGAGTCTGGGAGGGGCCACCACTTTTTCGAAGGCTTAGCTAACTCAATTTAGCTAAGCCTTTGTTGTTTCTGGGATATAGCCTTTATCACTATCCTTTCCTCTCTTCCCATCGATAAATGCCTTATAGTTGACTACTCGTCACCAACTGTAAAACCGAATATGGATATTCTCGATAAGTACGAACTAAAAGAGTGGTGGAACACAGCACTAACGCCTGCTCAACGTGACCAAATCTCACGCGACTATCAGCCAATGGGTTACCCGTCTGGCGCACGTTATCTCTATGCAAAGCTGGTTGGCAAATCGTATTGTGAAACAGATAAGTGCTGTTTTCTGGATGTGTTGGCATGTGTAGCTAAAGATGATGCTAAAGACATCATTAGGGACAAAACCGAGCAAGCAGTTAAAGAGGCTCTTAGCCAGCCAAGGAAAAATTACAAAGACATTCATTTAGCACTAACTGGCTTAATTAAACATCACTACCGCCTTCGACAGAATCCAGCGCACTACAACAAAGCAAAAGAGCTTTGTTTGCTACAAATATCCATTTCACGCCAAGCTGCGAGTGCTTTCAAAAAGCCGCCTAAACCACATGGCATGAACATGAAGAAATTTGAGGAACTGTTAGGCCATACACCTGTTGGCTATGACACTCCGCAAATGATGCCTTCTCATCTTGGCTATAAACAACTGGCGATAATTCTTGAAAAGGAAGGGGAGCTTGAAAGTGCTCTTGAACTTACAGAGAAGGCTTTAAAACAAGGCTGGACGAATGATTCGGACAAATGCATCACCAAACTAACGGTAAAGCTAGACAAACGAAAATAATCCTTTTTATAGAGTATGATAACCCGCGTTAAAGGTGCCAAAAAACGCCGCTAGTGATGTCCAAAACTCAAGATTATCACCATAAAATACCAGGAACCTCTAAAATACCCCTTAATCATCATTGGATTACTGTTTAGTTGTGGTGAGCTAATGCCACATAATCCAGACGAAATTGGTGTCTACATTAAGTGTAAAGACGCTGTATCAATAGTCGGAGGCTAACTAACGCGATATTAAAGTTAGGTATCCTCATTTTTATTCCTTTCCATTTTATTCGCCATTAAGGTTAAGTATCTTCATTTTTCAATGGCAATCAAAAATTTTCTCACCTTGGTAGAATACTTTTCCAGACTCAAAAAAATACATGCGCTCCTTAGCGACTCCACAAGTGTCAACATTGATGACACCATTACCTACACCCCGTGTATCAATAAAATATTCCGACATATGAGGATTGCGAAGCCGATAAATATTGAACCCATCATCTAAAACACCGCTACAAGACAAAATACCTTTATAATCATCTTTTCTATCTTCAAATGAACCTGTATCTCCATGCGAGAAAAATACATCTACAAATTCATCACTATCAACATAAACTACATATACACGATCAACTTCTTCTATATCCTTCCCATCACCACTTGCTGCATATGCATTTAAGCAAGAAAAAATCAATGGCGTAAAAAAATCTGAAGTTGACTTGCTTTCAATTGCCACACAAGCAAATTGATTCAAAAGAACAACAATTAGTAACAAGAAGCGCATGACTATAACACCTTATTGGGTAGTGTATCCAACAGTATTCGCTCACCTTCTGAGAGACTATCGCCCTTGAGGAACTTTGCCGCCACAGGATTGCCACTAAAGAGCCCTGTCCAACGCTCAATGACTTCAAATGGCGACAACGATTGTTGCGTAGCAAGGTCGATTTTGAGCACCAAATGGTAGTGATTACTCATGACCGCATAAGCGCAAACGTCGATGCAGAATATTGACGACAACTGCCTGATTTTATCCACTATCCAGCCACGCCTATGTTCGTAACTGCGCCCCGACAGTGCATCTTCACCACACAAAAACGCCCTTCGGGCGCAACGGTTAATCACGTGGTAAAAGGGCGTACTTTCAGCATCTATCAACTGGCGACGGGCTGTGGTCATAACCAACCTTGACTGAGCTTTGATGGGTATTTCAAAGCCTAGTCAAGGCTGTGCGAAACATCAAAAAGATCTGGCTGTCCTGTTTTCACTGTTTTCACTTGTTTTCACTTTGGCAGAAATCCTGCTTTGGTGCATCGATCTGGCTGCCAGGCATCTGGGATGGCAGCGGAGGTTTCAAGCCAATACGATACGTGACAGAAACGTGCTATCTGTGCTCCGGCTCGGCAAAGAAGTGAGACGACGTCCGGAATACTCAATCAAAGAATCGCATTTTCGCTGGGCTTGGGGTGAATTTCTTAAACAGGTTAACACCTCTGGGAGGCCCGAATTATGAGGAGATCATCCAACGCCAAATTAATGTACACTTGCTTCGTCCCACCTTTTGAATGTACTTATAATAGCTTGTTTCAATTTGAAATCAGCCAAAAAATATTTGGCGTTTGTTGTGTACTTAATTGACACATCTTTATAACTAGTAACTGCTGTACATTTTACATTACTTAAATCATATTTTTCATCTTCTAATGGCCCGACAGTGCAACTACCAAACCATTCATCTGATTCATCGATAGAGTCGGTATCGGCCTTAAAGTAATGCCATAGCTTAGGGTACCCAGATTTCGGATAAACTCTATACAATCCTAAATAAGAGTCTTTTTCTATTATCGCCCCCTTATATAAACCAAGCTGACTCTTAGCATCATCAATATCTTTTGAAGGCCCCTCATCCACTACATTCCCAATAAGCAATATCGCATTACCCAACAATGATGAGTCACCTTTTGATTCAACATTAAACTCGAAAAGAGGTACTTTAAGAGATAATTGTTCACTCTGTGAATCAAGATTTTCATCCGCTACAATTGATGTAGGAAGATCACTTAAAACATAACTTTTAGGAATAAAAAGTTTTGTACCCGCTATTTTAACTTCTAATATATCCATAGACTTAATCTCTTCAGTTTCACAGCCAGCAAGAAAAAGTAACAGAATTACCAGTGCGATTTTACGATAAAGCACATTTATTGTATTTCTCATTGATCACATCCTTGGCACCACATACTACTGTATGTATTTGCTTCAAACATTACTGGACTCCAACCCATTGCAGATGGGACATAAGCCCCCGGTATCGCATGAGTTCCACCAAATATATGTGCAGGAATCCCATGATTTGTAAATACGGCATGGTGATAGTCTGTTACCTGTTGAGGACTCAGTAAATTAGCTATACTTCTAGTATCCCCCATAACAGCCTGAGCGTGAGCCAAAGCTAGCTCAGCTCCAATTTGTTCCATAGTAACACTCAAGTCATTACCTTGAATATAACCTTCTAAATCAGACCATGTATGTGCCGCAGCCAGTCTTTCTAATATACCTGCTCCCACATAATCAGCATCCCCCCACCCAGTCAAAGCTGTTTTAGCAACGGGGTCTCCATCATCATACCTAGAACGCCAAAATTCCTTATATTTACCATTTTTGGCTAATTCCATTTGTTCATCTGTTATAGGAGAGCCCTCTCTAGGATGCATTTCCTCATTAAAAATTCTCGAAAACGCTCCAGTGAGTGCTCCGTTAGCAAATTTACCACCTGTTATTTTTGAAGCAGTCCCCCCAACAACTGCAGAAGCAATAATCCGTTTAAAGTACCCACTTCGCCCATTTAGACGGTCAATACTGTTTGCAAATGATTGCGTTACCCCTGCCGCCATAAATCCATGACCGAACTTTCCTCCCTGTAAAACATTCATAACTCCGCCGGTTAGTCCATGAGCAGCAACTTTTCCAAAGTATCCTGCCGACCCCAAAGAGGTATTAACTCCTTCAAAAGCATTCCCTACGCCATAAAAAGCAGCACCACTTAAAGCTCCCCTTAGCGCCCCCGTTAGAACATTTCCCCCGTTAACCCCTGAATTTACAGCACCGGCAATAGCCCCGGCTGTGGCAGCGCCATACCAAGACCCAGCAAAGTAGGCTCCACAAGCAGGGCAATATATAGACGCAACAGCAACAACAATTGCCCCAATAAAAGGTTTAATTGCCTTCCAGAGTTTATCGAAGAAGAACCCACTCGGATCGGAATAACTCATCGGGTTATTCAAAACATAACTATAACGGTTATAGCTTTGTGTATTGGTTGGCGCTTGGATATGCGGATCGGCCTGCAAGAAACGTCCTATGGTGGGGTCATAGATACGCCCATTCATATGGATAAGATTCAGGTTATCTATACCTTCATGCCCGGTATAACCTTTGGATGCAGCTGGCGCGATATAATCATTCAACAGTGAATGGCTATAGGCGGCGGTTTGTTTACCCCAAGGGTCATAGGTAAACTGCTGCACCACATTACCGGACTTATTGGTAATCGTCGTGGTTGAGCCTTGATGATCTTTGTGCAGGTAAAACTCGTCAACAGTGTTATTACTACGCTTGGTTATCACCAAATTGCCGACATACAATTTTTGCTCGGTGAGTGCCGGTTTGTTGCCGCCGCTACGGGTGACTTTCTCATACCCCCCGACATATAAGGTGGTGAGATAGCTTGTCACTCCCGCTTCAACTTTAACGTCGTAACGCTCGAAGCGTTGCCGGTTGGCATCATACTTAAAGCGGGTTGATTCCCCACCTTGAGTAATGTTGGTGACCAAATCGTAAGAACTGTAAGTGAAACGGCGACTGCCATCCTGGGTGATATTGCCATTATTGTCATAGGTCATGGTATGTGATGGCCCATCGGATATCAGGCAACTTGAACCATTGAGCACACCATTGGCCGGACAGGAATAGATCACTGCGGCACTGAGCTGACGGCGACAACTGCTACCGGAAACCGACCAACCACTTGGGCAACTCCAACTACTGGGGCTGGCTGTCTGGGTACCTGTGCAGTTGGTTCCTGACAGCGCAGTTCCAGCAGGACAGGACCAGCTAGGCGCTGCAGTATAATTCTTGTTACAGACACTACCCGATAAGGTACTGCCGGCCGGGCATGACCAAGTGTTGTTTTGGGTCACTACTTTGTTGCAGCTACTGCCGGACAGGGTACTGCCTGCGGGACATGACCAGCCATTACTCTGGGTTTGCAATTTGGTGCAGCTGGAGCCTGAAAGCGTACTTCCTGTTGGACAGGTATAGGTATAATTCGCCAGCTCTGTTTTCTTACACTGCTCTCCACCAGGCCACACATTGTTATAACCCGAAGGGCATTTCCAATCACAGACTTGGGCACGGGTACTGAACTCAGGGATAGTACTCTTGGGGTCTCTACCTCCTCCACCACTTCCCGTACATACCCATTTAGCCCAGGTAGTACTGGTTTGAGTACACTTATCTTGTGCACTGGAATAGCTATAACCAGCCGGACAAGTCTTGGCAGCACTGGAAACCACCTTCTTCTCACAGCGTTTAGCAGTGCTGTTGTAGGTGTATCCGGCTGAGCAGGTTGCGGTTGCCTGTGATGTCACAGTCTTCTGGCAGGAACTGCCATTCCAGTTGTAACCCGCAGCACAAACGGCGGTTGCCGGACTGGATACTGTTTTAAGGCATTGACTACCACTCCAGGAATAACCTGCCTGACAAACAGGAGTCGCAGGCGTTGAGATGGCTTTCTGGCAGTTGCTGCCATTCCAGCTATAGCCGACAGGGCATACCGCAGTGGCCGCTCTTGTCTCCGTTTTGAGGCAACTGGTTTTGCTGCTGTTGAAAGCATAACCTGCCGGGCAGGATTTACTGGCCGCAATTGTACTTGTGTTGGCAATGGAGGCCAGACGATAGGGGTTGGTGCTATCGTAGCGGTAATCACCAACACCGGTTTTAAAGGTGATATTGCCCAAATCGTCATATTGCATCTCATGGGTGGCTTTAAAGTCTGATGGCAGACTCGTACCACCGGAGTGGATGCTGACGGTACGTTCATACAGGCGATACAAATCATCATAGTGATAGTTTTCGCTGAATGTGGCCGGAGCCGAAGACAGGCTGTGCTGACGGTACTCCAGGTTACCTACAGTATCAAAGCGATAGTCAAGCTGATGGGCTGTTACTCCCGCAGTGGTCAAATTGATACCGCTAACCCAGCCAGTGGTTGCATCAAAAACGGTTGATTCCTGGGCACCATTACCATAACGCACCTGCTCCACCTGACCTCGGGCATTCATTTCGGTGATAGTTTGATATGCCTTACCTGTTTGTTGGTCGGTACGCTTGAAAAGGTATCCCTGAGCGTTGTAGTGGTTGACAACCGTCAGCAAGTTATTGGGGTATGTCTGAGTCGCCGCTCTGCCATGGCTGTCATAGCTAAAGCGATGCTCATAGCTACTACCTGCTATGCTTGTCTTGCTGCTGGCCAACCGGCCGGCACTGTCATACCCGCTCTGCTTGCTGTGTACCCAGCCGGTTTGAGAGCAATTGGACACAACTGTGTCGAAACGGGTTTCCGTAATAAGTAAACCGGCAGTTTTGCTGCCTTTGTTACCATAGGTCCAGCAAGAGGTGCCATCTGGCTCAGTTTGCCTGACTTTACGCCCTAGAATGTCATAGTAGATAAAGCTGGATTGGGATTTACCATTGGTCTGTGACAGCATTTCGCCAAAGGCGTTATAAGTGTAGCGCCACTGTCCCTTATCAATGTCCTTGGTGCTGATTTTGCGGCCGTAGGCATCATAGCTTGCCTCGGTGCGCAGCAGCTCTTGTCCCGAGGCTGAGGTGATAAAACTTTTCACCAGCTTGCCACTGGCATCATAGACAAACTCCAGTTCGTTGCCGATATCATCAACAACTTTAAATTGCTCACCCATGGCATTGGAGATAGCACGCTTTTGCTTGCCATTGGGGTCTATCGTCAGCGTCTCAAATCCCAGATATTGAATACTGGAAACGCCGCCGTTGGGATTGGTTTGGTTGATGACCCGACCAAAGTGGTCGTACTCTATTTCGGTGTAATAGGCACTGATACCGGCAAAAGCGGGTTCATATTGTCTGACAGGCCTTCCCTGCGCATCGTAGCTAGTTGCAGTAACAATCCATTGCCCATCAAAACCCTGCTTCTGCTTACCGACTTCACGGCCATATTTATCTGTGATGACTTTGGATTGAGGCGCACCGGCCTTGGTCTTGGTGGTAACCAAATGGCCATGACTGAGAGGTGAACACCCGGCATCACAGGTGGCATACTGATAGCTTGTTGGAACACCATCCGGAGTGACTTCCCGCACCAGCCTTCCCCACTTGTCATGGTCTTTGGTCAGTTTGCGACCATTGGCATCAGTCACGGTAATTTGAGTGATTTTACCCGTTACCTGGTCTGCCGACTGACCATTGTAGGTATAGGTGCTGCTGTCGCCTGCCGCGTTGGTCACTGTCTTGAGCAGACGCCCTCTGGCATCGAATAAATAGCTCATCTGTCTCGACTGCTGGGTGTTGCCGGCGGCATCTACGCCTCCGGTGACCCGCTCGGTCAGGGTGTTGCCGTAAATGTCATAGGTTTTGCCGGTAGTCAATTTGTAGCGATTGTCATTTGGCGATACCGTTGAGTTCATCAGCAAACCGTTATCGTAATAGCTGAATGCGCTCTCGGTCACTATCGCCTGAACCTGCTCTCGCTGATTAAAGCGTGATTTAGTCACCCTGGTATGACTCAGTCGCCCCTTGGCTTCGCCGCCACCATGACCGTCATACTGGTTAACCGTCTCGACCCTTGAAACCAATTGAGTGGCTTCAAGGTCAGTTACATCCACTTTAATGGCAATGGCATTTCCCCAGTCGTCGAACTGAGTCTGGGTGTTTGTCTGCGTTAACTCCCTTACCACCCCATCGCTGCCATATTGCGAGGTGCGCTCCACTACGTTTTCTTCAACCCGGCGATAAATGCCGTCATTGCCTCGCTGAAAGCTGTATTCATTGATTGCCGAGTACAATGTTTTTCCCTGATAGGTTTGTTTGGTTGCCAGGGGCAAACCTATTTGCGGGAACAACTGATGATAGATAGTCTCGGTCACCACCTGAGTCTGATTGTCTATGGTGCGTAATAACTCAAACCCGGCCGGGCCACGCCCCAAACGGTTTATCAGCAAGCCGCCATACTCATAGTTAACGGAAACCTGGCTGCCATCCCCGGTTTCGGTGGCAACTTGCTTGACGACTTTTTGCGGCGGAATAAGGGAGAAGTTACGACTGTTGTCCAGATAACTGGATACCTGAGTCTTATAGACACTGTATTCGCCAGCAGACTTTTCCGTCAGCGGCGCGTAAGTCACCCTGGTCTTGACTCCAAATCCGTCGGTAATCCCCTTGATGGTATTGTGATATGCATGGCTCTTATGGGTTAACCTTTGCCATTGACCGTCTCGAAAATAGACAATATCCAGCTTTCCACGACCATCAATATCCGCGAAATTCAATGGTTGATCGGACAGGTCATTGATTGCGCCATAAGTGGTCCATGAAGTTAACTCGGGGTTGGAGTGATACACCAACGCCTGAGACGAGGTATGCTGAACCACTATTTCGGCTCTACCATCACCCACGATATCGATAAAATAGGTTTTGTACTTCTGAGCATCGGAAGTGGTAATGCCCGTATCGATTCGAGGCAAGAAACCATTGCCATCTGACAGTTGAATAAACCATTTATTATTATGGACATAGGCAATATCCGACAAGCCATCACCATTGAAATCGGCACTGCGTAAGGTATTGGCGATATTGAGGTAATTGTGCTGCCCACGATAGATTTTTTGATGCCGGCGATAACTGGAGCCAGTAGAGACATAAAGGTTCCAATACTCGTAATCACTGACAGACCAAGTACCTCTGATGTCCATCCGGCATTCGTTTTCGGTCACACCAGAAATCACTTTGCCGCTACCGGAGATACACACAGCTTCCCGCTCTCTAACCTCCAACATAAAGTCGGTGAGTCCATCACCGTTGATATCCATAAAGGAGCTGCCAAAACCTCGACTGGAATGCCACTGGTGAACGCTGGTGTTGTGCCCAACTTCAGTACTGGGGAAGCTATAAAGACTTTGCGCCGCAGCAAAACTTCCATTTCCCAAGTTGCGATACCACTTGATGGCGCCACCATCAATGAAGATGATGTCCTCCAATGCATCACCATTGACATCGGCAACCAGCGCCTTACCTTCAAGCCCGATAGCCTTAAGCCCCAAATCCTTGAGCGTGTAATTCACCACACGCTCAATATCCTCACATAGTTGAGTACCGCCGCCATTAGGCTCACACACTGTGTGCTGATAGCTGGAGGGTTTAAAGGACAGAATTTGCCAATTGGCGGTTTCACTGTTGGCCACCAGCAAGTCTCGCTGGCCATCACCATCATAGTCTATAGTTTGGGCATAAGCCGCCTTACCGGCACCGGTCGAGGCCATCGCCTGTTCAATACCCGACTGAATACCACGCTTGTACCAACGCCCGTCCCGTACATAAACGATATCTGATAAACCGTCACCGTCCATATCAAAAAACTTGGCGGTGTCGTTGTTACCGGACGGAATACTCAACGCCCGTCTGCCGGAAAAGGGCTGATAAGCAGGGCCAGCAGACGCACTCGCCTGTCTGTCCCACTCAAAGGTTATCGGTGTACTGCAGTCGGTTTGGGTTTGACCAATACAGGCTTTAACCTGCTCAAGGTAATCATGCTTATCACTGGAAGTCGCCTTGTGATACGTCAGGTAATAGGTTTTGTCGACTTCGTCATCCAGCCTCACCTCAATCTTTTGCAGTTGCTGCTTTATCGCAACAGAGGTGCCATAGGAATAACCATACTTAGGGTAACTGAGGGGGGTATAGATAAATCTGACCTGATTATAGGGAGCCTCACCATTGCTGTGCCCGGCATAATCGATGCTTTTCAGGTATTGCTCACCAGCGGTGTTTTCATAGTGATAACTAATGTAGTTACCTACGGAGTCCTCAATGGCCTTCAGACTCCAATGATAAATCACATCACTGTTGTTTTGAGATACGGACCGATAACCATCTCCGGATGATGAGGTGCCATTCACATCCAGAAACTGCTTCCCGGAAACCTCATCCACATCGCCATAGAAATAGGTGTCTCCCGATTTGGTTTCAACCTTGAAGGCCGCTGGACCGCCGCCAGGCGCCTGGCCAATCACAGTCACCACAGAGGCATCATCCAGCTCCTTACGGTACTCGGCGCCATTTAGACTATGGGTTCCGGCGGTTAAAACCAGACGAGCACCGTCAAGGCAGTAACTGTCCTTGTTGGTAAGCTCTACACCTTGTAAATAGCCATCCTGTTCAATGGTTTTTGGGCAGCGGCTGATGGCGGAAAGCCCTTGAAGCCCCCACCCCAATCCCATAATGGTTTCTCCGCCACCTGATGAATAACTCAGCTCTACGGCGGGCTTTAACTTGCCTCTGGCTGCGGGTGTATCTATGGGGATGGTATATGTTGCCGCACCTTGCTCACTAACCCGAAAAGAGCCACTTAAAGGGACGCTGGATGAAGCAAATACATTGTTTTGGGTAGCAATAGAGAGCAAAAAAAGGGAAATGGGGAGCCCGTACTTCATATAAAACACTCCATGTTTTAATTATTATCAATAGTCCCAAAAAAAACGGGTTAAGCCAACTTAAAGCAAACTTTTTGTTATCCAAACAACCTACCACAAAAAACTAAACATTAAAATAATTAACTTTTACATTACCAATCTTCAGGTGTTACTCAGAAAGCTCAAAGAGTTAAGAAGGATACAAACAGAAACACTCACCAAGAAAAAGCGAAAATTCAAAGAATATTTCCCATCAAGCAAGTTAAATGCTTCTTATAAAACCATCACCACATCAAATCGATTTAAAACTTATTACAAAGATCTCAAAACGTAACTAAGTAGAGCCCATTCACTCTAATATAGAAATCTATTAAAAATAGATTTTGGTTTTTTAGAATTTGAAATTCGCAGAAATTCAACAGAAAGCTTGTATCGAGCTTATAATTACGTATATACAGTAAGACTTACACTGCGACAGTGGCAAGGTATCGCCAGCTATGCTTGTGAGTCGGAATACGCTGAAAACCTGCTATAAAGAGCCCATATGGAACAGAAATGGAGCTTGTTTATCCCCTCGCTGAGTGCAAACCATCAATTGGGGATTAGAAAGCCAGATCCAACTGCTGCAGAGCTTCCTCTGCCGGTGAGTGGCTATCATCCTGGCTGACCAGCCCGGCAGCCACCCCCAGCAGACGGATGCCTCGGCCGTTAGCTCTTTGCAATGCCTGGGTCAGCAAGTCATCCAGCAGGCGCACAGATAACTCACTCGAGCGGGTTTCTATAGTGGTCTGTTTAAAGTCACTGAACTTGAGTTTGACCACCAGCTTATGAATTTGCCTGTCTTTGGCTCCGCGCTCCAGACGGCGGGCCAACTCCTGCACCAACTGTGGCATTACCTGGCGACACTGGGCCAGGGTATGAATATCCTCTGCCAGCGTGGTTTCTACCCCAACAGACTTGCGCTCTCGGTTGATGGTCAGTTCACGCTCGTCTATCCCCTGAGCCCTTTCATAAAGCAAGGTACCAAACTTTCCAAACCGCTGTTGTAACTTGGTCAGCGGCACCTTTTGCACATCCGCGCAGGTATGCAGCCCCATATCGGCCAGCTTCTGGGCGGTGACCTTACCGACGCCGGGGATCTTGATAAGCGGCAGGTTTTTTACAAACTCGGGCAGTGCCTGTGGCGTGACCACATACTGGCCGTTGGGCTTGTTGAGATCCGATGCCACCTTGGCGAGAAACTTGACCGGGGCGATACCTGCCGAGGCCGTCAGGCCGGTTTCCGCCAGGATATCGGCGCGAATAGCCTCGGCAATGAGGGTGGCCGAGCCTTGGTATAGTGAGCTATCGGATACATCCAGGTAGGCTTCATCCAGCGACAGAGGTTCAATCAGTGAGGTATAGCGGGCGAAGATGGCCCGTATCTCTGCCGAGACTTCCTTATAAACAGACATGCGCCCGGGGATCAGCAGCAGATCCGGGCAAAGCTTTAACGCATAGGCCGAGGCCATGGCAGAGCGAACGCCAAATTTACGCGCCTCATAATTGCAGGTGCTTATCACCCCGCGTCTGTCACTGCTGCCGCCGACGGCCAGAGGTCGGCCACGATATTCTGGAAAATCACGCATCTCCACCGCGGCAAAATAGCAGTCCATGTCGATATGTATGATCTTTCTCAAGCTTGCTTTCCGGATCTCAAAGGGCTCGGTCGAGCCGGACACAAACAGAGTACTGTATAAAAACACAGTTAACAAGCCAGGATAACGAAAAAGCAGATCAATCGAGAGCAAAAAAGGAGAGCCAAAGCTCTCCTTAATGGATTTAAAGCTCGTCTTAATCGATGCGGAACTGACCTATGTTAAGCCCCAGAGCCGTGGCCAACTGTTGGAATGCCTGTATCTGATGTGACAGCTCTTCGCTGGCGCTCAGGGATTCATCGGAGCGGCCACGAACATTTTCAATGTTGCAGGCCACTTCTTCGGCCACCACAGCCTGCTGGCCTATCGCCGCAGTGATCTCCATGGTTTGCAGCTGGATGGCATCCACTGCCGCGGTTATTTCTGTCAGTGCCCGCTCCACTTCCAGAGTCAGGCTTTGGCCCTGGTTGGCCTCCCTGACTCCGGCTTCCATCACCTGTTCGGCTTGTTGTGCCTGTTGCTGCAGAGTCTGGATAATGCCCTGAATATTGGTCGTGGAGTCCTGAGTGCGGGATGCCAGGGTGCGCACCTCATCGGCCACAACCGCAAAGCCCCTTCCCTGCTCGCCGGCGCGGGCCGCTTCAATGGCGGCGTTGAGTGCCAGCAGATTGGTTTGCTCGGCAATGGCGCGGATCACACTGAGCACCTCGCCTATCTCCTCTGAGCTGCTTCTGAGCGCCCGAATAACCCCCGCAGCCTGGTTGACCTGAGTAGAAAGTGAGTGCATTCCCTGACTGGCCTGCTGCACCACATCTGCGCCGTTTCTTGACTGCAACAGCGCCGTCTCGGCAAACTCGGCGGCTCGTTGGGCGCTGGTCGCCATCTCCTGGCTTGTGTGGGCCATTTCGGTAGCGGCTGTGGCCACTGAGGCAATTTCCTGTTTCTGGGCGCTGACAGAGGCCAGTGCGTTGTCACACACTTCAGCCGCGGCGGCAACCCCATTATCCACCCGACCACTGAGCTCACGGGTTTCCAGCAACAGACTCTGCACCTTGGCGGCGAAACGGTTGAATGCGGCGCCGAGACGCCCAAGTTCATCGGCGCGGTTGATTTCAATCCGGCGTGACAAGTCGCCCTCACCCTCGGCGATATCTTCCATGGTGTGCAGCAGGCTATTGAGATTACGCCGAAACGGCAACATCATCAGGAAAACGGTTAACGCCACCAGTAAAATAATCCCCACTGAGACCAAGCTGGTTTGCCAAAGGCTTTGCTTCACAGGTGCCTGAAACACTTCATTGGGCAACATGAACCCCAAATACCAGCGCACTTTGGGATAGTCACCGCGAATGGCAATGTAGCTCACCCGCTGCAACTCTCCCTGATAAGTGACTTCGGCAATACCGGCATCCCGGGTTTGCATTTCACGTTTCAGTTCACTAAAACCCTGATTGTCGCCGCTGAGATTGTCAATAACGGCCGCATCAGAGCCGGCGGGAAACCCCTGGTTAAAACCCGGGAAGTAAACCAGCTTTCCCTGCTCCGTCATCAAAAACGCCTGGCCTTCGCCCCGGTATTTGATTGGCGCCAGCAGGTTTTTACCTATGGTATCGATGAGAATATCCATACCGCCTATGCCTATCAGGCGACCATTGGCATCCTTGACTACAGTCTTGACCGTGGCCGAGATTGAGCCGTCGTTGGCATCCACTGCCGGGTCGCCGACAAACAAACCATTTTTGTCTATCGCTTCCTGCCACCAGGGACGTTTGTTGGTGTAGTAGTCGGGATCGCCATCGTAACGGCCATTGAGATCAAAGTACTCGAAGGTATTGGCCGAGCCGAAGAACACCGACTTGATCTCCTTGTCCTGCTCGGAGAAAAAGTGGAAGTAATCCACCAGCTGTTGATAGCCGGGATCGAGGCTGAGATCTGAGCCACGGCTATGGTATTTGGCAAACCAGTTATTGATGGCAGGGTTAGCAAAGACAGAGTGAATAATCTGCCCCTTGGCGTAGAAGTAATTGCCTATTTCATTGGCCTTGAGGGTGATCAGCGCCGATATGTCCTGATCTATGCGGGCACGGGTATCGTCGCTGCTACTCTTTACCATCACGGCGGCCACTATAGACAACAACAACGCCAGGGCACCGACGATAGCCAATACAAGTTGCAAACTGAGAGAACGTCTTATCTGCTCCATTGCGAGTCCTATTTGTTATATTTTTATTTAAGGAAACCAGCAATGTATCAGAATCTGTTAACAATTTTGAATACTAAATGACAAGAAACAATATAATTTTCTATGTAAACAATCCCCTGCACCAAACCGAAGCAATTCAGTGCCTTATTGCCCAATTTAAGTACATTCAAATTTAATTCAGGCTCAATGCAGCACCAGATAGCAAAAGAGCCGCAATAGCGGCTCCTGTCGGGACAGCTTTGATACCGTTACATCTTGGACTGGATGTAATTCTGTAGCCCAACCTTGTCGATAAGGCCCAGCTGTTTCTCCAGCCAATACATGTGGTCGTCTTCGGTTTCTTCCAGCAATAGCTCCAACAACTCCCGGCTCTGATAGTCCTTGAGTTGCTCACACAAGGTGATGGCTTCTCTCAAGTTAGCGGCAACCTTATATTCATATTGCAAGTCGTTGTGCAGCATCTCCTGCACATTCTTGCCTATGGTGAGGGCGTCGCGACTGGCAACATCCGGAGTGCCTTCCAGAAACAGTATCCGTGCAATCAACTTGGCGGCATGCTCTCTTTCATCGTCCGACTCATGCTTGATCCGCTCATAGAGCTCATTCAGCCCCCAGTCTTCATACATATGGGCATGCACGAAGTACTGATCCATTGCCGACAGTTCCCCGGTCAGCAGCTTGTTGAGCACATCTATGACTTGCTGATGGCCTTTCATACCTGTCTCCTTATTCTTTCTCAATCTGTGACTGCAGATAGTTAGCCAGTCCGGTCAGGCTTATCAGCTCAAACTGAGCTTCCAGCCAATCCAGGTGTTCCTCTTCATCTTCCAGCAGATCCTCGAGGATATCGCGACTGACATAATCACGCTCAGTCTCACACAGGGCAATGGCATCTCGCAGCACTGTCAGTTGCTCTTCCAGCATCTGTTTGTCACAGGCCAGCATCTCTTCGCTGTGTTCACCTATGCGTAACTTGTCCAACTGTTGCAAGTTGGGCAGGCCTTCGAGAAACAACACCCGCTCGATAAGCTTGTCGGCGTGCTTCATATCCTGAATCGATTTCTTGTAGGCTTTGTGGTTGAGTCCTTCCAGGCCCCAGTTCTTGAACATGCGGGCATGAAGGAAGTACTGATTGATGGCTGTCAGCTCACAGGTCAACACCTTGTTGAGCTGGGACACCACTTTGGGATGACCTTTCATTATCTCGTCCTTTAGCTTTGATTAAACTTGATCCAAGTCAATGTTTCCAGCCTAGCCCAAAGCGGGACGCATTACAAATTAACCTTTAATTTCACAAACTTACAAAAGATAACCATTATCATTTTAACTAAGGTTAGCAAGCTGCTTTTAAGCACAAGTGATTAAAAAAGCTCGATATCATCTTCTATCTGTGGCCCCTGGAGCTTGCCTTCTTCCAACAGTTGCCCATAAAACGCCACTTGGTTGCGACCATTGCCTTTGACAAAATACAGTGCGTTGTCGGCCTGATTGAGCAAGGTTCCGGGCTCAACCCGGGGATCTATTCCCACAATGCCCATAGAGATGCGGATCCCGCCCAACCGCTCCTGCTGCAATTTGGCCAGCCTGTGGGTAAACTCCTGACACAACTTAAGCAAGGCACTGCGGGTACGCGGCGCCGGCAGGATAACAAACTCATCACCGCCAAAACGGAACATGAGATCCTGAGGGTTAAACACCTGCTTCATCAGCGCCGAAACCTGCAACAGGACTTCATCGCCATAGAGGTGGCCGAAGGTATCGTTGATTTTCTTGAAGTAGTCTATATCGAAGATGCAAATCCACAGCTTGAGCTCCTCTTCGGCGTCCATACTCGCCTGTTCCTGCTTGAGTTCACAGGCAATTTCCACCGAACTGTATAACTGTGGCAAAAAGGCTTTGCGGTTCAATAGATTGGTAAGGCTGTCGGTTTCACTCTCTACCACTATGTGGAAATAGTTCTCATAGACTTTGGCAAAACCTCTGAGCAAAACCATATCTTGCTCAGTCAATAAAGGCGCGCTGACCAAGAGCACCTTGGTGAGTTTATCGTTGATGATGATGGGAACTGCCAACTCTTGGTGCAGACCGTTGGAGAAACAGATCTCCCTTTGCTGTTCGATACAGAGTTTGACCGATACAGCCAAGGTGGCGCCGTTAACATTGCGCTGACCATCCAGGCCACCCTTACGCTTGGTAAGCTTATCCACATCCAGGATACACACCTCATCAATGCTGAGCATTTGCGATACTGTGGACACCAGGCTCTCGGCCAGCGAATCCAACTGCCGCTGCTCGGTCAACTGTACCACTGAATCGAGAATAGCTTCCGGCTCCCTGCTCATCGGTATATCTCCTCTACAGAGCGCTTGTCCATGCCACAGAGTGTAGTACAGCAGGAATTAACGGGCGGAGCGGACGAAAAAAAGGCCTCCGAAGAGGCCCTTTTTCAAATAATTCTATCTTTGGTTAAACGCTCGCGCCGGGCTTCTTCAGCCGCTTCACGGGCCTTGCGTTTATCGCAGGGCTCATCACAGTCGCAGGCCTTTTCTATACCCAAAACCCCGAGGCCACCACAGCTGCCCTGTACCGCCTTGCGCTTGATTAAATAACCCACAGACATCAGCAGGAAAAACGCCAGCAGAATCACAAAGGCCGCAATAAAAGTACTCATAAAGGCTCCAATTACTCTAGTGGACGAAGGCTTTAAACGCAGAGCTATAGTATACCTTAAACCCTTCGTCCTGTTTTTCAATCAGCATGATGGCCAGCTTTTCCTTTTCGGCCAAGGCCAGCGAGGCTTCTGTGCCCATCACCATCATGGCAGTGGCAAAACCATCGGCCGTCATACACTCAGGGTGCAACACAGTGACAGAGGCCAGTCTGTGCTCTACCGGAAAGCCACTGCGTGGGTCGATAATATGAGTGAAGCGCTGTCCGTCCTCCTCATAGTAGTTGCGATAGTCGCCCGAGGTAGCCATGGCCATGGTGCCCGGCTCTATCACCTGTTGCACCGCCCGGCCATTATCCGCCGGCTGCTCTATCGCCACCCGCCAGGGTTTGCCATCGTCTTTGGTTCCCTTGACGCTGATCTCACCGCCAATCTCCACCAGATAACCTTTGGGCTGATACTTATCCAGCAAACGAGCCACTTTATCGACCCCGAATCCTTTGGCTATGGATGACAAGTCCACATAGACGCTGGACTGACTCTTGCTGAGCAGGTCCCCTTCTATCTGAATGGCATCTATCCCCATTCGCGCCTTGGCCTCGGCTATCTGCTCGGCAGAAGGCACTTCCAGAGGCCGTTTGTCCGGGCCAAAACCCCACAGGTTGACCAAGGGCCCCAGGGTGATATCGAGCGCGCCGTCAGTGAGCTGATATAACCTGATACCTTCACGGATATTGGTAATGGTATCGGCTGAAACTGTCAAACTCTGGCCTTGCTTGAGCTGATTGAAACGCGAAAGCTCGGAGTCGGGTCTGTAGGTCGACATCTGGTCGTTCACCTGCTCCAGTGCCATATCGATTTCTGCCTGCAACAACTGGGCATCCGGCAAACTTTTGCTGTTAACCACCTTAATATGATAAGTGGTGCCCATGGTACTGCCGGAGAGCGCAATCACTTCATCCTGACTGCTGCAACCAGAAACAAAAAAGGCCAATCCCATAAGGACCAGCCAATTTGCCAGCGTTGTAAACTTAGCGGTCTTGAACTGCATACTATGAATTTCCCTTACAAACTGGCACTGCCAAAAGGCAGTGCCAGGGAATGAACTAATGCTTAGCCACCGAAGTCATCCAGGAGGATGTTTTCATCTTCAACGCCAAGATCTTTCAGCATAGCAATTACCGCTGCGTTCATCATTGGAGGTCCACACATGTAGAACTCACAATCTTCAGGGGCGTCGTGCGACTTGAGATAGTTCTCATAAAGCACGTTGTGAATGAAGCCTGTGTAGCCATCCCAGTTATCCTCAGGCTGAGGATCGGACAGGGCCACATGCCAGACAAAGTTATCATTCTCAGCCGCCAGGCCATCGAAATCTTCAACATAGAACATTTCGCGCTTGGAACGGGCACCGTACCAGAAGCTCATCTTACGCTTGGACTTAAGACGCTTGAGCTGGTCGAAGATATGAGAACGCATAGGCGCCATACCTGCACCACCACCGATAAAGACCATTTCAGCATCGGTATCTTTGGCAAAGAACTCACCGAATGGGCCGGAGATAGTGACTTTATCACCTGGCTTGAGACTCCAGATGTAAGACGACATCTTACCACAAGGCAGACTCAGATTCCGTGGTGGAGGTGTGGCAATCCGCACGTTCAGCATGATAATGCCAAACTCTTCCGGATAGTTGGCCATAGAGTATGCACGAATGGTTTCTTCATCAACCTTGGATTCCAGGTTGAAGAAGCCAAAGTGTTCCCAGTCACCACGATACTCTGCTGGAATATCGAAGTCTTTGTACTTCACATGGTGAGCAGGGGCTTCAATCTGAATATAACCACCGGCACGGAAAGGTACAGACTCACCATCAGGGATCTGCAGCTTAAGCTCTTTAATGAAGGTCGCCTTGTTATCGTTGGAGATAACAGTACATTCCCACTTCTTGATGCCGAAGATCTCTTCGTCCAGCTCAATTTCCATATCTGACTTGACGTTAACCTGACAAGACAGACGGCAACCCTTACGGGCATCACCCTTGCTGATGTGATCCAGTTCGGTTGGCAGAATATCACCGCCACCGGACTTAACGTTGACACGACACTGACCACAAGAGCCACCGCCACCACAGGCAGATGACACGAAAATACCGTTGTTGGCCAAAACGCCCAGCAACTTGCCACCGGCAGCAGTGGTAATCGCCTTCTCTGGGTCACCGTTGATGCCAATAGTAATATCACCGCTGGAGACCAACTTGGATTTGGCGAACAGAATCACCAATACCAGGATCAGAACTATCGCGGTAAACATACTCACACCGAGGTAAACCTCGAGTGGAGTAGACTTAAAAATACCAAGAATATCCATTAACTTATCCTTAGAGGTTCAATTTCGGAAGCCGCTTGGTGTCCCTTAAAGGGACACACCAGAGAACGACATGAAACCTAAGGCCATCAGACCCGCAGTGATAAAGGTAATACCCAGACCACGCAGACCATTAGGCACATCAGCATACTTCAGCTTCTCACGGATACCGGCCAACAGGACGATAGCTAATGCCCAGCCCAAACCGGAACCGAAACCGAACACCAGGCTCTCACCCAGGTTGTAGTCACGTTCAACCATGAAGGATACCGCACCGAAAATCGCACAGTTTACTGTGATCAGCGGCAGGAAGATCCCCAGGGCGTTGTACAGTGGCGGGAAGTACTTATCCAGAGCCATTTCCAAGATCTGAACCAAGGCTGCGATAACACCGATAAAGGTAATGAACTTAAGGAAGCTCAGATCGGCATCCGGTACACCGGCCCAAGCCAATGCACCAGGAGCCAGGATACCCTGATAGATCATCTGGTTAACTGGTACTGAAATAGTCAGTACCACAATAACCGCAACCCCGAGACCCATGGCCGTCTTCACTTTCTTGGAAACGGCCAGGAAGGTACACATCCCCAGGAAGAAGGCCAGTGCCATGTTTTCGATGAAAACAGAGCGAATTAACAAACTGATATAATGTTCCATCGCGCTTACCCTTTTGCTTCTACTTGCTCTGGCTTATAAGTGCGGATTATCCAAATCAGAATACCGATCAGGAAAAAGGCACTTGGCGGCAGCAGTAACAGGCCGTTGGGCTGATACCAGCCACCGTCTGAGATTTTGGAGAGTATCTCAACACCAAACAGCGAACCGTTACCAAAGAGTTCACGGACGAAACCTACGCTCATCAGCACCAGACCATAACCCAGGCCGTTACCTATACCATCCATAAAGCTCATCAGTGGTGGCGTCTTCATCGCATAGGCCTCGGCACGGCCCATCACGATACAGTTGGTAATAATCAAACCAACGAATACCGACAGCTGTTTGGAGATGTCGTAGGCGTATGCCTGCAGCACCTGATCCACCACGATTACCAGCGAGGCAATAATGGTCATCTGCACAATAATCCGCACGCTGGCAGGAATATGGTTACGTATGATGGAGATAAACAGGTTGGAAAACGCTGTTACCGCCGTCAGTGCTATGGTCATCACCAATGCGGTTTCCAGCTTACTGGTTACCGCCAGGGCACTACATACCCCGAGGATCTGCAGCGCAATAGGGTTATTGCTGACTATAGGTCCGGTGAGAACCTGTTTGAGTTCTTTACTGTCGGCCATTAGCTCAATCCTCCATTGCGTGCTTTTTCAATAAAGCGAGCAAAACCTTCATCGCCCAGCCAGAATGTCAGCGAGTGCTGAACACCATTACTGGTCAGGGTCGCGCCGGACAAGGCATCAACACCATGGTCTGTCTCGGCTACGGCTGGGTTTTTAGTCACTGTGATAGCTATGTTGCCCTGCTCGTCAAACAGCTTCTTGCCCTGCCATTTGGCTTTCCAGCTTGGGTTTTCAACTTCGCCGCCCAGTCCAGGGGTTTCACCTTGGTTGTAATAAACCAGGTTCTGGACGGTGTTCATGTCCGGTTCCAGCGCCAGGAAGGCGTACATGGTTGACCACAGGCCATAGCCATGAACCGGCAGGATCACGCTGGTCACTTTACCGGCATCATCACGCACCAGATAAACCACGGCATTTTTGGCAATCCGCTTAACCGAAGCAATGTCATGCTCAGGCACCACAGAGGTGGCTGGATCACGAGAGGCTTTCTGTTGATCATAGGTATCGCCGTTGATATCGGTCACTTCGTCACCGGTTTTCAGCTCGATAACCTTGGCTTCAACATACTTTTTGTAAGTTTCCAGAACCACATCTTTGCTGACCTTGCCGGATTTGGTGTCGATCAGGTTGGCGGCTTCCAGAATAAACTTCTGCTTATCCAGCAGTTTGTTTTCCTGCTGGGTTGGCTTGAGCAGTACTGCTGCAGTCGATACGAAAATCGAGCAGATAAGACACAGGCCAACGACGACAAATAGCGTTCTTCCGAACGAATCCTTATTACTAGCCACGAGCAATCCTCCGCTTGATGTTTGCCTGGACTACAAAATGGTCAAACAGTGGCGCAAACAGGTTGGCAAACAGAATCGCCAGCATCATGCCCTCTGGGAATGCAGGGTTGATAACACGGATAAACACTGCCATGGCACCTATCAGGATACCGTAAGCCCATTTGGCCTGGTTGGTGAAGGAAGCCGACACAGGGTCAGTGGCCATAAACATCATACCGAAGGCAAATCCACCCAGAACCAGGTGCCAGTACCAAGGCATGGCGAACATGGGGTTGGTTTCAGAACCGACCAGGTTCAGCAGCAGTGACACGGCAATCATACCAACCATCACGCCGCCGACGATGCGCCAGGAAGCGATACGGGTATAGATGATAACCAGACCACCGAGCAGGATAGCCAGAGTGGAAACTTCACCGACAGAACCAGGAATAAAGCCGAAGAAGGCATCCAACCAGTTCTGGTTGAAGGCGTAGTCCAGGGTACCTGAAGCCGCTTGACTCAGCGCAGTGGCGCCGGAGAAACCGTCGGCAACCACCCAGGAGTTGTCACCGGACATGTTCAACGGATAGGCAAAGAACAGGAAGGCACGACCGGCCAGTGCTGGGTTGAGGAAGTTACGCCCGGTACCACCGAACACCTCCTTGGCGACAACCACACCGAAGCTGATACCCAGTGCCACCATCCACAACGGAATAGTTGCAGGCAGCGTCAGGGCAAACAGCACTGAGGTCACGAAGAAGCCTTCGTTGACTTCATGGCCACGAACCGAGGCGAACAGCACTTCCCAGATACCACCGACCGCGAAGGTCACGGCATATATAGGCAGGAAGAAACAGGCGCCATACCACATCAAGGTGGCCCAGCCGGAATCGGCTGTCAGCTGAGTACCGAAGAGTTCAAACAGACCCACCTGCCAAACATCGGGAGTACCGAAGCCGGCGGCCAGGGCGATTTGCGCCTGCAGACCCACGTTGTACATCCCGACAAACATGGCGGGGAAAGTACAGGCCCAGACGGTAATCATCATACGTTTCAGATCCAGGTTATCGCGCACATGGGTCTTGCCCTTGTTCACTTTACCCGGGGTGTAAAAAATGGTCGCTGCGGCTTCATAGAGCGCATACCACTTCTCGTATTTACCGCCTTTTTCAAATTGCGGTTCAATACGCTCAAGAAAATCTTTCAAGCTCATAAGCCTTCCCTCTCGACGGTCTCCAAGCAGTCACGCAGGTATGAACCATAGTCATACTTACCGGGACATACGAAAGTACACAGTGCCAGGTCTTCTTCATCCAGCTCCAGCGCACCCAATGCAACAGCACCATCGGTATCACCGGAGATCAGATCACGCAGCAACATAGTGGGCAGAATATCCAGAGGCATCACCCGCTCATAGTTGCCGATAGGCACCATGGCCCGCTCGGAACCACCGGTACTGCTGGTCATATTGAACAGACGGGAAGGACTCAAGTGACCCAGGAAAGCACGGGTAATGGAGAACTTATCGGCTCCAGGCATTACCCAACCGAAGAACTCTTTCTCTGTGCCTTCTTCAATCAGGGTCAACTGCTGGAAGTAGCGTCCCATATAAGCATGGGGACCTGTTGCAGTACGGCCGTTGAGCACAGAACCTGAGATAACCCGAACTTGGCCATCGGCTTCGTCTTGGGTCAGGGTCTGAGTGCTGGCACCCAGCAGAGTGCGTACCAAGCGAGGGTTCTTGGCTTTAGGGCCAGTGATGGCCACAACGCGCTGGTTGTTCAGTTCACCTGTGGTAAACAGCTGACCTATCGCGATGACGTCCTGGTAACCCAGGTACCATACGCTGCGACGGGCAGAGGCAGGCATCAAAAAGTGGATATGAGTTCCAGGCAGACCCGCTGGATGGGGACCGGCAAACTCTTCCACTTGGGCATTGCCCGCTGGAATGTCTGCTCCTGGTGCTTTACAGACGAAGACTTTGTCTGTCAGTCGGGCCAGTACTTTCAGGCCGTTGACGAAATCGTCTTTATGCTCAGCGATAACAACTTGAGGGTCACCAGCCAGTGGCTGGGTGTCCATGGCTGTCACGAAGATAGCCGCTGCTGTCGCATCCACTGCCGGCACCTTACTGAAAGGACGGGTGCGCAATGCGGTCCACATACCTGATTCAATCAGATTGTCGCGAACCTGCTGCGGTTCCAGAGTATCCAGAGCCTGGGCATCATACTTGGCAAAAGAGACGGCTTCGTCCCCTTCGATCTCTATGACGACTGACTGCAGAACACGTTTGGCGCCGCGGTTGATTTCTAATATTGTGCCACTGGCCAAAGCCGTATATTTGACGCCAGGATTCTTTTTATCTTCAAAAATCACCTGACCTTTTTGCACTTTATCGCCCACTTTGATCTTCATCGTTGGACGTAAGCCAATATACTCTTCACCCAAAGTAGCTACGTGTTTAATGGCTGGGCCATCATGGATAACTTGCTTTGGTCCGCCTGCTAGAGGCAAATCCAATCCTTTCTTAATTGTAATCATATCCACATGCACTACGTTTTGAAGGAAAGACAATGCGCCGCGTTCCTGCTAACCCCCGACTCTCACACAAAAAATCGAGCGTTGAGCTAGCGCAGATTTATCACAGAAATGCGATCGCAATCACGCTGGTCGCGCGCATTTTACCCCAATTGCAACGCTATCGCCACGAAAATTGTAGTGTTTTAACCTGCTTTCAAAGCGACCAAGAGAGAATCGAGCGGAGTTGAACAAGCGGAGATAGCGGCAAGCGGGCGAAAGGCAGGATTTTGTCCTGACTCATAAAGTTATACTTTTCATTTTTAAAGAATTAATCAACCAAATAGTCGAAAATACTTATTTCACCTCCCCGGCCTTACCGGGGAGGCTCTGCTTCAAAATTTCATCCGATAGCCCAGCTGTAAACGTCTGCCAACACTTGCCAATAAGCCGGTGTCATCTTCACGTAACGGGCTCGCGTCATCGAGCAGATCCTCGGCGCGAAAATAGAGCTGATGTTTTGAGTTGAAGTCATAACTCAGCAGCAGATCCAGTTGCATGCTGTCCTTTGCCGTCACCTGAGGGGTAAGGCTTGCCACTTCTGAACGATATATGCCCAGAGCCCTGGCCTTAAAGCCGTCCCACTCCAGCCCAACATGAAGACTCAAGGCATGTTCTGGCAACCAGGGCAGCTGTTTATCGGCCATGAGGCAAGGTCCGCTCAGCATAAGACAACCCGAGTGCTGCGCATTGGCTTGGGTGTAATGGTACTTGAGCCCCATGGGCCAATTGACAGTGCCTGAGTCCAGGCTGTAGTCGAGCGCCAGTTCGGCGCCTTTGACATCCACTTCCCCGAGATTGTATTGATTGAGGCGCAGCGCTGGGTCGCAGAAGCTATTTGCCGTGCAATCAAAATGCAGATTGTCGAAGTCTCGCTGGTACAGGCTCAGTGCACTTTTCAGCCTACCTGACTCAAAGCGGCCACCGAGTTCATATTGCCAGGCTTGCTGGGAGCGTTGCCCCTGGTTGCCGGGGCTCGCCGCCGCCCAGGCTCTGCCGGCACTGATGAACAGGCTCAGTGCCTCCCCGCGCCAACTGAGCTTGGCCGTGGGTAACCATTCACTTTCGGAGAAATCCGCGGCTGAAAGCGGCACTGTTTCGCTACTGCGCTCCAAGCTGACATCTTCATAGCCGACGCCGAGCTCCAGAGTCACGGCCGACCAGTTGAGTTCAGCCGTCACCGCCGAGCTCCAGACACTGGCCTTGTCATCAATCCTGACACTCAGACTCTGCGCGGTATTACTCAGTCGTCCATCCTGCCATAACCAACTCCCCAGGCCGGGTGCCAGCTCAGCCTTGTCTCTGTGCCAGCGGGCACTGTAACTCACCTTGTGGCGACCATATTGAGTAATGGCCTGAGTCTGGATCCCCATCGCCTCGAAGTCATCATCACGGCGAAAGTCGACCAATGAAACCGCGCCGATAGCATCGGCATCCAAGGCCGCCAGTTGCTCAAGCACGTCACCTTGAATAAAGGCGCCATCGGCAAAACTCATCTGCAACTGCGAGCTGTGATGGCTATGGTAGTAAAGCTCGGTAAACACCCGGGAACCGGCAGTAGGCTCAACGCGGTGTGACAGCTGATATCTGTGGCTGCGGCTCTTGAGTCTATCCTGCGTGGCAGCGCCATACACTAACTCAGGATTCAGTTGCCAATCGGCAGCCGTCAGCCCCATTCCCGGCAAAAACTGCCGCTGCTGTGAATACTGATACTTGAATTCAGTATGTTGCCGACTGCGGGCACCCGGCAAGCTGTTGGCCGCTATCTTGAAAAGGACCTTGGTCTGGCTGTCGTCTTGCCCCTGCTCGGCGCTTCTCGGCTCCTGCCAGGGTTGCTGGCGCCTGTGGCTCGCCTGCAGCAATACCTTATAGTCATCGGCATCAATCAGACCGCGGCCCTCGGCGCCCCAACCTTTATCCTCATTGCCTTGAAGCCGCACACTCTTGCCCGGAGTATCATGCAACCCTAGGCTTTGAGTTTCCAAAACGCCAAAACTGCCGCTACCACCATAGAGCAAGCTACCGGCGGCATTGGCCGAACTGGCAACCAGGGTATCGGGATCCGGCAGTTGCCACAGATAAGGCGCAGAATAAGGTGCCGGTGCCAAATTGACCCTGTCTTCGATAATCGCTATTCCGGAATGGCCGCTGCCACCGGCGCCGCGAATACTGAAGCTGCCTGGCAGGGTTGGGATAAGCTCGCCACCGGCGGTCAATTGCCGCTCGGCCGAGTCATAGTACATGGCATTGATTGCTGCGGCCTCAAAAGCCGGATGGTCAGCAGCCAAAGGCTCAGAAGCATGCGCCCACGGCCCGGCCAAACTCCCGCTCACCAAACCGGCCACTGCACTCACCTTAAGCAAGCCACGCCTCTGACTCATATCCCAATCCCCTATCAGCAGTTACCGCACATTTGATGTTATATTTTTGTAAACTAACTGATTTACGGACAAAAAAAAAGCGACTTGAGTAAATATCAAGCCGCTTGATTGAGCGAGGTAAGCCGGGCGGGATTTAGAGCTGCTTCAGCAGTTCCTCACTCAACTTGAGATCGTCGTTGCGGTTAACGCTGACACCGGCGGCAATAATATTGCGGGCAATATCCTGCGCCTGCTCCAGAGAATGCATCTGATAGGTACCACACTGGTATTCGTTCAGCTCGGGAATAGCCTTTTGATCTTGTACCTTGAGCACATCTTCCATGGCTGCCAACCAGGCATCGGCAACCCGGCCTTCTGCCGGTGTCCCGATAAGGCTCATATAAAAGCCGGTGCGGCAACCCATGGGTGAAATATCTATGATCTCCACTCCGTCACCATTGAGGTGATCGCGCATAAAGCCGGCAAACAGGTGTTCCAGAGTATGAATGCCACGCTCGCTGAGAATATCCTTGTTGGGCGCGCAAAAACGCAGGTCAAATACCGTAATGGTATCGCCCTTTGGTGTGCTCATGGTCTTGGCCACCCGCACTGCCGGTGCCTCCATCTTGGTATGGTCCACGGTAAAGCTGTCTAACAATGGCATGGGTATTCTCCCTTGGATGGCAAGCTGGCTTGCACTGTTAAATGGTTTCGCGTCTCAAAGCGCTATTATTACAGCGCCAAAACACAAATGCAGCCCCTGGAGGCAGTTTATCAAGCCAGGACTTTTAACCACGGCACTTGGGCGACTCAGGCACGGCGCTTTGAGCATCCCATTCGGCCTGAGTATAAGTATGCATGGACAGCGCGTGCACGCCATTGGCCAGTTCTTCCGCCAATGCCTGGTTCACTTCTCTATGGCGAGCCAGCAGACGCTTGCCATCAAAGGCTTCACTGACAATGATCACCTTGAAGTGCGTCTCTGAATTAGGCGGCACATGGTGATTGTGGCTCTCGTTGATGACTTCTATATGACTCGGCGTCAGGGCGAGGCGCAACTTCTGCTCTATGGTCTGGGCAACGGACATGGTAAAACCTGATATAAGCTGTTGGGATTGGCGGCAGGTTACTGCGTCGGCGAACAAAGATCAATCCGACAATTTTCAACCACCAGGAGGATGAAAACCCGGTTTGAGCCGCCGATAGGTGAGATTGAGCCTGGGCTCAGTGAGTTTCAGCCTTCTTGGCAAAGCATGTTGCCACTCCTGCTGCATCGGCCAGCGCATCAACAAGAGATCGCCCGAGTTAAGCCTGAGCCGCAGCTTCTCGCCGCTTTGCTTGTGTCTCAAATCAAAATCGCGCCCGGCGCCCAGACTGATTGACGCGATATCGGCCCCCTCTGCCAGCTCAGGTTCATCGTCGCTGTGCCAACCCATGGCGTCGCGGCCATCGGCATAACGGTTTACCAGCACGCCGTTGCTGCCAAGCTGCCAGTCCCGATCCAGCTTTTGCCTTAGCCGTAACAGATATTTGGGCCAGGGAAGCGCCCGGACCAATAACCCTGAGTAGCGATAATCACAGCCGGGATCGCCAAACCACACCTGAGTACGGGGAATGGCGTGACGCTTACCGAATATCTCAAGCTCTGGGCGAGTCAGGGGATAATGCTCCGCCTCGCGCCAAATGGCATCCTGCTGGGCTGGATTGAGATAACCGCGCACCAGCAACATAGGCGGCTGCTCAAACCGCTGCACGCCTGTTGCCGACTCAGCAGATGACCCAGGCTCAAGCGCAAACAAGGACTGCTGTATCTCTTTTGAACTCATATTTGAACTCACCTTTGAACTTCATGGCATTGTTTCTCTGTGGCTTATTGCCCGGCTTAAGCCTTCTCTATTACATAATGACCAAGGCAGATTTTCGCAAATATCGCCTTGAGCGCCAGTATTTGCGATAATCCGCGCAAATTCGTCCTTTAAGCCCAGTTATATGACCAGCCAGTTCTCAGCCGCTGATATTCAGCTCACTCTGCACCGCTATCCCGAAGAGCAGGAATCCAACCTCCAGGCCTGGGATGCCGCCGATGAACACCTGCTCAAACAGCTCGCCGAGGAAGAGGCGCCTCAATCTGTGCTTATTATCAACGACAGTTTTGGTGCCCTGCTGTGCGCCATTCGCCGAGGTTACCCAGATGCAAAGATTCACTGGAGCTCGGATGCCCGCACTTCCCACCTTGGTGCTCGACAAAATCTTGAGAAAAACCATCTCAGCGATGCCGACATTCACTGGCTAAACAGTCGGGAAATGCCTGCTTGTGTACCCGATACCATATTGCTGAAGCTGCCCAAGAACCTCAACTTTTTTGCCTGGCAGCTGACCATGCTGGCCAATATGCTTCCCGCCGGTACCCGGGTATTGATTGGCGCCAAGGCCAAATCCATCAATCAAGCCTTGTTGGCCCTGATTGGCAAACATCTGGGCCAGGCCAGCGCCAGTCTGGCATGGAAAAAGACCCGGGTGATTACCGCCTTCGCCGATGGCCAGGCACGCGAATTGCCAGCCCCCAGCGAGTGGCCCCTTGGCGAATTCGGCCTCAATATCGGTAATCTCAGCAATGTATTTGCCGCCGGCAAACTGGATATCGGCGCCCGTTTGATGTTGGCCAACCTCCCCGAAGGTGAGTTTAGCTCTGTGGTGGACCTGGGCTGCGGCAATGGCGTTTTGGGGCTGGCGGCGGCCAAGCGTTATCCCGATGCAAGTATTCACTTTGTCGATGACTCAGATATGGCCGTGGAAAGTGCCAGGCTCAACTGGCAGGGCAATGGCTTTGAAGCCGAACGCGGCCACTTTTATTGGGACGACTGTCTGAGTCATTTGAGCGCCGGCGTCGCACCGGATCTGGTGCTCTGTAACCCGCCGTTTCATCAGGGAGAGGCCATCACAGATCATATTGCCTGGCAGATGTTCCTCGATGCCAGGCGGCGTCTGGTGAACGGCGGCATACTGCATGTGGTCGGCAACCGCCACCTAGGCTACCACATCAAGCTCAAGCGCCTGTTCGGCAACTGCAAGACCATAGCCTCTAATGGTAAGTTTGTGATCCTGCAAGCCTCCAAATAAAAGGCCAACAAGAGTAAACCTTGTTGACCCATTCCGGCCCCCATTGGGAACCCGGAAAGAAACAGGCCGGGAGAGACCCCGGCCTGTGTAGTTAAATTTTGTAATTTCAGGCGGCAACTTGGCCGCGTCTGTAACGCAATCCGCCAAGCAGTACCAGACTTGCGAGCGCCACCACTGACAGGCTGCCACCGGCATCGACTATCACGGTCGCGCCATCATCTCTGTCCCATTCGCGACTCTCAAGCGGCAAGGCATAGAGGCTATTACTTTCGTAAGAACTTATGGTCGCCACTATGTCACTGTAGCCGGGCTCATAGAGATCGATCAGCACATCATAGTGATCGCTGGGATAGCCGCTCTCCAACGTGGTGAGCACTTCAAAGTCATCCTGGGTACTGTCTCCCTGAATGTAGAACACCTCAGTGCTGTAGTAATGCTCCCAGTCACCGCCGTTGCGGCTTAGATAAAGCTCGGCATAAACGGGCACAGACTCGGCCGGATCATTGCCGTAAACATCGGCATCAAAGCGCACCGCAAAGCTGCGATAAAAGCCATCAGAGTCATAATCGTCATAAAGGTAGCTGGCCGCCTCATAAAAGCTGAACTCATGGTAATAGCTGTGGGCCGCCATGGAAACCATCCGCTGCGGCGCGGCTTGGCTCTCGGGCAGTTTCTGTTTCTTGGCAATCATCTGCTCGCGGGTCATGCGCTCACCGGAAACTTGAGCTCCAGCAGATTGCCACTCCTGCTGCAGTTGCTTGAGCAACTGCCTGTGTTGTGCCGCCCGTATCTCGGCGCCTGGGCTATCCTGTTCTTCGCTCGGTTGCTGCGCTTTTTGGCCGATGGAGGCTTGTCCGCCAACAGGCTCCTTGGCATAGGCAGCGGGCTGAGCCAAAAACAAAGACAGGCTAAATACAGTGTAAAATAATAATTTCATAGTGCTTCTCCACAGGGCGCATCTCACGCTTATTCGGGTTGCTTGACTTAGGGAAGGTGCGAACAAGTCCCATGTGTGCTCTGCGTCGGCTTACAGGCCTGGATGCAAGGCGTGGTTCGCCGCAAATGGCCCTAGTCCTTTGCAAGAAGCACAACATAGCAGGCAGGTCTGTAAGCCACGCCCTTCGGGGCTTTCACAGCAACCGGCTCTCTGCGTTATCCGACTTCGACATGCCCCGGCATGCCTTCAGTCAGATGCCTTGAACGCCAATTGCTGTGCAAGCCAGAGTGCCACGAGGACTTATTCGCGCCTTCCTTAGCATTATTAAAAGTCAGCCTGGGTGAACATGAGATGAACGGTTTCTGTCAGCCGATGTTCATCTTGGAAGGAGTACAACTGACCGGGCCTGAGCGAAAACCGGGGGTAAGACAGATAGAGAGTGAAGACCCGGCTGGCTATTTCATCCACCGCGGGGATCTTTTACACTGGGCCAAGCGTTTCCAAAAGGGCAAAACCATGAAAAGGGGCAGTAAAATCAAGCAGCAAGCTTATCACTCAAGCGGAATTATCGCGGCAAGCATGCTATTGCTGTCGCTGGCTTTCGCTCAGCCCCTGCATGCCGGCCCCTTTGCCAAGCCGGAACGAACGACTCAGGGCCAGGAGGCCAAGCTGAAAGTCCGCAGCGGCGATGAAGCCGCCAGACTGGTGAAGCAAGCTTATGGCGGCAAAGTACTCAGGGTGCAGTCTGTCAGGGTCAACGGCAACCCGGGTTATCGGGTCAAACTGCTGCAGGACAGTGGCCGAATTGTCTATGTCTCTGTGGATGCCCGCAGCGGCCGCCTGCAGGCAAACTGACAGGAAACAGCTTATGCGACTGTTATTGGTAGAAGATGATGCCGCCTTACAGGCCAACTTAAAACAACATCTGCAAGAGGCAGGTTTCAATCTGGATACGGCGTCAGACGGCGAAGAAGGCCTGTTTCTGGCGGCGGAATATCCCTATGATGCCGCCATTATCGATATCGGTCTGCCCAAACTCAGCGGCATAGCACTGATTGAACAGATGCGTGCCAAGGGACTGGATTACCCTGTGCTGATCCTCACCGCCAGAGATGGTTGGCAAGACAAGGTGGAAGGCTTGGATGCCGGTGGTGATGACTACCTCACCAAACCGTTTCACCCCATGGAACTCACCGCCAGGATCAAGGCTTTAATCCGCCGTAGCGCCGGAAAGGCCAGCCCCTTACTGCAAAGTGGCCCTGTCACCCTGAATACCAGCAGCGGTGAAGTGCGACTCGGCAAACACAGTGTCAGCCTCAGCGCCTCCGAATACAAATTGCTCGAGTATCTGATGCTGCATCAGGGCGAAGTCACTTCCAAGAGTCTGCTTATCGAGCATATCTATGATCAGGACTTTGATCTGGACTCCAATGTGATTGAGGTATTTATTCGCCGTTTGCGCAAGAAGCTGGATCCCGAGGGCACACTTGGGCTTATTGAAACCCTGCGTGGTCAGGGTTATCGCCTCAACGCGCTTCCTGTCAGAGATAACCCCTGATGACCCCCTTGCCAGCAAGGCTTTTGCCCGGTTCACTCAAGAGCCGGCTGGTGATCAGCGCCCTGCTGCTGAATCTGGTGCTCTTGCCGCTTATCGGCGTGACCCTGAGCGATGCCTTTCGTGCCCAATTGACCCACGCGGTAAAAGATGAACTCAGCGCCGCCCTTTATGGAGTATTGGCATTGGCAGAAGTGGAACAGGGCGAACTGGTTCTGCCGGATCAATTACAGGACAAACAGTTCAACATAGATCAATCCGGGCTCTACGCCTTGGTCAGCAGCCAAGGCAAACTGGTATGGCATTCGCCTTCCTTTATCGGTATGCCGCCTCCGGGCAAGCTTCCAAGCACACCACTCGGAGAAGGCCGCTTTGGCGAAATGCTTCTCCTGGGCAAGCCCCACTTCAGTTACAGCTTCAGCGCCAGCTTTGCCTCGGCCTCGGATAACGGCCGGGATATTCCCTTTACCGTACACATCATCAAAGATCAGACCGGCTTTGAGCAAACCCAAGGCGCCTTCAGCCGCCAGCTCTGGCAATACCTGGGACTATTGATGCTGTTCCTGTTACTGGTACAAGGTGGCTGGCTCTGGTGGACACTCAAACCACTGGCGCGCTTTCGCGCCGAGCTCGAAGCGGTTGAGCAAGGCAAACGGCAACATCTCGGCAGCGACTATCCCAAGGAGCTGCAACAGGTCGCGACCCAACTCAATGCCCTGATAAGCAACGAACAGCGCCAACGCCAACGTTATCGCAACGCCTTGTCGGATCTGGCCCATAGCCTGAAAACACCGCTGGCGGTACTGCAAAGCCTCAAGTCTTTGCCAAGCGATGCCCAAGAGCCCATCAGCCAAATTAACGCCAGCATAGGGCACCAGTTGAAGCGAGCCCAAAGTGCCGGCAGCGGCGCTTGGCACCAAGGGGTGGACAGTAAAACCGTGGCCGACAAACTGCTGCGAACCCTTGGCAAGATTTATGCGGACAAGGCGCTGGAGTTTGAGGCTGACCTGGCAACAAGCGCCCTGTTTTACGGCGATGAAGCCGACCTGGCCGAACTCCTAGGTAATCTATTGGATAACGCCTGCAAGGCAGCAAACAACAAGGTCGTACTCAAAGCCTGGGTTAGCGAAAAAAGCCTGAACCTCTGCATCGAAGACGATGGCCCGGGCATTACAGAGCAGCAGAAAACCCAGCTGTTCGAGCGCTGTGTCAGAGCCGATAACTACCAACAAGGCCATGGTATAGGACTGGCGATAGTCAAAGATCTGCTGCAGAGCTACCAAGGCCAGTGGCAAATAGATCAATCTCCCCTGGGTGGCGCCCGCTTCACCCTGTTTTTACCCAGAAGTTGAGATTAGGGAATAGTACATTCATTCCCCATCCTTACCGATTTCCAACAAGGCTTATCTTACAAAATGGCACCAATGCCACCCTTGATGCTGCCAATAAGCACAGCCCAAGTTTCCGGCAATGGATGTTTCTGCCTGCCGCAGGGATGGACACGAAGCCCGAATGCAGTGAAAAGCAGGATGTCCGAGAACGGCCTTTTGCACAGGCTCCCCTGTGACACGGCGAGAGTTGCGCAGCAACATGCTTTCGAGCGCAAACCTGGGATGGTGAGCTGGCCGTTGTGCATGAATGCATTTGTTCCACGATGTTAGGCCACTGGCACAGTGGCTAGCATTGCTTCAAGCCAAAACTCACCAATGAACTTGATCCTAGCGGCTAGCTAAGTTGTGGCCCATCACCTGCGGTGCGCCTTTCGCACAGGCGATCCTGTGACACGCTGTGAAC
>NZ_JBICJO010000027.1:0-107244 GCF_043103185.1 Shewanella sp. YQ_9
CAAAAGCCCGCATTGCGGGCTTTTTAGTGTCTCTGGCTTGGGGATGCGGTGAATGCCGGCAATAGGAGCCGGCAAAGTAGCCGTGGGGTTTATCCCTTGAGATAGTCCAGCACCACTTGATGATGATCTTTGGTCTTGAACTTGTCGAACCTGTGGCTGATGGTGCCATCCTGGTCAATCAGGAAACTCAGGCGGTGCAGGCCATCATAAACTTTGCCCATAAATTTTTTCTCGCCCCAGACACCGAAGGCATCGGCTACTGCGTGGTCTTCATCGCTGAGCAGGGTGAAGTTGAGCTCATGCTTATCGATAAACTTGCCCAGTCTCGCCACGGGATCTGTGCTTATTCCAAGCACGGTTACATTGAATTCGTCCAGTTCCGCCTTGCTGTCTCTCAGGCCACAGGCTTGCACTGTACAACCAGGCGTCATCGCCTTGGGGTAGAAATACACCAGTACCCGGCCTTTTTTCAGGCAATCTTGCAGTGAAATATTTTCATCGTTTTGGTTTTTTAGGGTGAAGAGTGGCGCTTTGTCGCCTGCTTTTAAGGTGTTCATGCGTTCAATCCTTTTGATCTTTATCTGGGATGAGTGGGATTCAATCGGCTTTGGGGACCGCAATACCCTGCATACGTTTGATGTTGCAGGTCAGGGACATTTCTTCGGCCAAGGCCTGGATGCTGGTTTCCAGTTTATCCAATTCGACCTTTTCCGGGATATTGATGGCCAGGAAAACGTGCTGAGTCTGGCTGCCGTCCGGCAGCTCTTCCGAGTAGGAGCGCACCGCACCGAGATCCAAGGACCTGTCTGCCAGGAACTGGGAGATGCGCTTCATGGTGCCGCGCTGGTCCTGACCGTTGAAAGTCACTTCAATGCGCGAGATGTAATTTTGCGGCGTGTGCTTGGAGGTGCGCTTCATTACCGTCATCAGTTCAAGTTCGACACTGAGACTGGGAAGGCTGGTTTCTATCTTGGTAATGGATGCCCAGGAGCCGGACAACATCATAATCAGAGTAAACTCGTTGCCGAACAGCGCCATGCGGCTGTCGACTATGTCACAGTCGCAATCACTGGCTAATCTTGCCAGTTTGCTGACCAGGCCGGGACGGTCGGCCCCCATAGCGGTAACGACCAGGTAGTTGGTCATGAATTTTCCTCATATTTCCGGTATCATAGAGCGAAAACTCAGCCCCTTTGAGCTGAGTTTTTTGTGCGGTCAACCATGCTACCACAACTAATTCGATTTGTTAGCCCTGACAGTGCTTGTCATTGGCTGGCTGCACCAGTACCATAGCGAATCCTGAAATCTTGGGGACATAAGATGATAAACGGAAGCATCGTAGCCTTAATTACGCCCATGCAAGGCGATGGCTCAGTGGATTTTGCAAGTCTCGAGCGTTTGGTGGAATTTCATATCGAGCAGGGGACCGATGCCATAGTTGCAGTTGGTACCACAGGCGAATCTGCCACTCTGCCCATTCGCGAACACCTCGAAGTGGTGTCACAAACCCTTTCTTTTGCCGCAGGCCGTATTCCCGTCATAGGCGGTAATGGCGCCAATGCCACCGCTGAAGCCATAGAACTGACCCAGGGTCTGTCGAAACTCGATGTGGCTGCCATGCTGGGGGTGACACCTTATTACAACAAGCCCACTCCCAAGGGGTTGGTTGCCCATTATAAAGCGGTTGCAGCCAGTACGGATGTTCCCCAAATTCTGTATAACGTTCCAGGCCGCACTTCGGTTGACATGAAGCCGGAAACCGTTGCTCAACTTTGTGATGTGCCCAACATCATAGGGGTTAAGGAAGCCACAGGCGATCTCGCACGGGTTAAACGGCTGCGTGAGCTTTGCGGCGATGATTTTCTGCTGTTCAGCGGTGATGATGCCACGGCGCGCGAATTCCTGGCCCTTGGTGGCAACGGGGTGATCTCGGTTGCCAACAATATCGTCCCTAAGGCGTTCAAGGCCATGTGTGAGGCGGCGCTGCAAGGAAGAGCGGCAGAGGCAAAAGCCATGGATGAACCCCTGAGCGGCCTGTACAGTGCACTCTTTTGTGAGGCGAACCCAATACCGGTTAAGTGGGCGGCCCATCGCATGGGACTCATCAGCGAAGGCACAATTCGTTTGCCTTTGACTGAACTTTCCGAGGAGTTTCATGGTCTGTTGCTTAACGCAATGCAAAAAGCCGGGATAGAGGTTGAATAATTTAATGCTAAAGCAAGTTTCCCCCTTAGTGCTGGTTGTCGCAGTTTCAGCCTGCAGTACGCCGATTGACCGTCGTCAGGCCAATGGCAACTTCGAGTATGTTGAAGCCGGCACTTCAGCTCCCTTGGTGATCCCGGAAGGATTGGACACCCCAAGGTTCAGTAAAGAGTTTGAGATCCCGCAAGCGGGCGCCATGAGTAATGCTGAGTTTGTTGGTGAAAAACTCGATATTCGTCCGCCTTTGCAAGTGCTGCCCATGGCTGAAGGCACCCATGTGGAAGAGGGCAGCGACAACATCAAAGTGGTGGTTGAGTCCATCGACAACAGCGTTGATCTCAAACAGGAGATCTTCAGCACGGTTAAGGGTTATCTGCAAAAGCAAGGCTATGGCATAGTCTCTGAAGATTATGATAAAGGCGCTATCGAAACAGATTGGATTGAAACAGAGCAGGTGCTCGATTCTTCCTGGTTTGGCAGCGATAAAGTCTACCAGCTGCGCCAGCGTTTCCGTTTCGATGTCGAAGTTCGTCCTCATGGCCGCACAGGCAACCTGGTGATTAACCTCATAGATCACGAAGAGCATTACGACGGCTCAGAGCTGCCGGTACTGCTCAGTGGTGAAGATAAGCGCCGTTACACCATAGATATGCTCAATAGCGCCGTGGCCTATATGAGCCTCAAACGGGAGCAGATGATCAAGGCCAACCGTATCAAGCAGAGTTTGGGTATTGATATGTCATTGCATCAGGGCGGCGACAGCGAGAGCTACTGGGTGGCTGATGCGCCATTCAAGCGTACCTGGGATCGTCTGCGGATAGTACTGCCTGAGCTTGGTTTGGAAGTGGTGGACATGGACTCAAGCAAAGGTTTGTTCTACGTTAACTTGAATGACAACTCCGGCTTCTGGAGTTCCCTGTGGGGCGATAACAAGTTAGCGCTTAAAGAGGGTAGCTATCGTTTATTGCTGCAGGAAAGTGCCGCCAACAAAGAGCAGACTGAGATCCGCCTGCACGATGTGGCCGACCAACCGCTCGCGAATGAGACCATTGAAGCCGTCTATCAGAACCTGGCGGATTTGATGCGCGAAGATCGTAAAGTGCGTTAAGCTCTGCGGGTTTATATCAGAGAGTGTGATTGAAAAGGCGCCGATTTCGGCGCCTTTTTTGATCTCCTCATAAGCCTATTGCTGCCCTTGGGTGCCAAAAGTCGGTACCGAAGTTCTGTGGCTTTCTCAGCACCAGCCATTTATAACCATTTAATTTATAATGTTTTTGTTTGATATTTGTCCTACTCCTTCATCTTTACCGCACGATAGATGAAATCAACGCCTCCCTGTTTGTAAAGTCATTTGCAGAATAGTCCTTGGTTTTTGAGTCAATCTATAGCCTGTATCTTTGTTCCGGCGGCTTTGATGCAGTTGTTTTAACTGTGTGTGTATCTGTGTCAAATAAATGTAATTTGTAAGAAAAGGTAAAACGTATTGAAGCCGATAAGTCGCAGAGTAAACTGTTTTACCCATAAAACTCTGTACCTTCGGACAACCAATGAAAAAAATAATACTCCTTTTGGTACTACTGGCGGCCGCAGCCATTGGTTATCAACAATGGCATCAGCAGCAAGCCCCGGCGGAGAGAAAGGCCCGCCCGGTACCCAATGTTGTGGTGTATAAGGCAGCCATTCAGGCTGTGCGGGATGAAGTGGAGGCCCTTGGCACTTCCAAAGCCTATGAGTCAGTCACCATCACCCCCAAGGTCAGCGATGTGGTGACCTCGATTCGCTTCGATGATGGTCAGATAGTCAAGCAAGGGCAACTGCTTGCCAAGCTGCAGGACGCCGAGCAGCAGGCCAGAGTGGAACTGGCCAGGATCAAGGTACGGGAGAATACCCGCGAGTTCGACCGCATCAGCTCTCTGGTCACCAGCAAGACAGTCGCAGAAACCGAGCGCGACCGACTGCAAACTCTGATAGAAAGTGCCAGGGCCGAAGTCGAGCAGGCACAGGCGGCGCTGCGGGACAGACAGATCACCGCCCCCTTCAATGGTCGCCTGGGTTTACGCCAGGTTTCGGTCGGCAGCCTGGTCACCCCAGGAGTGGTGATCACCACCTTGGATGATATCTCGGTGATCAAGCTGGATTTCTCGGTTCCCGAGCGTTTTATTCAGGACTTGTTGCCGGGCAAAATCGTGGAAGCCAGCGCGGTCGCTTACCCGGATAAACTGTTTCGCGGCAAAGTTGTTTCCATCGACAGCCGGGTTAACCCAACCACACGGGCAGTAGTGGTGCGCGCCGAAATCCCCAACCCCGATGGTCAACTGCTACCGGGCATGTTGATGAAGGTCAAGCTTATCAAGCAAAACCGTGAGGCGTTGTTGCTGCCTGAGTCGGCCATTATTCCTATTCAAAACCGTCACTACATCTATCTGGCCAACAGTGAAGGTGTGGTGGAACAGCGTCAGGTTACTATTGGGCTGCGCAGCCGTGGCTGGGTGGAAATTCTCGAAGGCGTTGAGCTGGGTGAGCAGGTGATCATTCGCGGGATCCTCAAGGTCCGTCCCGGTGACAAGGTCAAGGTGGAGTTCAAGGAACATTTCAGCTTCCTGACGGCTGAAGAGGCGAAGACCACAGCATGATACTGACAGACATTTCCGTTAAACGGCCGGTTTTCGCCTCGGTCATCAGCCTGTTGCTGATCGCTTTCGGTCTGGTGTCCTTCGGTAAGTTGCCACTACGCGAATACCCGGATATCGACCCGCCGATAGTCTCGATAGATACCAGCTACCGTGGCGCCAGTGCCTCTGTGGTGGAAAGCCGTATCACTCAGCTGATTGAAGATAGGATCAGTGGCGTTGAAGGCATACGTCATATCGACTCTTCCAGCACAGATGGCCGCTCCTCTGTGGTGCTTGAGTTTGATATTGACCGCGATATTGAAGCCGCCGCCAACGATGTCCGTGACCGGATTGCCGGTTTGCTGGATAACTTACCGGAAGAGGCCGATCCGCCGGAAGTGCAAAAGGCCAATGGCGGCGATGAAGTGATCATGTGGCTCAATCTGGTGTCGGATCAGATGACCACTTTGCAGCTCACCGACTATGCCCGCCGTTACCTCACCGACAGATTCTCCGTCATCGACGGGGTGGCCAATATGCGTGTCGGTGGCGGCAAGGTTTACGCCATGCGGGTCTGGATTGACCGCCAGGCACTGGCGGCCCGTAACCTGACCGTAGCCGACGTCGAAGCGGCCCTGAGATCGGAAAACGTCGAACTGCCGGCCGGCTCCATCGAATCCAAGGAACGTCACTTTACCGTGCGGCTTGAACGCAGCTTTCGCACCGCCGAAGACTTTGCCAACCTGGTGCTGACCCAAGGGGGCGATGGCTACCTGGTTAAGCTCGGGGATGTGGCCAGGGTCGAAATCGGCTCGGAAGAAGAGCGGATCATGTTCCGTGGTAACGGCGAAGCCATGATAGGCTTGGGGGTCTCCAAACAGTCTACCGCCAATACTTTGGAAGTGGCGCGGGCGGTGAATAAACTGGTGGATGAGATCAACCCGACTCTGCCCCAGGGTATGGAGATCAAACGCTCCTACGACAGCTCAGTGTTTATCGAAGCCTCTATCGATGAAGTGTATCAGACGCTGTTTATCGCCATTATTCTGGTGATCATCGTCATCTACCTGTTCCTTGGCAGTGTGCGCGCCATGTTGATCCCGGCGCTGACAGTGCCTGTATCCCTGCTGGCCACTTTTATCGTGCTCTATGCTTTGGGATACACAATTAACCTCTTGACTCTGCTGGCGATGATCCTGGCTATCGGCATGGTGGTGGATGATGCCATCGTGATGCTGGAAAACATTCACCGCCGCATCGAAGAGGGTGACAGTCCATTGAAAGCCGCTTTCCTCGGCGCCCGTGAGGTGGCCTTTGCGGTTATTGCCACTACGGCGGTGTTGGTGGCGGTATTTATGCCAATCACCTTCCTCGATGGCGATCTCGGTAAGCTGTTTAAAGAGTTTGCTGTCACCATGAGTGCCGCCGTGTTGTTTTCCTCGATAGTGGCACTGACACTCAGCCCCATGATGTGTTCCAAGCTGCTTAAACCCGCGAGCCAGGATACCTGGTTGATGCGGCAGGTCGACAAGGGAATGAACGCTCTGGCAGGCTTTTACAGCCGCAGTCTCACCGGCGCCATGAAGCACCCCTTGCTGGTTTCCCTGTTGGTGGTAGCAGCTCTTGGGGCCAGTGCCTACATGGTTAAACTGATCCCGCAGGAGTTTGCGCCGGAAGAAGACAGGGGCTCTATGTTCCTGATGGTCAACGGCCCGGAGGGTGCCAGCTATGAATATATTGAAGCCTATATGAACGAGGTGGAGCAACGTTTGATGCCTCTGGTCGACAGCGGCGAAATCAAGCGTTTGTTGATCCGTGCGCCTCGCGGTTGGGGCGGCTCGGCCAACTTCTCCAACGGTATGGCGATCATAGTGCTCAATGACTGGGGCCAGCGCCGTCCCGCCAAGGAGATCATCAATGATGTCCGTGCCAGGCTCGCCGATCTCGCCGGTGTCAGAGCGTTTCCTGTAATGCGTCAGGCCTTTGGCCGTGGAGTGGGCAAACCTGTGCAGTTTGTCATTGGCGGCCCCAGTTATGAGGAGCTTGCCAGATGGCGCGACATCATGCTGGAAAAAGCGGCGGAAAACCCCAATCTCGTCGGTTTGGATCATGACTACAAGGAAACCAAGCCCCAGCTCAGAGTCGTTATCGACAAAGACAGGGCGGCCGATCTCGGGGTTTCCATCGCTCATATAGGGCGCACGCTTGAGTCCATGTTGGGTTCACGCCTGGTGACTACCTTTATGCGCGACGGTGAAGAGTATGACGTGATCATTGAGGGGAACCGCGACAGTCAAAACACCGCCTCGGATATGCAGAATATCTATGTGCGCTCAGATCGCAGCAAGCAGCTGATCCCACTCTCGAACCTGGTCAGCATAGAGGAGTTTGCCGACGCCAGTCAGCTCCATCGCTACAACCGGATGCGGGCCATTACGCTGGAGGCCAGTTTGGCGGAAGGTTACAGCCTGGGTGAGGCGCTCGATTATCTCAATGATTTGGCCCACACCTATCTGCCGGCAGAAGCCTTGATAAGCTACAAAGGTCAGTCGCTCGACTATCAGGAGTCCGGCAGCTCCATGTACTTCGTGTTCCTGCTGGCACTGGGGATAGTGTTCCTGGTATTGGCGGCGCAGTTTGAGAGCTATATTCACCCCATGGTGATCATGCTGACTGTACCGCTGGCAACCGTGGGCGCCTTGGTGGGTTTGTTGCTGACCGGTCAAAGTCTGAATATCTACAGCCAGATAGGCATCATCATGTTGGTGGGGTTGGCGGCCAAGAACGGTATTCTGATTGTTGAATTTGCCAACCAGCTCAGGGATAAGGGGGTCGACTTTGATGCTGCTATTTTGCAGGCGGCCAACCAAAGGCTCAGACCCATACTGATGACAGGCATAACCACGGCCGCCGGTGCCGTGCCTCTGGTGCTCGCCGAAGGTGCCGGCGCCGAGACCCGCTTTGTCATCGGTGTGGTGGTGCTCTCCGGCATTTTGCTGGCCACCTTGTTTACCCTGTTGGTCATCCCTGTGGCTTATTCACTGTTTGCCCGCCATTCCAGTTCGCCCGAAGCCGTGGCGCAGCAACTGGAAAAGGAGCTGGCAGAATAACCGGCCTAATCAGTCGCCAAACCGTTTAAGGTAGGGCTGTTGGTTTTGTTTTCGGTTTAACCTCAGATTTAGGTACCAGCGCTCCTTTAGGGGCGCTTTTTATGCCTGAGCTATTCGGTTGTTTTGGCTTTGTTGTCATGATCGCAGTTTGGCAAGGCGCATAAGGATAACGTCCAAAAGCGAATGCCTCAGTCGACTGAAACGCCAACAAAGTCTGAATCGCAAAGAAGAGCATGAAGTGTAAGGGGTAGAAGCAGCAAGACCGGCCAGTGGCCGGTCTTGCTTAATGGTTTGACAGGGAAATCAGAGCGGGTCCCCGGCGGTATGCACATCGATATCCGGATGGGTTCTGGCATAGTTGAGTGCCAACACCACCAGCACCACCATGGACGAAGTCAAAAGCCCAATGCTGAGTTGTCCCATCATGGGCACCAGCGACATCAACATGGCCGCAAGACCGGCGGCAAAGTTCTGCAGTCCACCAAGCAGGGCGCCGGCCACCCCGGCTTGGCGCGGGAAGGGCTCAAGCGCCGCCGATGTTAGCGCCGGAAACAATATGCCGGCCCCGGTAAAGAAGAGCACTGAGCCAATCAGTAGACTCCAACCTATCACCAAAGTTGACAGGCCGGGCAGCAGTAAAAACAGTGCTCCGGCACCCAGCAGGGCTACACCGTGGTGAAACAGTTTATGCAGTGATGCCTGTCTGCCGGCATACCAGGCTCCCAACAGATAACCCGGAATAGGCGCCACGAAATAACAACTGACCATCATGGGGCTCATAGCCAGCACCTGGCCATAGAGTATACCGGCGATGGCTTCAAAGGCGGCAATCCCGGCGAAGGTAGCCACCAAGGACAGCAGATAACCGCGAAAGGCTCTGTGCTTCAGCACCAAGGCATAGGACTTGAGCATGGACTGCGGCTGGCGTTTCTCCTTGGGGAGGGATTCCTTGAACCTCAGCGCCAGGGTTATCACCACGCAGACACCGAAAAAAGCCAGGAACCAATACACGGCATGCCAGCCATAATGCACACTCAACACTCCGCCAATAAAGGGAGCCAGCAGCGGCGAGAACACCACGGCCATGGACACATAGCTGTTGAAACGCACCAGTTTTTCGCCGAAGAAGAAATCCCTTGGAATAGAGCGGCAAAGGGCACCGGCACTGGCGGTGCCGCAGCCTTGAATGGCGCTGGCCAGCAGCAAGGTATTAAAGCTCTCGGCGCAGGCGGCGATGATGGCACCTATGACGAAAAGACTGAGACCGATGAGCAGCAGCGGCTTGCGACCGAATCTGTCCGATACCGGACCATAAACAAATTGCAGTAGGCCATAGGCCAAGAGATAAGTGCCCATAATCGCCTGCAGTTGCCCGGCACTGACACTGAATTGCTCACCCATCATAGGCAGCGCCGGCACAAAAATGGTTTGGGCAATCTGGCCGCTGGCGACCATCATCACCAGCATGATTAATAAAGGCTTCAAGGATACGCCGGAAACATTCTCATCAGGTACCACAGTAATACTCCTACAACCTTGATAAAGAACCATAACTAAAGAACCGTTTGGGAAGATGCCGACAAGGCGAGTGCCTCTTGAGATAAGTATCAGCCCCTTCCTGCTCGGGAGCTCCCGAGACGGGCGCTATCATACTCGGCAATTTTGCAATTTCAATGACAGAAGTCGCTGTTATACAAGAAAAAAATTAAAGCTATTGATAACATTTTCTATAGAATAGGTTTGTGTACCTTAATCTTTACATTGTTTGGGTGGAATATAACCCAAAAGTTGGGGGTGTTTACCTTTGGAAGCGCTATGGCAGCACTACAGAGGGCTTTCATTGCTGTATTGAGTCTCTATATTGGAATGATATGTTTACAAATCTTGATGATGGATTATTTTCCATCGGCTCTTTCATTCGGCCTTATGGACAAGCACCAAGTGCCGGCTATCCTGGCAAGAGTGAGGTTAAATGACTTGCTGCCACATGGATGCAGCAGTAAACTGCGCCGGCTCTTACGTACGGCAGTCAAAGCATCAAGGCTGGCGGTAAGAAAGTCGTACACTAGAGTTATTAAGTCATTGTAATTCGGGAAATTCATGTCAATTCAACCTCACGCGGTACACCGTCTGTATGAATACCGACAGTCGCTGTCGACCAAGCCTTATGCATCAAGGGGCAAGAATCTTGTTCGCTGTGGCCGTTGCCTGTTGGAGCAGAGCTTTTGTACCTGTGAGCACAGGCGCCTTCTGCCCTGCGAAGCGGCGTTTGCTTTGCTTATGTATGATGCCGAGGTATTGAAACCCAGCAACAGCGGGCGTTTGATAGCCGATCTCATTCCGGATACCCATGCCTTTCTTTGGTCGAGAACTCAGCCGGACCCTCAACTCTTAGCCTTGCTGGAAAACCCGGATTATCAGCCTTATCTGGTGTTTCCGGGGGAATATGCCTTACCGGGGCAAGAGGTGGTGACTGAGGCTTTGAGCGAGGTGTTCGCTAATCAGGGAGATCCGGAGCAAGGCAAGCGACCGCTGTTCATTTTGCTCGATGGCAGTTGGCGTGAGGCGGTGAAGATGTTTCGCAAGAGTGCTTACCTGCATCAATTACCTATGTTGTCATTCAGCGCCGAAACCTTGGCTCGCTATCAGCTCAGAAAGGGTAGCCGCGACTTTCAGATGGGTACAGCCGAAGTGGCAATTTTAACGCTGCAGTCTCTGGGTGAAGAGGGCTGCGCCGAAGCGCTTGATACTTGGTTTAAGCTCTTTATCAGCAGCAGTCTGGCAACACGTAGCCGCTTGATAAAAAATAAGCCCGAGCATATTCAATCACTTAAAGAGCAGTTTGCCTTTCAGGTTGAAACTCTGAGGCTCAAATAAGTTATTAGCTTTCCCTTAATAATAGTCGGGAATTGACACGCAGCTTCAAGGACTTACACTGGTAAATGAACAACCTGTCGCCAAACGTCGGGGTGTTTAACAATCAGGATCTCCCATTGAACGCTGGAAGCTGCTATGTCCTCTGTCTTTGCTGCGCTAATGACCGTCTTCGCCCGAAAGGGTTCAAATGCATCGCTTTTCTCTATGCCACTGCTTATCGTCAGTGGCTTTTTATTGCTCGGTTGTGACCCCGAACCCGTTGCCATCACGCCCAAACTGGTGGTGGTGGAAGAGGTCAAACAGGCGACGGTGCCTGTCTACGGTAATTATGTCGGTATCACCAAGGCTTCTTTGGATGTGGAGGTCAGGGCCCGCGTCGATGGCTTTGTCGAGGAGCGGCTCTTTACCGAGGGCAGCGCGGTCAATGCCGGCGATATCTTGTATAAGATAGATAACAGGCCCTATAACGCTGTGGTTAATCGACTCAAGGCCAACGTCGAGTCGCAGCAGGCGATACTGGAAAAGGCGCAGCGGGATGTGAAGCGTCTGAAACCCCTCTATGAGCAGGATGCCGCCAGTCAGCTGGATTATGATAATGCCCTATCTGCGTTGGCGCAGGCCAAGTCGGCCCTGGCCGCCGGCCACGCCGAGCTGGAAGAGGCGCTGCTGGAACTCAGTTATACCGAGATAAGAGCGCCGATCGCAGGTCTGGTCAGCCGCTCTGAGGTGGATATCGGCGCCTTGGTCGGCAGTCAGGGGCAATCGCTGCTGACACGGGTGAAGCAGGTGAATCCCATCTATGTGAATTTCAATATGTCGGCGCTGGATTACCTCAATGCCAGACGGCGAATGACCAGTTACAACCAACAGCAGGAAGCGGAAACTGAAGGCAAGGCGGTTGAAGGCTTTGTGCGTATCACCTTACCGGACAACAGTGATTATCGCTATTTGGGTAACGTCAGTTTTACCGATCCCCAGGTCAATTCCAGCACAGGTACCTTTGAGGTGAGGGCGGTACTGCCCAATCCGGACAAGGAGTTATTGCCGGGTCAATACACCAATGTCAGGATCAAACTCAGTGAGATAGACAATGCCATAGTGATCCCGCAGCGCTCGACTCAGGTAGATCAGGGCGGCGTCTATGTGATGGTGGTGATGCCGGACAATAAGGTTGAACGGCGCTTTATCGTGATTGAATACCAGGGCCCGGAAGGCGTGGTGGTTAAAAGCGGTCTCAACGCCGGTGAACGTGTGATAGTCGAAGGCATGCACCGTGTGCGTCATGGCCAACTGGCCGAGCCGCTGGATGCCAAAGAGTATCAAAAGCGGCTCGACGAGCAGGAAAAGAAAGAGGCGCTGGAGCAGCAATCAAAAGAACAGGAGCGTAAGTAAATGGCTCAGTTCTTTATCGGACGGCCGGTATTCTCGGCTGTTATCAGTATCGTTATCGTGCTCCTGGGCTTGATAGCCATGTTCCAGCTGCCGGTGGATCAATATCCCTATATCACGCCGCCGCAGGTGAGTATCTCAGCCTCTTATCCGGGGGCAGCTTCCACTACAGCCGCCGAGTCTGTGGCAACACCGCTGGAGCAGCAGGTCAACGGTGTGCCCAATATGATCTATATGAGTTCCAAGAGCACTAATTCCGGCAGCACCAATGTCACCATTACCTTTGATGTGGGCACCAGTCCGGATCTGGCGGCGGTGGATGTGCAGAATGCCACTCAGCAGGCCATCGATAGCTTGCCTATCGATGTACAGACCGCCGGGGTGTCAGTCTCCAAGGATTCCTCGGTGGAACTGCTCAAGCTGTCATTGACCTCCAAAGATCCCCGTTTTGACGAGATTTACCTCTCCAACTACGCCTCCATCAATATCGAATCGGCACTGAGAAGGATCCCCGGCGTTGGCCGGGTTCGTAACACAGGCGCTCGCAGTTATGCCATGCGGGTGTGGTTGCGCCCGGATGCCTTGGCCGGTCACAGCCTGACTACCACAGACGTTATCGATGCCATCAAGGCACAAAACAAGGAAACTCCGGCTGGTACCGTGGGTACCCAACCCAACACTAGCGCCTTGAGCCAGACCTTGCCGATAACCGCCAGCGGACGTCTGTCCAGTGTCAGGGAATTTGAGGAAATCATAGTTCGCGCCAATCCCGACGGCTCGCTCATTCGCTTGCGTGACATTGCCAGGGTAGAACTGGGTTCTTCGGCTTATACCTTACAATCACAACTCAATGGGGAAAACGCCACCATCTTGCAGGTGTATTTGCTGCCCGGTGCCAATGCCCTTGAGGTGACCCGTAAGGTCAAGGAAACCATGGCCGAACTCGCGACCAAGTTCCCAAGCGGTATGGACTGGCAGGTGTTTTACGATGCTTCTGTGTTTATCGAAGAGTCTATCGATGAGGTAGTGCAGACCCTGATCGAAGCCCTGGTGTTGGTGGTGTTGGTGGTGTACCTGTTTTTGCAGAACCTGCGGGCGACCCTTATCCCGGCGATCGCGGTACCTGTATCTTTGATAGGGACGCTGGCCGCCATGCTGGCCTTTGGTTTTACCATCAATACAGTAAGCCTACTGGCACTGGTTTTGGCCATTGGTATTGTAGTTGACGATGCCATTGTGGTGGTGGAAAACGTCGAGCGACTTATCAATGAAAAGGGCATGAGCCCGATGGCGGCCACCCGCAGCGCCATGAAAGAGTTATCCGGAGCCCTGATAGCGACCAGTTTGGTGCTGTGCGCCGTGTTTGTTCCTGTGTCCTTCCTTGCCGGTATCACAGGTATTATGTATCGGGAATTTGCTGTCGCCATTGCTGTGGCCGTGCTGATCTCGACAGTGGTGGCATTGACCCTTAGTCCGGCACTTTGCGCCTTGTTGTTGCGTCCGGGCGATGCGGCCAAGAGCGGTTTCTTCTTCTGGCTCAACAACCGCCTCTCCAAATTGACCGACAAATACGTATCCCTGGTAGGTGTAGCCAACAAACATGCGCGGCGCAGTTACCTGGTGTTTGGCGCCATGGTGGTGGCGGTTTGGTACATTATGAGCCACTTGCCATCGAGCTTTATGCCGGATGAGGACCAAGGGCGTTTCTTTATTGATATGACATTGCCGGCCGGAGCGACGGTCAACCGCACCCAAAAGGTACTCAAGATTGCCGAGCGCCATGTGCTGGCCCATCCTGCGGTAGCCTGGTCCTTCACCCTGGCCGGTGAAAACCGCCGCTCGGGTTCGAATCAGGCCAACGGCCAGTTTGAAGTGGTCCTCAAGCCCTGGGCGGAGCGGGAGCAAAGCCAGGCCACAGTGCAGAAGGTGATGAAAGAGCTGAAACATGAACTCAGCCAGGTATTGCAGGCAGAGTTCAACCTCTACCTGCCATCGGCCGTGCCCGGTTTGGGGAACGGCTCCGGGGTTGAAATGGTGCTGCAGGATACTTCGGGAACCAATTTCAAGGGGCTGATGGAAACCAGCAACGAATTGGTGGAGCAGCTCAAACAACAACCGGAAGTCGCGGCAGCGGCCATGTCGCTGCAGGGTTCCATTCCGCAGATGTATCTCTCGGTCAACGAAGCCAAGGCTATGGCTATCGGGGTGGATGTGGCCGATCTTTACAGCACTATCAAGACCTTTACCGATTCCTCCGTAGTCAATGATTTCAATCTGTTTGGCCGGGTGTATAAGGTCAGGGTTCAGGCCGAGGACAGTTATCGCCAGTTCCCCCAGCAGATCAAAGATTATTATGTCCGGTCATCCAATGGTGTCATGGTGCCTATCGGAGTTCTGGCCGACTATGAATACACTGTGGGGCCGGCGGCTGTGACTCACTACAATCTGTTCTCCAGTGCTTCCATCAACGTCACTCCGGCAGCCGGGTATGCTTCAGGTGATGTGATAAAAGCAATCAACAGAGTAGCTAAGCCCATGCTGCCGCCCGAATTCAAGTACGAATGGACCGGGCTTACCTTCCAGGAAGTACGCTCGGCCAACCAGACCAGTATCGCCATTACGCTGGCTTTGGTGTTTGTATTCCTGTTTTTGGCGGCGCTGTATGAGAGTTGGACCATTCCTGTGGCCGTGCTGCTTATTGCTCCGGTCGCCATGCTGGGAGCCTCTTTGGCAACACTGCTCAGTGGTATGCAGAGTAATCTCTTCTTCCAGGTTGCCTTTATCGCCCTTATCGGGATGGCAGCCAAAAACTCGATTTTGATTGTCGAGTTCGCTAATCAACTGCACCGGGAGGGCCGTTCAAGACTGGAGGCGGCAATGGAAGCCGCCGCGATGCGCTTCAGGCCGATTTTGATGACCTCCATGGCCTTTATTCTCGGTGTCTTGCCACTGGTGTTGTCGGCCGGACCCGGCTCAGTCAGTCGTCACTCGGTATCTATTCCCATCCTTGGCGGCATGGTGCTGGCGACCAGCATAGGGATTATACTGGTGCCGCTGTTCTTTGTGACCACAGCCGGTTGGGTTCGCGCCAAGGTTAAGGGTGATTCGGCAAGCCAAAAGCCGGAAACGGAGGAAGGCTTATGATGACCGGAGTATTAGCCATGAGCCAAGAGAAGCCGAACAAGAGCCTTGTCAGCTGCAAATGCACTAGACCGGCGCTACTCGCTTTGACACTTTCCTTGGGCCTTTGGGGCTGCACTCTGGGGCCGGATTATCAGCGCCCCGAGCTCAACATGCCGGCGCAGTTTGAGAAGACGCTGCCGCAAGTAGAGTCCAATGAAGCCGTTAAGGATGAGTGGCAGACGTTTTTCCTCAATCCCGAACTGCAGACGCTTATTCGCCAGGCGCTGGGGAACAATATCGACCTGGCGATGATGCAGAGCAGGCTGCGAGCCGCCAGAGCAGAAGGGCGGGTGGTCGATGCGGCCCTGTGGCCCGAGCTTGGGCTGGAGTTTGAAGCCAAACGGTCACTCAGCAGTGCCATTACCAATAAAGATCCCAGTGCCAAGACGGCCTTGGGCCTTAACGGGGTTGCTTCATGGGAGCTGGATATCTGGGGCGCCAACCGCCGGGCCAGTGAGGCGGCACTGGCCAATACTCTGTCGCAGGCAGAGCTGCTTGAGGCATCCAAAATCAGTCTTATCAGTGATATCGCCACCGCCTTTTACGAGCTGACCGATATTGAGCAAAGACTTAAGATCTCCCGGGAAACGGCACAGATCCGCGCCAAGGAACTGCAGCTGGCTAAGCTCAGGCGGGCCAACGGGATGATCTCGGGTCTCGATGTACACCAGGCGGAAGTGGAATATCAAACCGCCATGGTGACCTTGCCTCAGCTCGAATATGACAGCAAGGCTAAACGTAATCAGTTGCTTATCTTACTGGGGGCTTACGATCACCCCCTGCCGGAGCTTCCCAAACTGGTGAGCAGTGAATTTCCCGAATCTCTGGCGGTTGGGGTGCCTTCACAGCTACTGTCGCGCCGCCCGGATGTACGCGCCAGCGAGCAGGCTCTGGTAGCGGCCACGGCCGGGGTCGGGGTAGCCAAGAGTGCCTTCTTCCCCGGGTTTACCATTACTGCCGAATATGGTCGCGAATCCAATAACCTGGATAACCTTTTCAGCTCAAAGGGGCTCACCTGGTCGCTGCTCGGTGGGATCACGGCGCCAATTTTCAATGCCGGCAAGATAAGCGCCGAATATGAGATAGCCAACGAGGCGCAGGTACAGGCAATGCTTGCTTATCGCAGCACGGTATTGAACGCCTATATGGAAGTACGCAATGCGATGAATGATTATCAGAGAACGCAGCAGGCTCTGATAGAGCAGCAACGCTTGCTCGATGCTTCCTCTGAGTATGTGCGCTTGGCGCGGCTCAGATACAAGAACGGTGTTGCTACTTCACTCGATTTGATGGATGCCCAGCGCCAACGCTTCAGCGCCGAGCTTTCGTTGAGCGAGTCAAAACGCGATAAGTTGCTGGCTATGATAGCCCTATACCGCGCCCTGCGTGGCGGCGCACCGGCAAAGAGTTAACCCAGGGAACACAGTAACTTCAGTCGAGTTTCTTGAGTATATCGCCCAGCAGTTGGTGGGCCATTTTGGCGTCTCTGTCACTGAGGCGAGAGAGGCTCTCATTCAACCACAGGCTTAACTTGGCATCATCGGCGGCATCGACTCGCTCCAGCAGAGTGGTGGCTTTTTGTTTGAGGGCGCTGAGTTGTGCCAACGGCGATTGAGCACTTTTTAGCCCCAGGCTGCCATCGGCACAAGCCAAAGCCTGACCCAGAGCGTAGGAATAGACCATCACGGCTTGCGCCAGATTGAGGGAAGGGTATTCGGTGGCCAGTGGTACGTAGCTGAGCAAGTCACAAATTGCCAAGTCGGCGTTACTCAGGCCGCTGGCCTCACAGCCAAAGACGATGGCGGTGCGCTTCACCTGTTCCTGCTGATGACTCAGTTGTTCGCCGAGTTCTGCCGGGCTTAAATAGTGTCGTGGGCTGCCGCGCTCTCTTGCTGTGGTGGCCACCATAAGCTCAAACTCTTCTCTGAGCTCATCCAGGCTGGCCACTTCACGGATGTTGTCCAGTATGTCCTCGGCGCCGCAGGCGACCCAGGCCGCTTCCTCTTCCCGGTGAGCTTGCGAATTCACCACAATGAGTTCATTGAACCCTTGGGTCTTGATTGCGCGGGCAGCAGCGCCAACATTGGCGGCGCGAGCAGGGGAGACGAGTACAAAGCTGAGTTTCATCCGAAAAAAGGCTCTAAAGGAAAACTGCAGCGATTATAAGGTTCTGCAATCGAGAATAAAGCAAAAAAGCTGCAACCGGCCGGGAAAAGGTTTGTTGCAGCTCTATTTGAGCAGCCAGAAGGCTTAAGGCACTGTGTTACTTGGAATAATTGAACACTGTTTCGGCCCGCCACACCCGGTAGCGCAGCTCGGCATCTTTAGGCAGATAGATAACCATAGGCAACTTGCTGTTATATCTCAGCTTGTATTCACCCGGAATGCGAACAAACTCTTCATGCTTGGCCTTATCGAAGCAGGCCATCATGGTCGAGCGTCCCGGGCCAATTTCATCCAACTCCCAATAGGTGTAACCCCAACCTTTGAGATCCATCTGCTTCAGCTCGCCCATCAGGCCGTGCTTGTTGCAGTCGACCATCTGGGTTTGGCCCACCTGAATTTCAACCATGTAGTCGTCTTCGTTTTCCAATTGGGGCAGGGTCAGTATGTGTTGCACCATGCCTTCTTTGGGGGCGGGGAACATCTTGCTGCTATCCTGCGGCTGATAGCTGTTGGCATCAAATTGGTTTGCAGTAATCATGTTCTGATTGTATCCCTGTGGATGCGGCGGGCTGACTGCCAAAACCTGGGCAGATAACAAAGCGGAAGCGATAAGTGCCAGTTTCAGTTTGCCGGACTTAAGCATAGGTTTTCTCCTTATGGGCCCGCTATGGGCTGAAATCAATTATTGGATTGGCGCTGTGTATGATTGCGCTTCTGTAGAGTTAAACGGCCAGCTTCTGAGAAAGGGTTATTTATTTTCAAAAAAATCATAAATAATTTTGTATTGCTATACAAATCAAAATAGTACCAGCTATGTGCTTGCTCTTAATTCAAGTTATCGAGAGGCAAAACGCCCACCAGGTTCAACCTGGCGGGCGTTGTCAGTTCAGGCCGGTTCGTGTGAACCGGCTGTTCGTTTAAACACAGCTGTTTATTTAAATGCCGACTTCACCACCATCGACTTTACGCAGTACCACGGTCGCTGCCCTCGGACGTATGCTGGTGCCGATGGGTGTTTCCTCGGCGGCATTGGCCGATACCGGCCAATTCCCCGGGTGCTGGATATTGGCAAATACCGAAGTGTAGTCCGGCGAGATAGCAAAACCTGTGACTTCACAACCATTGGGGCCGACGAAGAAGCGCTTCAGCTCGGTTTGATTGTCGGCGGTAACTGTCAGAGGCTTGCCGTCGCCATCGACCATCTTGGATGGCACTATTGCCAGCATCTGGTCGTTGGTGTGCTCAGTCACCTCTTTGGCGCCATTATCTGTCTGGATCCACAGAATACCGCGGGCATCGAACGCCAGGCCGTCCGGGCTGGCCAACTGGTTAAGTTCAGTCAGGCCGGAGAGGTTGGTGGCGTCGTCACCGTCGGCCGGAGAACCGAACAGGAAGATATCCCAGCTAAACTCGGTATCACTGGCACCTTCATCCCAGCGGATGATATGGCCAAAGTTGTTTTTAAGCCTTGGGTTGGCGGCGTTGGCTTCAGTCCGCTTGGAGTTGTTGGTCAGGGTCAGATAGACACTGCCGGTGAAAGGATCCACAACACACCACTCGGGTCTGTCCATTGGTGTCGCGCCAACCAAATCGGCGGCGCCGGCGGTATTGATGATGATATCTGCCTGGCTGGCAAATGTATCGGCCAGGGTCTTGCCGTCCTTTGTCATGGCATCCATGGTCAGCGGCAACCATTCACCTACGCCACCTTCGTTAAACTTGGCCACATACAGGGTACCTTCATCCATGTACTTGGCACCGGTTGCCAGGCGGTTGCTGCTGTCTGCATCCTTGGGATCCCAAAGCGCCGCCGAAACAAACTTGTACAGATATTCGAAGCGCGAGTCATGGCCCGAATAGAATACCAGTGGTTTGCCTTCGGTCAGCTTGCCGTAGGCGCAGCCTTCATGACGGAAACGCCCCAGGGCTGTGCGTTTGACTGCGCGGGAGTTGGGATTGTAGGGATCGACTTCGACGATATAGCCATAGCCGTTATCTTCATTGCGATAGTCATACATGGCATCGCTGGCCTTGGGGGTGACATCGAAACGGGCAAATTCATCCAGTCGCTCTTCGGCATGACCGGCCAGATCGGCCCAGCCATAGCGGGTAGAACTGCTGCTGACACCGATACGGCTTTGGGCTTGAGTCATCTCGCCCTTATTGACGAAGTAGCCGGGCCAGTTCTCTTCGCAGGTGAGGTAAGTCCCCCAAGGGGTATAACCGTTACCACAGTTGTTCAGGGTGCCGCGGGTCTGGCTGCCATCAGGCGAGAAGGCGGTTACGACTTTGTCTGTGTAGGCTACCGGGCCGCTGAGATCCATGGTGGAAGCACCGGTGAAGCGGCGATTGTGTTTGTCGTCCTTGACTACTTCCCAGCTGCCGTCGTTAAGCTTGATGCGTACCACAGTCATGCCGTGAGCATTGATCTCTTTACGGACTTCATCGACCAGGGTTCTCAGGCCGGTATCGGCATCCATAGTCGGGCCGTTGGGGTGCAGGGCATCTTGTTCAATGTATTCATGGTTGATACACAAGAGGCCATCGGTTCCGGCTTCATTAAGCGGGAAGAAATGCATGCCGTCGTGGTTTTGACCCACAGAGTTGGCCTGATCCTGAGCGGTATTACTGCCATCAGCCTTCCAATCGGCCGCTTTACTGTTCAGCGGAGTCCCCCAGGGAGCCAGGACCTGAGCGCGGTAACCTTCAGGGATAACCACTGCATCAAGGCGAGAACCGGCTACCGACTCAAAACCGAGTGTAACACTGGATTGGCTGGGAGGAACCGGAGTAGGGGGCACAGGATCCGGTGTGCCAGAGGTGTTATTGTTGTCGGAACCACAGCCGGCAAGGCCGAAGCCGCCGAATGCAGTCAGGGCACTGACGCCCAAGCCACTTTTTACAAAATTGCGCCGGGAAAGGTGTTTATCCAGTACCTGGGCAAAAGGTTCGTTCTGACTCTTGTTATAACGCGTCGGATCGAAAGTCGCCTTGCTCATAAGATTTCACTCCGTGATCTTCTATCTCGTTATAGGAATTGCAAATGCGACGCAAAGACTAATGACGCCATATGACAGCCAGATAACTGAAAGGTGACACAAATAAGACATAATCCCCCGACTTTAGGATGAAGTTTGTTAATCCCATGGTCACACTTGTGATTTTTTTCAGTCGCAATGCTTGAAATTGTGTCAGGAAAAAGAGATATTTCGCCTATCAAATAGTTTGAACATCAAAATATAACAGCAGGCTAACTATGAGTTCAGAGTTTCATACCACCACGCGCTGGCAGCATAATCATAACTTTACCCACCATAATGAGCAGGGAGAGAAGAGTACCAAGTGGGTGCTTTTGCTGACTGTGGTCACCATGGTGGCCGAGATTGTTGCCGGAACTATATACGGTTCCATGGCGTTGTTGGCCGATGGTTGGCATATGGGAACTCATGCCGCTGCATTTATGCTGACATTGTTTGCTTACTCTTACGCCAGGAAACATGCCAACAACCCCAGATTTGCCTTTGGTACCGGCAAGGTCAGCGTACTCGGTGGTTTTACCAGTGCGATTGCTCTCGGCTTGGTGGCACTGTTGATGTTGATAGAGTCCGGCTCCAGACTCCTGTATCCGGAAGATATTCATTTTGACCAGGCGATTCTGGTGGCCATCATAGGTTTAACCGTCAACATCGTCAGTGTATTTCTGCTCAAGGACCATCACGGTCACGATCATGGCCACAGTCATGGGCATAACCATGCACATAGCCATAGCCAGGCAGATAGCCACAAGCACGGACATGACCACAATCACAGCCATCACAGCGATCACGGACACCTGCATGTCCACGACCATGGTGATTCCCACGGACACAAAGATCATAATCTGCGCGCAGCCTATTTCCATGTATTGGCCGATGCCTTGACCTCCTTGTTGGCAATTGGCGCGCTGTTGGCCGGTAAATATTTCGGATTGAATTGGCTGGATCCCGTGATGGGCATTGTCGGAGCTGTTATCATCAGTCGCTGGGCTTGGGGACTTATCAGCCAGACCAGCCCCATTTTGCTTGACGCAGGTGTTGAAGCCGAGTTCAGTCGCAAGCTGGTGGAACGGATAGAAGCCGAAAAAGACCACAAGGTAACCGATATTCATGTGTGGCCGGTCAGCGCCGATCATCACGCAGCCATGATCTCTTTGGTGAGCCACGCTCCCCACAGTACCGACTATTATCATGAGTTGCTGGCGGATTTCAGTCGCATAGATCATCTGACCATTGAAGTCAATCAATGTGCCGACTGCGATAAAGCGGCTACGCCGAGAGCCAAAGAATGTGAGCAAGCGAGCCACACACAGACAGGACATCATCACCATCATCATTGAGGTGCCAGAATAGATGAAACAGCAACAGCGGCAGGATTCGCTGCAACAGTCAATCAACCACGCCATCATAGAGTTTTATGAGCGTCTGTCCTCATGGGAACAGAGCGTAGTCAGAGACCAAGGCGCTTCACTGGCGCAGATCCATACAGTGGAGATCCTGGGGGCTCACGGCCCTATGAAGATGAAGGAACTGGCGGAAAAGCTCGGTATTACCACAGGAACCCTGACCGTGCAGGTTGAACGTTTGGTTAAGGCGGGCCTGGCCGAACGTCAGCCGCTGGAAAATGACCGGCGCGCCATCCAGGTATCCTTAACCGAAAAGGGCGAGCAGATGTTTAAAGAGCATGATGCCCTGCATTTGCAGTTAACCCGAGAGATGACCGCGAAATTCAGTGACGCTGAGCTGGAGCAACTGCTTGGGTTCTTCAATCGGCTCAACAGCGAATTCTAATTGCGATTGTTTACCCTGATATAAAACCTCAAAGCGCCTTTAAAAGGCGCTTTCTTTTTCTCCGGAACATGGAAGAGCACAATAAAACTTGCCGTAATTTACTCTCAGAGACATTTTGGCGACTTCCGGTTTGCCAAGCTTAATGCGCCTCCAACTTACAATTGCGGGACATTTGCATGCAAAACGGCTCTTGAGTTATCAAACGACTCTTTTAACCTTTTATACCGCAGTTTTAGCGTATGGTGCATCGCGAACTTTCCCATTGGCACAGAGTCTGAAAGCTTAATTCGGCCCCATGAGCGATGTCGGAACCGATAAGGGAACCTTAAGATAAAATTGTTATATTAACATTTAGTTAACCATAAGTTGAAATTGCTGAGCCTTGCATCAATTTTAACCGTCATTTAGGAATGAGTGTGTTGAATCCCATCTCTGTCAATCGCCTGACCTTTGTACTGGCACTGTATTTTGTGGCCGTGTTCAATGTGCCTTTTTTTACCATAGTCAAACAGGGGCTCGAGAACCAAGCGCATGTGGCTCCTTTGTTTGTGGCTACCATTCCCATCTTCTTGATCTCGGCTTTGGGGATACTGTTTTCCCTGTTCAGCTTTAAATATATTCTCAAACCTTTTTTTATTGTGCTGTTGCTGTGTTCATCGGGGGTATTTTTTGCCGCGTTCAAATATGGCGTAGTATTCGATACCGGCATGATAGAGAATACCTTTCAGACCAACAGCGCCGAGGCCTTGACCTATGTGAACTGGGCATCGATATTAAATCTGCTGTTGACCGGGGTGCTGCCGGCAGTGCTCTTGTATCGTATCCAGATCGCCTATAAGCCCATAGGCAAGGAGCTGGCGTACAAGGCGCTGTACATCATAGCGAACATCCTCATCATAGTGGTGATAGCCTTTTTCTATATGCAGAACTATCTGGCTTTTGGTCGCAATAATGATGAAATCAAACGCTACATTGTGCCCACCTATTTTGTCGGCTCGGCGGCCAAATACATCAATCAGCACTACCTGCAAAAGCCGCTCGAATATCAAGAGTTGGGTACAGATGCCAAGCAGGTAAAACCAGCCGGGGAAACTAAACCCAGACTGATGGTGCTGGTGGTTGGTGAAACCGCCAGGGCGCAAAATTACCAATACTATGGCTATGACAGGCCAACCAATGTCTACACCAAGGCGATTTCACCGCTGATCTTCAGCGATGTCAGCTCTTGTGGCACGGCCACGGCAGTTTCTTTACCCTGTATGTTTTCCCGAATGAGCCGGGAAGATTATGACTCCCGCGCCGCCAAGGCTCAGGATACCGCTGTGGATGTGCTCCACCATGCCGGTGTGAAAGTGCAGTGGTTTGATAACGACAGTGGCTGCAAAGGAGTGTGTGACAGGGTGGAAAACAAGCTGATAGCACTGAACGCCGATCCGAAGCTGTGTGATGGCCAGTTTTGTCAGGATCAGGTGCTGCTTGATGAGCTCAAACAAGCCTTGTCGCAGCCAAACAATGGCCAGGATCGGCTGATAGTGTTGCATATCATCGGCAGTCACGGACCTACCTATTATCTGCGCTATCCGGAACAATATCGCCGTTTTACCCCGGATTGCCAGCGCAGTGACATTCAAAACTGCAGCCGCGAGCAGCTCACCAATACCTATGACAACACGATTCTGTATACCGACTATATCGTCTCTCAGGTGGTCGAGCAGCTAAAGGGACGCAGTGGCGATTATGATACGGCAATGATGTATCTGTCCGATCACGGTGAGTCCCTGGGCGAAAAGGGCATGTACCTGCATGGATCACCCTATGCCATAGCGCCGAGTGAACAAACCAGGGTGCCTTGGATGGCTTGGTTTTCCAAGCAATTCAAGCAGCAACTTGGGTTGAATGATGACTGCCTGGCAAAGGAAGCCGCCGCCAAGAGTGTTTCCCACGACAACCTGTTCGATACGCTGTTGGGGCTCTTCGATGTCAGCAGCAAGGTTTACCGGCCTGAGTTGGACTTGATTGCCCTTTGTCGCCGTTGAACGAGTCTGCTCCAATTATCAAAAGAACCCGGCATTGGCCGGGTTCTTGGTTTTGAGGTGCGATTGTTCACCTCCAATAGGGAGGTGCTTATGTGTCCTTGCCCGCAAGTTCCATGTGCATCTTGATCAGGTGTTCTTCCATATCAAAGGTGACAGTAAAGCCAAGACTCTTGGCAAGACTGGCCATATTGCGGTTCTCGAACATGGTGAAACCGGTTAACACCTGGGTGCCCGTAGTGCGGTAGTAGTTGATAAGCTTCTCCAGCAATAACTTACCTATGCCGATCCCCTGATGGGAACTGCGAACCGCCATGGCAAATTCCGCTTCTGTGTTATCCGGATCGATAGAGGCTCGCACTGCACCCAAGGTTTCCTCTTCGCCATTTTCATCTCTTATGGTGGCGATAAACGCCATCTCACGGGCGTAATCTATTTGGGTCAGTACCGCCATTTCTTCGTGGGTCATACGCGAGCGCACCCCGAAATAGCGCTTGTATCTGTCTTCATCTGTCAGCGAGTTGTCAAAGTCCAGATGCTTGGGTTCATCTTCCGGCAGTATCGGCCGCAACATCACCTCAAGGCCGTTACGCAGTTTGGCTTTTTCTTCCAGCTCTTTGGGGTAGGGTTGAATCGCCAGTCGCCCGGCGTTATCCGTAACTTCCGGGTTCAGGCGCAGATTGACATCCAAGAGGGTAATTTTCTCGCCCGCAGCCAATACAGGATTAAGATCCAGGCTCTCGATTTCGGGGCAATCGATAATGAGCTGCGAAATCTGGGTCAACATCAGGCACAAGGCTCGCATATCCAAGCCTTGGGGTAAGTGACGATCGCGGATCTTTTGAGTCTTGAGCGCCTGGATCACCATATAACGTGCTAGTGCCATATTCAGTGGCGGCAAGGCGACGGCCGCATCCCGGGTGGGTTCCCACTCGGAGCCGCCTTCACCTAGCATGATGGCTGGGCCGAACACTGGGTCGTTGATTACCGCGACTCTGAGCTCCTGTGCGCCGGCGGTCAGCGCCATCTTTTGCACTATCATGCCTTCCACCGAGGCTGCAGGGTTGGAGGCGTGCACCCGTTCGACTATGGCCGCTGCGGCCTGATTGACCTCGTTAGCCGATGTCAGATTCAGCATTACCCCGTGAACGTCCGATTTATGCAAAATATCCGGTGATTGCACTTTCAATGCCACGGGATAACCCGCCTTATCGGCAATGGCCACGGCTTCGGCCGCATCCCTGGCAAACCAGGTATCTATGGTATCCAAGCCATAGGCGTTGAGTATGGTGCGGGCATCATGGGTTTCCAGTACCCGTTTGCCCTTGGCTATGGCTTGTTGCAACAGACTTCGGGCGGTAGTGCTGTCTGTTGGGATAGTGTCAGGTATAGATTGCGGCACTTCCTGCAGCAGTTTTTGGTTACGGCGATACTCCACCATATGCATAAAGGCGCGCACGGCACCCTCGGGTGTGCGGTATGTTGGGATCCCCGCCTTGGAAAAGTGCTTTCGAGCCCGGTAAGCGGCATCTTCACCGCTCCAGTTGGTTAAGATGCTCACCCGGTTACGTTTCGGGTGCTGTTTGACAGTTTCAATCAAGGCATCGGCTATGGTGACGCTTTCGCCAAGGGCCGAAGGAGAGTGCAGTACCAGGACGGCGTCCAGCTCATCACTGTCCATTAATACCGACAGTGCCTGGCTGTAACGCTCGGCGCCGGCATCACCTATGATGTCCACCGGGTTTTGCCCGGACCAGGTAGAGGGCAACAGCTGCGAGAGTTTCTCCACAGTGGTGTCGGACAACTGTGCCAGCTTGCCACCCTTGAGTACCAATTCATCCACCGCCAGTACGGCGGGACCGCCGCCATTTGATAAAATACACAGGCGCTCGCCATTGAGCGGGTTGAGGTGAGCCAGACTCTCGAGCGCTGCAAATAGCTCAACCAAGTCGGTGACCCGCAGCATACCGGCGCGGCGAAAGGCGGCCTCGTATACGGCGTCATTACCGGCAATGCCACCTGTGTGCAGTTTGGCGGCATTGCCACCTTCGGCGCTGCGGCCGGATTTGATCACCAAAATAGGTTTATGCCGGGCCGCGGCTCTGGCTGCCGACAGGAAGTGGCGCTTCTCATTGACCGAATCTATATAAAGCATGATGGCGCTGGTGCGGGAATCGCGGCCGAGAAAATCCAGCAGCTCATCGAAGTCTATGTCTGTGGCATCACCGAGGGAAATAAATGAGGAGAAGCCGATCCCTTTGTTGTTGGCCCAGTCGAGTACTGTGGTGCAGATGGCTGCAGACTGGGATACAAAGGCTATTTTACCGGGCAGGGCACCGGCATGGGCCAGGCTGGCATTGAGTCCCTGGGGCGGCAACATCATCCCCAAACTGTTGGGGCCGAGGATCCGCATGCCGTAACGTCTGCCGTTGGCTTGAGTCAGTTCAAGCAGGTTTTCGCCTTGTTCGTTTAATTCATCGGCCATACCGGAGGCCATGATGATCGCCACTTTGCAGCCAAATTGTGCCAGGGTTTCCACTATCGCAGGTACGCTGGAGGCGCGGGTACAGATGATGGCCAGGTCAGGTTTGATCGGCAAAGACTCAATATTGGGATAGGCCAGCACGCCCATAACCGCGTTATACTTAGGCGTTACCGGCATAATTGGCCCGGCAAAGCCCCCCGAGAGCAGGTTTTTCATTACTACATTGCCCGCACGCTTGTCGCGATTGGACGCGCCAATGACGGCGATGGACCCGGGTTTGAACAGCGTGTGCAGAGTACGTTGGCTCATGAATTTCCCTGTCGGCAAAGGACCTTATCTATACCCCATGATTCCATGGCCGGGGAAAGTAAGCAATATGCAAAAAGTCGGACTTGATTTACAAAAATACCATGCAGTAGAGGTGTTTACTCTTTTTGCGGGAATGAAAAGACAAGAGCAAGAGGAAACGCAAACTTGAATGGCGGGAAAGGGGAATTTCAGGCATAAAAAAACCTGCTTGAAGCAGGTTGCTTGGTACACCCGAGTGGACTCGAACCACCGACCCCTACCATGTCAAGGTAGTGCTCTAACCAGCTGAGCTACGGGTGTATTGCATGATTTTCATTTTTGACTCTCTGAAGAGAGTGGTACACCCGAGTGGACTCGAACCACCGACCCCTACCATGTCAAGGTAGTGCTCTAACCAGCTGAGCTACGGGTGTATTGTGTTTTTCAGGCTGCCGCCCTTGAACGAGCGCTATATTAAGGGCGAGCAGCCGCCAGTTGCAAGTAAAAAAACACAAATTTTTATTGAATGGCGAATTGCTGCACAACTTGCTGCAGCTTTGATCGCATTCGGCTTAATTCGTGCTCTCGTCAGAGATAACCGCGAACTGTTTGCCACTTTTCTGGATATATCTCAGACGGATAGCAAAGAGTATCGCGGCTACGGTCAAGCCGGCGATAAGCCCAATCCAGAATCCGTGTGCTCCCATGGCGGGTACCAGAAAATCGGTATACGCCAATACATAACCCAGGGTCATCCCCACAGCCCAATAGGCAAACAAGGTGATGAAAAAGGCGCTGCGGGTATCCTTGTAGCCACGAAGGGCACCGGCCGCAACCACCTGTACCGAATCTGACAACTGATATAGAGCAGCCATCAGCATCAGGCTGCCTGCCAGAGTGACCACTTCTGGGTTGTCGTTATAGAGCAGGGCAATCTCATACCTGAATACCACAGTCGCCACCGCGGTGAGCATGGCCAGAGAAAAGGCGATAGCCAATCCCACCTTGGTCACCAGTGCCGACACATCACTCTGGCCGCGGCCCAGGTAATAACCGACCCGAATAGAAACGGCTATGCCGATGGAGAGTGGCAACATAAATACAATCGAGGAGAAATTCAGCGCAATTTGGTGCCCGGCCACGACAGTGGCACCGAGAGGCGCCAGTAACAAGGCGATCACCGCAAACAGACTGACTTCAAAGAACAGCGCCATGGCAATAGGCATGCCCAGCTTGGTCATCTCCATAATGGTGTGCAAATGGGGTTTGTGAAACGCCTTGAAGGGAGCCAACTCGCTAAAGCGTTTATGCCACTGCATATAGATGGCCATGGCCAGGAGCATGGCCCAAAACACCAAAGCGGTAGCGACACCACAGCCGGCGCCGCCCATGGCGGGCATGCCAAAGTGACCATTGATAAAGATATAGTTGGCCGGGATATTCACCGCCAGGCCGACAAAACCTATGATCATGGTCGGCAGCGTATAGGAGATCCCTTCGCTGCAGCTCCTGAGCACTTGATAGAGCACAAAGGCCGGCGCCCCCCAGAGAATGCCGTCAAGATAACCTATGGTCAGGCGCTTGAGCTCAGGCTCCAGTTCCATCCAATCCAAAATATGTGGCGCAGATGCCAGAAACAGCATCACACCCAAGGCGCCGGTTATGGCAATATAGGCAGCCTGAAAGGCAAGCGGTTGGATCGCCTTTTGGTTGTTTGCACCGTGATGATGGGCAAACATGGGAGTAAATGCCAGCAATAGGCCTTGAACGAACAGAATGGCCGGTAGCCAGAGACTGGTTCCGACAGCGACGGCTGCCATGTCGACAGCACTGACTCTGCCGGCCATCAGGGTATCGATAAACCCCATCATTGTCTGGGTAAGTTGTGCAATAAGCACAGGCAAAGCCAGTTGAACTAAGCGTTTGGCCTGAAAGCCGGTGTGATTCATGAAAGCAGCCCTAACAACTAAGCGAGTGAGAAAATGTTTACAGGTATTGTTCAAGCCAAGTGTGAAATCTTGGCGATCGAGAAAAAGCCCGGGCTAAATACCCTCGAAGTCGCTCTGCCTCCCGCCTTGCGCGAGGGATTGGAAATAGGAGCGAGTGTTGCCAACAACGGTGTTTGCCTGACGGTAACCCAGCTTGCTGATGATAGGGCGTTTTTCGACGTAATGGAAGAGACTCTGGCGGTGACTAATCTGGTCGGACTAAGGGTTGGTGACAAGGTTAACATAGAGAGGTCACTCAAGTTTGGTACCGAGCTTGGGGGTCACATTCTTTCTGGCCATGTGCATACCCAGGCGCAATTGGTGCATCTGGATATCAGTGACAGCCATTACAATATGCAGCTTGAAGTGGCCGAAGAGTGGTTGAAGTACATCTTCTATAAGGGCTTTATCGGTATCAATGGTTGTAGCCTCACCGTTGGCGAGGTCAAAGGCAATCGCTTTATGCTGCATCTCATTCCTGAGACTCTCAGACTGACCAATCTAGAGGACTATCGGGAAGGGGATAGGCTGAATATCGAAATTGACAGTCAGACCCAAACGATAGTGGATACGGTCGAGCGCGTACTAGCTCAACGACACCAGGCTTAATTGTCGCCGATACACTTAATTCGCGGCCGCACTCGTCCTATATAAGCAGCCTGAAACGGGGTTTTCAGTAGAGCTGTTCGTCATCGCCATCGACGTACAGCTCTATCATGTGCCTTTGGTCATTGATGTGCATCCGCATATGGATAGGGTTGCAACATACCCGGCAATCATTATAGAACTCCTGATCGCCGCCGCTGGCGTCGAGCTCCACCTTTTGATGGTGGCCGCAATGGGGGCAGCAGATAGTCTGACTCTTGAGTTGCATGGCTTCCTCCTTTGTCCGGTAGCGCTATGCCCTTTGGACGATAGAACCTCATATCACAACACAGTTCAAGTATAGCCCCAGGCTGTGAGCAAAAGCTTGTCCCTTGAGTGTTTTTGGGTTGCGCAGGCAAGGGCTTATCCCGTAAAATTGCCAGCCTGCCCGGCGGAGACCTTAAGGCTCCTGTACTGCCTTAACCCAAGGGCTAAACACTTTTTTTAATTGATAACCAAGTGGCCCTACGTGTGGGTCACCACTGGACAAGGAATTTTCATGCCTGTAATTACACTTCCCGATGGGAGCAAACGCGAGTTTGCCAACCCAGTCTCTACACTCGATGTTGCTGCTGATATTGGTCCCGGTCTGGCGAAAGCCTGTATTGCCGGACGAGTCAACGGCGAGTTAAAAGATGCCTGTGATCTGATCGAAACAGATGCAGAACTGTCGATCATCACGGCCAAAGATGAAGAAGGGCTGGAAATCCTTCGTCACTCTTGCGCACACTTGTTGGGTCATGCGATCAAACAGCTGTGGCCTGAAACCAAGATGGCGATTGGTCCTGTTATCGATAACGGCTTCTACTATGACATCGACCTGGAACATAAACTGACCCAGGAAGATCTGGAGAAGCTGGAAAAACGCATGCTGGAACTGGCCAAGACCAACTATGACGTGGTCAAGCGTGTGGTCAGCTGGCAGGAAGCCCGTGATACTTTCGAGTCTCGCGGCGAGCCTTACAAGATGGCGATCCTGGATGAGAACATCAGCCGTGATGCCACGCCGGCGCTGTATCACCACGAAGAATACACAGATATGTGTCGCGGTCCCCATGTGCCCAACATGCGTTTCTGTCATTTCTTTAAGCTGATGAATGTTGCCGGTGCCTACTGGCGCGGTAACTCAGACAACAAGATGTTGCAGCGTATCTATGGTACTGCCTGGGCCGACAAGAAAGCGCTCAAGACTCACCTGACCCGTCTCGAAGAAGCGGCCAAGCGTGATCACCGTAAAATCGGCAAGCAGCTGGATCTGTACCACATGCAGGAAGAAGCTCCTGGTATGGTGTTCTGGCACAACGACGGCTGGAGCGTATTCCTTGAGCTTGAGCGTTTTATTCGCCAGAAGCTGAGCCAGTACGACTATCAGGAAGTGAAAGGTCCACTGATGATGGACCGCGTGTTGTGGGAACGTTCCGGTCACTGGGATAAATACGCCGAGGCGATGTTTACAACCAGCAGTGAGAACCGCGAATACGCCATCAAGCCGATGAACTGCCCCGGCCACGTACAGATTTTCAATCAGGGCCTCAAGTCCTATCGCGATCTGCCGCTGCGGATGGCCGAGTTCGGCTGTTGTCACCGTAACGAGCCTTCGGGTGCCTTGCACGGTCTGATGCGGGTTCGTGGTTTTACCCAGGACGATGCGCACGTATTCTGTACTGAAGAGCAGGTGCAATCCGAAGTCAGCAAGTGTATCAAGATGGTGTACGACACCTATTCCACTTTCGGCTTCAGCAATATCGTAGTTAAACTTTCTACCCGTCCAGAGAAGCGTATCGGTGACGATGCCATGTGGGACAGGGCAGAAGAAGCTCTGAAACAAGCGCTGCGCAGCAACGATATCGAATTTGAAATACTGCCAGGTGAAGGTGCCTTCTACGGCCCTAAAATCGAATTCACTCTGCATGACTGCCTGGATCGCGCCTGGCAGTGCGGTACAGTGCAGCTCGATTACGCCTTACCGGGACGCCTGGGCGCGACTTATGTCGCCGAAGACAACAGCCGTCAGACTCCTGTGATGATCCACCGTGCGATTTTGGGCTCTTTGGAGCGATTCCTCGGTATCCTCATCGAAGAGTTCGCGGGCCGCTTCCCAACCTGGCTGGCTCCTATGCAGGTTGTTGTTATGAACATAACAGACAAACAAGCTGATTATGTTGAAGAAGTAGTCGAATTCTTCAAGGAACAGGGCATACGCGCCTCTAAAGACTTGAGGAATGAAAAAATAGGCTTTAAAATACGCGAGCACACTTTGAGGCGGGTTCCTTATTTGCTGGTCATAGGTGATCAGGAGATGGAAAATCGGGAAGTCGCTGTGCGTACCCGAGACGGGGTGGACTTAGGCAAGATGCGAATCGATGATTTCGCCGCTAAGGTCAAGCAACAAATTTCACTCCGTAGTCTTGAATTGTTGGAGGATTAGGTCATAAAGATCAAAAAATCAGCAGGCCGTCAGGCGGCCCCGAATAGAATCAATGAAGAAATTACCGGCGTACCTGAGGTACGTTTGAATGGTGTGGATGGTGAAGCCATTGGTATCGTCAGCATCAAAGAGGCTCAGGAAGTAGCCGATGAGGCAGGTCTGGATCTGGTTGAGATCAGTCCTAATGCTGAGCCGCCTGTATGCCGTATCATGGACTACGGTAAATATCTGTTCGACAAGGCAAAAGCCCAGAAAGAACAGAAGAAGAAGCAGAAACAGATCCAGGTGAAGGAAGTTAAATTCCGCCCTGGTACTGATGAAAACGACTATCAGGTAAAACTACGCAACCTGATTCGTTTTCTGGAAGATGGAGACAAAGCGAAAGTTACGCTGCGTTTCCGCGGACGCGAAATGGCACACCAGAACCTGGGTATGGATCTTTTGAACCGTATCAAGGGCGATCTGGAAGAGTATGCGGTTGTTGAATCTTTCCCGAAAATGGAAGGTCGACAAGCCATCATGGTGCTGGCGCCCAAGAAGAAATAGCAGGGCAATCCTGAAAAGTAGCAAAGGTCTACGGGCCTTTGCTCGCCTTGCGTTTTATTAATGTCCCAATGCGGAGTTTTAGTAATGCCTAAAATGAAAACCGACAAGGGTGTAGCGAAGCGTTTTAAGAAAACCGCCAATGGTTTCAAGCGTAAGCAAGCCCATCTGCGTCACATCCTGACCAAGAAGAGCACCAAGCGTAAGCGTCATCTGCGCGCCAAGTGTTTAGTTGCCAAAGCTGACGTGCCTATGATCGCACGCCAACTGCCATACGCTTAATTAGGAGGAATTGAAAAATGCCAAGAGTTAAGCGTGGTGTAACTGCACGAGCTCGTCACAAGAAAGTTCTTAAACTTGCCAAAGGTTACTACGGTGCCCGTTCACGTACTTTCCGTGTAGCGGTACAGGCCGTAACCAAAGCAGGTCAATATGCTTACCGTGACCGTCGCCAGAAGAAACGTCAATTCCGTCAACTGTGGATTGCACGTATCAATGCGGCTTCTCGTCAGAATGGTCTTTCATACAGCCGTTTCATCAACGGTCTGAAAAAGGCGTCTATCGAAATCGATCGTAAGATTTTGGCAGACATCGCTGTATTCGACAAAGTAGTGTTTGCTACTCTGGTAGAAAAAGCGAAGGAAGCACTGGCAAACTAATCTCTCAGGAGATAAGTTGTAGTTGCTGTTAAAAAGGGACCTAAGGTCCCTTTTTTCATGCCTGTGATTTGCCTATGCTTTAATACCTCAGACAAAAAAGCCAGTCATCAATGACTGGCTTTTTCAGTATATCGGCAGAGCTTATTTCTGGGCATCCAGGAAGCGCTCGGCATCCAGAGCCGCCATACAACCGGTTCCGGCTGAGGTGATGGCCTGACGGTAGTGCTGATCCATCACATCGCCGGCGGCGAATACGCCTTTGACGCTGGTCTGGGTGGCATTGCCGTTGAGGCCGCTTTCGACCTTGATATAACCGCCATTCATCTCCAACTGGCCTTCGAAAATACCTGTGTTGGGGCTGTGGCCAATGGCGACAAACACCCCGGCCACTTCCAAATCGGAAATACTGCCGTCTTTGGTGCTCTTCATCTTGAGTCCGGTCACGCCCATGGCATCGCCGGTCACTTCATCCAATGTCTTGTCCAGGTGCAGAACTATGTTGCCGTTTTCGACTTTGTCCATCAGACGATCGATGAGAATTTTCTCAGAGCGGAAGGTATCGCGGCGATGGATCAGGTGCACTTCGGCAGCTATGTTGGAAAGATAGAGTGCTTCTTCAACAGCCGTGTTACCACCGCCGATAACGGCCACTTTCTGATTGCGATAGAAGAAACCGTCACAGGTGGCACAAGCAGATACACCACGGCCCTTGAAGGCTTCTTCAGATGGCAGACCGAGGTACTTGGCGGATGCGCCTGTGGCTATGATCAGCGCATCACAGGTGTACTCACCGTTGTCACCTTTCAAGGTGAAAGGGCGCTGTTGCAGATCCACTTCATTGATATGGTCGAAGATAATTTCGGTATCGAATTTCTCGGCATGCTTTTGCATCCGTTCCATCAGCGCAGGACCAGTCAGGCCTTCGGCATCGCCGGGCCAATTTTCGACTTCGGTCGTAGTGGTTAACTGGCCACCCTGCTGGATACCCGTGATCATCACGGGCTTGAGATTGGCGCGGGCAGCATAAACGGCTGCGGTATAGCCTGCGGGGCCTGATCCCAGGATCAAAAGATTACAATGTTTGGCTTGGCTCATTTTATTCTCCGTGCCTTGGCAAATTGCAGCGATTGTAGGTAATTTACCCCTAAGGGTAAAGCGCCAGGAATAGAATCTTCAAGATTGACTTAATCGAAAAAAAGGAGCCCAGAGGCTCCTTTAAAGCGATTAGCTAATTTGCTTACTGTAACAGTTCGCTGGCAGCGGTATAAGCCATATTGTGGGCTTCGGCGACTTCTTTACAGGTGATCTTACCGTGCATCACGTTAAGACCATTCAGCAAGTGCTTGTCAGACAAGAGCGCGTCGCGGTAACCCAGACGGGCCAGCTTGAGAATGTAGGGCAGGGTAGCGTTGTTCAGGGCAAAGGTGGAAGTACGTGCCACGGCGCCCGGCATATTGGCTACACAGTAATGCACGACATCATCGACGATATAGGTAGGATCCTGGTGAGTTGTGGCATGAGAGGTTTCCACACAGCCCCCCTGATCTATGGCGACATCCACTATGGCGGCCCCAGGCTTCATCTTCTTGATGTGCTCACGGGTAACCAGCTTGGGCGCTGCCGCGCCGGGGATCAACACGCCACCTATGACCAGATCGGCCTGCAATACATGCTTTTCAATGGCATCGGCCGTAGAGTAGATAGCCTTGACCTTGGAGCCGAACTGAACATTCAAACGACGCAGCGCGTCGATGGAGCGATCAAGCACCACTACATCGGCACCCATGCCCACCGCCATTTGCGCCGCATTGGTACCTACCATGCCGCCGCCGATAATCACAACTTTAGCAGGTTCAACCCCTGGGACTCCGCCGAGCAACATGCCCAGGCCGCCCATGGATTTTTCCAGCGCCATGGCACCGGCTTGGATGGACATGCGTCCGGCCACTTCTGACATGGGGGCCAGTAAAGGCAAGCCACCACGGTCATCAGTAACCGTTTCATAAGCGATACAAACAGCGCCGCTGTTGACCAGTTCTTCAGTTTGGGGCAGATCGGGGGCAAGGTGCAGATAGGTAAAGAGGATCTGGTCATGGCGCAGCATGGCACGTTCTACGGCCTGTGGCTCTTTGACTTTGACTATCATCTCAGCCTTGGCAAAAACCTCGGCGGCCGTGTCCAAAATAGACGCCCCGGCATCGATATAGTCCTGATCGGTAAACCCAATCCCATTACCAGCATTCGTTTCGATAAAAACCTGATGACCATGCATAGTCAATTCGCGTACGCTGGAAGGTACCATACCCACACGATACTCATGGTTTTTGATTTCCTTTGGAACACCAATTATCATTTTCGAGCCTCAATATACTAAAAAACCCACTTTTAATGGGCATAATTGTTATTTTATAGTGACCTGAACGTGATCAATTCAGGAAAGTCTAGTATAGTATTGCCCGGGCAGATTATGCTGCTAAACTTCCGACATACGCAAAATTAAATGTTGTTTTAGTGATAAAACAAGGTTAAAAATATGGTAAATAATAAAAAGAGTCCTGTAAAAGACTTGGATCGTATCGATCGTAACATTCTTAATGAACTGCAAATTGACGGTCGCATTTCCAACGTTGAGCTTTCCAAACGTGTTGGTTTGAGTCCAACTCCCTGCCTTGAACGCGTCAAGCGTCTCGAAAAACAAGGTTACATTAACGGCTATACCGCACTGGTTAACCCGCACTTTTTGGGCGCATCCTTGTTGGTATTTGTCGAGATCACCCTCAACCGGGATACTCCGGAAGTCTTCGATAAGTTTAATCGCGCCGTGCAGCTTTTGGATGATATTCAGGAGTGCCACCTGGTATCGGGCGATTTCGATTATCTGCTGAAGACACGGGTATCCGATATGTCTGCCTATCGTAAATTGCTGGGCGAAACCTTGCTGAAGCTGCCTTCAGTGTCCGACACCCGTACCTACGTGGTGATGGAAGAGGTGAAGCAGACCAGCAAAGTAGCCATCAGTATTTCTGCGGAAGCCTAAACCTCGGTTGTTAACGAGGGTAAAAGGGAGCCACAATGGCTCCTTTTTTGATCTAGGTTGTTTACTTTTTATCCCAGGCGGCGAGGCGGCGTAAAAAAATGCCGCTATCCACTTGCTTTTAGAGGCTTTCGAAGGCTTATTCGCTGCACATTCAGGTTGATTCTGGTATCTTAAATCCATCTGTTTTTCGTTTGCTTATGGAAATCGCATTTGTCTCAGGGAAATAGCGTCAGAACCCTCAGCGGCCTGCAACGTCTGCTGGAAGGGGGGCTTATTCTGTGCTGCATGGTCGCCATCTATATATTGTTGGCGCTGGGCAGCTTTCATCCCGGTGATCCGGGCTGGAGTCAGTCTAACTATCAAGGGGAGATCGAAAATGTCACCGGTGCCGTAGGTGCCTGGCTGGCCGATGTCCTGTTCTATTTCTTTGGCTATACCGCCTATCTTATTCCGATCATCATTGCCGGAAGCGGTTGGTTGATCTTCAGGCGTGCCCACAGACTGCTGGAAGTGGATTACTTCTCGGTCGGCTTGCGCCTGATTGGCTTCCTGTTGATGGTGCTGAGTCTGGCAGCCTTGGCCAGTATGAATGCCGGCGATATCTATGAATTTTCGGCCGGTGGTGTGGCCGGGGATGTAATAGCTCAGGCTATGCTGCCTTACTTCAACCAGTTGGGTACCACACTGCTGCTGCTTTGCTTTGTCGGCGCGGGTTTTACCCTGCTGACGGGAATAAGCTGGCTTACCATAGTCGAGCTCACCGGCTTGGCAACTATCTGGTGTTTTCGCAAGCTCAAGCAGTTGCCTGCACGTTTGTCAGGCCCGAAAGAAACCGAAGATACCCGCGGTTTTATGTCGGTAGTGGACAAGTTCCGTCGCGAGCGCGATGAAGTTGAACCGGAAGAAGTGCTCGAGGAAGATGACGATGAAGAGGTTATTGAAGCCCCCGTTAAGAAACCCGGGCTGCTGAGTCGTTTCCGTAAAAAGGATAAGCAAGTTCAAGAGAGTGAAGCGGCGATTGCCGATGACAAAGCCGACATAGAGCCTAAGCGTCAGGGCAGGGTAGAGCCGGTGCTTTCTACAGGTGTTGCCGGAAGTGCGACTGCCAAGGCTGCGGGTATTTCTTCGGACAATGCCGAAGACACGCCACCTTGGCAAGATGAAGCAGAAGGAAGCGAGACTATCGACTTTGATAAGCGGGTCTCAACCGGTGCCATCAGCCATAAAGAGCGGCAATTGAAGGCCCAGAAGGCCAGAGTCGAAAACGGCATTATCATTTTGCCCGGTGAAGAGGGAGCTGCAAAGGAGAGTAAGCAACCCATGGATCCCTTGCCGAGTATCTCACTACTGGATGTGCCTAATCGCAAGAAAAACCCTATCAGTGAAGAAGAGCTGGATCAGGTAGCGCGTTTGGTGGAAAGCAAACTTGCAGACTTCAACATTACCGCGCAAGTGGTTGGTGTCTATCCAGGTCCTGTGATTACCCGCTTTGAGCTGGACTTGGCCCCTGGGGTCAAGGCTTCAAAAATCTCTAACCTATCCAAAGATTTGGCGCGTTCGCTGCTGGCTGAAAGCGTGCGGGTGGTTGAGGTTATTCCGGGTAAGGCCTATGTGGGGCTGGAACTGCCCAACAAGTTCCGCGAAACCGTATTCATGCGTGATGTGCTCGACTGCCAGGCGTTCAAGGACAGTAAATCCAATCTCACCATGGTGCTGGGACAAGACATTGCCGGCGATCCGGTCGTGGTGGATTTGGCCAAGATGCCGCACCTTTTGGTGGCAGGTACCACAGGCTCGGGTAAGTCGGTTGGTGTCAACGTGATGATCACCAGTCTACTGTATAAGTCCGGCCCTGAAGATGTGCGCTTTATTATGATAGATCCCAAGATGCTGGAGCTTTCTGTCTATGAAGGTATTCCGCACCTCTTGTGTGAAGTGGTCACGGATATGAAAGAGGCCGCCAATGCACTGCGTTGGTGTGTGGGTGAGATGGAGCGGCGTTACAAACTGATGTCGGCGCTCGGCGTACGTAACCTTAAGGGCTTCAATGCCAAAATCGCCGAGGCCAAGGCTGCCGGCGAGCCGATTTACGATCCTATGTGGAAGTCCAATGAAAGCATGGAAGATACGGCGCCTGAGCTCGACAAGTTGCCCTCGATCGTCGTTGTAGTGGACGAATTTGCCGACATGATGATGATAGTCGGCAAGAAGGTGGAAGAGCTGATTGCCCGTATCGCCCAGAAAGCCCGCGCCGCCGGTATTCACCTTATTCTGGCAACCCAGCGCCCGTCTGTGGATGTGATAACAGGCCTTATCAAGGCCAACATCCCTACTCGAATCGCTTTCCAGGTTTCTTCCCGTATCGACTCGCGCACCATTTTGGATCAGCAGGGCGCCGAAACCTTGCTGGGGATGGGCGATATGCTCTATCTGCCCCCGGGTACCGGCGTGCCTAACCGAGTTCACGGCGCCTTTGTGGACGATCACGAAGTGCATGCCGTGGTTGCCGATTGGCATGCCCGCGGTAAGCCTCAGTATATTGATGAAATACTGCAGGGTGCCAGCGACGGCGAGCAGGTGTTGCTGCCCGGTGAAGCACCGGAAGGCGGCGATGATGAGCTGGATGCACTCTACGATGAGGCCGTTGCTTTTGTTACCGAAACTCGCCGCGGCTCTATCTCCAGTGTGCAGCGCAAGTTCAAGATAGGCTATAACCGTGCCGCCCGCATCATAGAGCAGATGGAGCTTCAAGGGGTTGTCAGTGCCCAGGGGCATAATGGTAACCGCGAAGTATTGGCTCCACCACCGCCAAGATAAGACAGATTTGAGGTATAGATGAATAAAAGCATTATGTTTCTTGCTCTGGCCGTCAGCCTACCTGTAATGGCCGATGATGCCGGTGTGCTCAGAGAAAAACTGGATGCCATCGCCGGCTTGAAAGCCGACTTCCAACAGCAAGTCACAGATATCAATGGCAAGCTTATTCAGCAAGGCAGTGGCGAGCTCGCCTTGGCGCAGCCGAATCAGTTTTACTGGCATCTGCAGCAGCCGGATGAATCTGTGATAGTCGCAGATGGCAAAGACGTTTGGATTTATAACCCGTTCGCCGAGGAAGTGAGCGTACTGGCGCTGGAAAATGCCATTGCCGCTTCGCCCATGACGCTTTTGGTGCGCCGCGACGAGGCCAGTTGGGCTCGCTATAACATCACTCTGGACAAAGAGTGTTTCGAGATAGCGCCCAAGACTGAAGAGGCCGGAGTACAACAGGTCAGCGTCTGTTTCAACGATAACACTTTGACCCAACTGGCACTGAAAGACACTCAGGGTAATCTCAGTCAGTTCAAACTGAGTGGACAAAAGCCGCTGACAGATAGCGACAAGACACTGTTCCAATTTGAGGTTCCCGAAGGCGTTTCCATTGACGATCAGCGCCCGGGGCAGGAAGGTTAATCTTGTCCAGCCTGAGCTTTGATTTTGCCCCCGACTTTCGGCCCCTGGCTGCAAGAATGCGCCCGGCGACGCTGGAGCAGTACGTCGGTCAGCAGCATCTGTTGGGACCTGGGCAACCGCTAAGACTGGCACTGGAGGCCGGCAAGGCTCATTCCATGATGTTCTGGGGGCCGCCGGGTACCGGCAAGACTACGCTTGCTGAACTGATAGCTCATTATGCCAACGCCCATGTGGAGCGAATATCTGCGGTCACATCCGGGGTGAAAGAGATCCGCTCGGCGATAGAACATGCCAAAAACGTGGCGCAATCGCGCGGCCAGCGCACCTTGCTGTTTGTCGATGAAGTACACAGATTCAACAAGAGCCAGCAGGATGCCTTTCTGCCTTTTATTGAAGATGGCACAGTAATTTTTATCGGCGCCACCACAGAAAATCCTTCGTTTGAAATCAACAACGCCTTGCTCTCCAGAGTGAGGGTATATCTGATTAAGCGTCTCGATGAAGCCGAGATTGCTAACATAGTGACCCAGGCCCTCGCTGATGAAGAGCGCGGTCTTGGCAAACGCCGGTTGCAGATGCCGCCGGAACTGATGGCCAAGTTGGCGACACTCGCCGATGGCGATGCCCGCAAGGTACTCAACCTGGTGGAGCTGATGAGTGACATGCTGCCGGATGGCGGTAGTTTTACCGAAGACATGCTGGTGCAGGTGGCCGGTGAGCAGTTGGCAGGGTTCGATAAGAATGGCGATCAGTATTACGACCTGATCTCAGCCGTGCACAAATCGATTCGCGGCTCGGCGCCGGATGCGGCGCTCTATTGGTTTTGTCGCATGCTGGAAGGGGGCTGCGATCCCCTGTATGTCGCAAGACGCCTGTTGGCGATAGCCTCTGAAGATGTGGGGAATGCCGACCCTACCGCGATGACAGTCGCCCTCAACGCCTGGGACTGTTTTCACCGGGTCGGTCCGGCAGAAGGCGAGCGCGCCATAGCGCAGGCGATTGTTTATCTGGCCTCGGCGCCCAAGAGCAATGCGGTGTACACAGCCTTTAAGGCGGCCAGGCAACTGGCCCGGGAAACCGGCCAGCAGCCTGTACCCATGCACTTGAGAAATGCGCCGACCGAGCTGATGAAATCCATCGGCGCCGGTGAGGGCTATCGTTATGCCCACGATGAGGCCAATGCCTACGCCGCCGGCGAATGTTATTTCCCCGAAGCCTTGGCCGATAGCCGTTTTTATTATCCGACCGAGCGGGGGTTTGAGAAACGGATCCGCGATAAGTTGGCGCAGCTTTGCCAACTCGACAGTCAAAGTGAGAACAAAAGGTATGATTAATCTGACCGTTGTTGCCCTTGGTGGTGCAACCGGCGCAGTTTTGCGCTACCTGATATCGATATTTGTGCTCCAGCTATTTGGCAGTGGTTTTCCTTTTGGTACACTGGCTGTTAATGTACTTGGCTCATTTCTGATGGGGATGATATATGCACTGGGGGAACTCAGTCATATCAGCCCTGAGATCAAGGCGCTGGTCGGTGTCGGATTTCTTGGTGCACTGACAACCTTCTCAACTTTCTCAAATGAAACCTTACTGCTGATACAGGGAGGTGAGTTGCTAAAGGCATTTCTGAATGTGGCGTTGAACCTGGGACTGTGCCTGGCCATGGTTTACCTGGGACAACAGCTGATTTTTTCACGTGTATAACTGATAAGACAAGTAGACATGTTAGATCCAAAATATCTGCGTAATGAACTCGCAACAACTGCGGAGCGTTTGGCGACCCGCGGTTTTATCCTCGATGTAGACAGGCTGACCAAGCTGGAAGAAAAGCGCAAGTCGCTGCAGGTGGAAACCGAAGAGCTGCAGGCCAGTCGCAATGCCATCTCCAAGTCCATAGGTCAAGCCAAGTCCCGCGGTGAGGACGTTGCCCCTATCATGGCGCAGGTAGGTGATCTCGGCAGCCAGTTGGACAGCAAAAAGCAGGAGCTGAGTGCACTGCTTGAAGAGCTGGATGCTATTGCCATGAGCATTCCCAACTTGCCGGATGAATCTGCTCCCGTGGGCGCAGACGAAAATGACAACGTGGAAATCCGCCGCTGGGGCACGCCAAGAGAGTTTGACTTTCCGGTAAGAGATCATGTGGATCTCGGTGAACAGCTCAAAGGACTGGATTTCAAGAATGCCGTAAAGGTAACGGGTTCACGCTTTATCTTTATGCAGGGCCAAATTGCCCGTATGCACCGCGCTCTGGCGCAGTTCATGCTGGATTTGCATACCCAGGAGCACGGCTACGCGGAATGCTATGTGCCTTTACTGGTCAACGAAGCCAGCCTCAAGGGCACAGGCCAACTGCCCAAGTTTGGTGAAGATCTGTTTCACACCAAACCGGCCACAGAGGAAGGTCAGGGGCTTAGCCTGATACCAACCGCAGAAGTGCCGCTGACCAACCTGGCCCGCGATACCATACTGGATGAAGCCGAGCTGCCAATCAAGTTGACTGCTCACACACCATGCTTCCGCAGTGAAGCCGGCTCTTACGGTAAAGATACCCGCGGCCTTATCCGCCAACACCAGTTCGACAAGGTCGAAATGGTGCAGTTGGTGAAGCCGGAAGATTCGGAAGCTGCATTGGAAGAGTTGGTCAGTCACGCTGAAAATGTACTGAAGAAGCTGGGGCTGCCGCACAGAACTATCGTCCTGTGTACCGGTGATATGGGCTTTGGTGCCGCCAAGACCTACGACGTTGAAGTCTGGGTTCCGGCTCAAAATACCTACCGTGAGATCTCTTCCTGCTCCAACGTGCGTGACTTCCAGGCGCGGCGCATGCAGGCCCGTTATCGCTCCAAAGACGACAACAAGCCCAAGCTTATCCACACTCTGAATGGCTCAGGACTGGCGGTTGGTCGTACTCTGGTAGCCATTTTGGAAAACTACCAAAATGCCGATGGCAGTGTCACAGTACCTGAAGCCCTGCGCAGCTATATGGGTGGCATTGAAAAAATAGGTTGATGGGTGAGGTCATATGGATAAAGGTCAGCGCTACCTGCGCTGGCTTGCCTACGTGGCCGTCATCGCAGTTTTTTCTGCCCTGTTTTTAGCCACGCTCGGCAAGGCAGCCATGCTGGTATATGAAAATTTAAAATAGTTATTCAAATAGTAAGAAGCCCCGAGAACCGGGGCTTTTTTGTGTGCAGAATCGAGTAGCTTTAAATACACTTGGCCGGTTTGGGCAGCCCGGCAATCTTGGTTGCCTGCTTGGCCGGCCCCATCGGGAACAGGGTGTAGAGGTACTTGGAGTTACCTTTCTCCGGCCCCAGTGCCTGGCCGATTGCCTTGACCAAAACCCGAATAGCCGGGCTGGTCTTGTATTCAAGATAAAAGTTCCGCACAAAGTTAACCACTTCCCAGTGGGCATCGGTCAGCTCTATCTCTTCGCCTGCGGCGATGACAGGCGCCAGCTCGGGCGTCCAATCGGAAACCTGCTTCAAGTATCCTTGAGGATCGGTCGCTATCTGCTTGTCATTGAATTGAATGAAATCTACCACGAAATAACCTTTGTATGAGCCAATGTCAGCGCTACCAGCGCCGGATAATCCAACTGTTCATAATTGGAGAGAAAGTCCTCGAGCCCGCGGGCTTTGACGTCATCGGCCACCAGCACCACTTTAAAAGGGGACAGTGCCATGGCCCATTGACGTTTCAGCAGGGCGCTTACTGCATCGCCTGCCAGCAGAAACACGTCTGTCTTGCCGGCATATCTCAGTGCGCAGGACAGCGCAGTGTCGCGCGCCGCCGATGTTTGTATTTGGTGTAATATCATCAGAAAACCATGACCTCATCGGCATCGAGCAGGGCCTGGCGGATCTGCTCGTTATCACAAATGGTGGCAGGAATAACCAGTTCGGTGCGGCCAAGTCCCAGCTCCTGCAGCGATTGTTTGCAGACCAGTACCGTCTCTATGTCATAGAGGGGCAGCGCACCCAAGGTGGCGATATAATCCTTGCAGCCGATAAGCTCAGGTTGCTGTTGCTTCAGCAGCGTAAGCACGCCTTCATCGGTAAATATCAGGCTCACCTCTTGTTCGAAACTGGCGCTCAGCAGCGCCAGATCAAGGCCTTCGCGGCCGGAAGCCGACCCATGCGGTGCTCGGCGAAAAATAATGGCTAATTTCTTCATTAAAAACTCACCAGACGATCACTCTTTTCAAGCCCGGTGACCAACTCGCCAAGCCCCCCCATGGTAAACCCAGCGGCGAGATTGGCACTCGCTTTGGCGTTATCCTTGGCATCCTGTGCTGAAAGCACACCGCGGCGCAGGGCGGCAGAGACGCAATTCACCAGATTAAGCTGCCACTCCTTTGCCAGCTGCTGCCAGGCGGCAGTTAAGTCCAATTCGTCAGACGCCGGCGCGCATAGCGCATTGGACTGGCTCACCCCATCCTGATAAAAGAATACGCAGTGAACCTCATGGCCTGCTTGCAGGGCAGCCCGGGTATATTTGAGTGCATGGAAGCCGGCCGCCGGGCCGTAGACACTGCCATTCACCATAATAATAAGTTTGCTCATACCAAAAAAAATGACCCTGAATTAGGGCCATTTTAACCTATTTTCCGTCCCGAGGGGATCAGTCATCACCACCGGCACCCATCAGATGCAGCAGGCTGATAAACAGGTTGAGAAAATCCAGGTACAAGGCAATGGTGGCGCGAATATAGTTGGTCTCACCACCATTGACGATGCGGCTGGTGTCAAACAGGATAAAGCCTGTCATCAAGAGGGCGATACCCGCATTGACTGCCATAAATACCGCGCCGTTACCGACAAAGATATTGATCACCGCAGCGGCTATGACGACCACCAGACCGGCAATCAAGAAGCCGCGCATAAAGGAAAAATCTTTCTTGGTGGTCACGGCATAGGCCGACAGGGCGACGAAGATGGCTGATGTCAGACCAAAGGCCTGAATAATCAGCTCAGGGCCGTTACTCATACCGGCGTAATGATTGAGGATATAACCCAGAGACGCGCCTTCCATACCGGTAAAGGCAAATACCCAAAAGATCCCGGCGGCGGATTCCGCTTTTCTCAGGGTGACGAACAGCAGCACCAAGCCACCGATGGAAAGTCCCAGTGACATCATGGGGCCGATACCCATCGCCATGGCGATGGCGGCACATACGGCTGAAAAACCTATGGTCATTGCCAGCAGCATGTAGGTGTTTCTGAGCATTTTATTCACTTCCATAGTGGAAGTTTGGCTCGAATAAAGGGTTTGCTGAGTCATTTGCTTCTCCGAAGGTTGACTGACATAGCCCGGGTTTGGCGATCCGGCTAGTTTCCATGTTAGAGCAGTTTAAACCGTATATGGTTCCACTGCAGGTTTCCTGTTATAGATTGTGCCATTAAACACTGAATCTTTTATGAATTAAAGTCAGGCGAGCCACTCTCTGTGCAGTTTTTCGGTATCGCCCAGATAATCCAGTACCCATTTGAGCGCCGGCGACATCTTGTTGGCATTCCACGCCAGGCAGCAGGAGCTTGCAGCCAGGGGAGTGGCCAGCTGTTTTTCCACCAGGGCACCGGCGCGAATAAAGGGGCTGGCCAGGTGTACCGGCATGTAACCTATCCCCAAGCCTTCACGGAAGCAGTTGATGGCGCGGATCCAATCCGGCACCACCAAGCGGCGCTGATTGTCCAGCAACCAGGTGTGGCGCTTGGGGATCTCTCTTGAAGTATCGTCCAGGCAAATAGAAGGAAAGGGCCTGAGCTCTTCATCTTCCAGTGGCCGGTCGATAGCGGCCAAAGGGTGGGACTTGCTCACCAGAAATGCCCACTCGATATCGCCCATGTCTCTGTGATGGTAGGCGCCGCCGACCGGGATGGCAGTGGTGGCGCCAATGGCAACATCGCTGCGACCGGTAGACAAGGCCTCCCAGACACCGTTGAACACCTCAATGCGGATGATCAGCTCCACATCGGTGAAGTGACGATAGAAGTCGGCAATCAGCACACTGATCCTGTCTGCCCTGACGATATTGTCCAAAGCGATGGATAACGTCGGCTGCCAACCATTGGCTACCCGCTGGGTTTCCCGTTTCAGGTCGTCCAGTTGCTTGAGCATAATCCTGGCTTCCTTGACAAAGTGAGCGCCGGCCGGCGTCAAACTGACGCTGCGGTGATGACGCTCAAACAGCACGACTCCCAGTTCTTCTTCAATCTGCTTAATGGCATAACTCACGGCGGATGGCACCTTGTGCAACTTGTTGGCTGCGGCGGTGAAACTGCCAAGGTGAGAAACAATATCGATAAGTTGCAACGATTGTTCAGAAAGCATGGCGATTCCTTGCTGTGAGATTATTTGAAAGCATAGGTCAAAAATAAACGTTTCACCTCGATTGAGCAAGGCTTTAGACTGCTCCGGCATTCATATTACTTTTGTCTTAAGTTGTAATCAGGTTGTATATGACTCTTAAATATTTCATGTTTTTATGCTATCTCGCGCTCCTGAGCATGTTGGCTTTCATCGCGACCGACATGTATCTCCCAGCATTCAAAGCAATTGAAAGCTCGCTTGGTGCCAGCTCATCTCAGGTGGCCATGTCCTTGACCTCTTTCCTGGCCGGATTGGCCTTGGGGCAACTGCTTTACGGCCCTTTGGTGCAGCGTTTCGGTAAACGCAATTCACTGTTAGGTGGCTTGGCGCTGTTTGCCCTGGCGACAGTCAGTATAGGTTTCAGTGACAATATCATCATGCTCAATTGTGCCCGTTTCTTTCAGGCGATTGGCGTTTGCAGTGCTGCCGTTATTTGGCAGGCTTTGGTGGTAGAGCAGTATGATGCCAAAGATTCACAGCGCATCTTCTCCAACATCATGCCCTTGGTGGCCTTGTCACCGGCCTTGGCGCCTATTCTCGGCGCCAAGGTGCTTGGGCATCTGGGCTGGGAAGCGATTTTTTTCATTTTGGCGGCGACGGCAACGGCATTGATGGCGCTGACTATGGTGTTGGTGAAGCCGGCAAATGAAGGCGCTTCCAAAGCTGAAGAAAAAGTGGCCTACAAGGCTTTTTTCAACAACACAGGTTATTTGGGCAATGTGCTCATCTATGGTGCTTGCTCAGGGGCTTTCTTTGCCTATCTGACACTCTGGCCGATAGTGATGGAACAGCACGGTTATGAAGCAGACGCCATAGGTTTAAGTTTTATTCCGCAAACCATCATGTTTATTGTCGGTGGCTATGCCAGTAAGCTGCTTATCCGCAGAGTAGGCAGCGAGATGACGCTTAAGCTGTTGCTGGCGCTGTTTGGTTTGTGTGTGTTGGCGATTGCTTTGGCGACTTTGGTATTCAAGGCGCAAACCATCTATCCATTGCTTATTGCATTTTCTGTGCTGGCCGCGGCCAATGGTGCCATTTATCCGATAGTGGTTAACAGCGCACTGCAGCATTTCAGTCAATGCGCCTCCAAAGCGGCCGGGCTGCAAAACTTTTTACAGATCACCTTGGCATTCGGAGCATCAAGCCTGGTTGCTGTGTGGGCCACGGCCGGGGAAACTGCTATTGCCTGGGGGATCCTGGGTTGTAGTGCGCTGGTATTTGCTGGCTATAAACTGCGTCAGTTTGCCGGCTGGTCGCAGGTGGGGGCAGGTTTTACCAAGCCGGATCCCGCGCGTTTGGCGCTGCATGCAGAGGAAACGCCCAAAGACTGAGTGCAGATTGAGCAAATAGATAAGGCCGTGACATTTTCTGCTTTACAGTCTCATATCCTCGCTATAGTATTTGCAGCGTTCGGAGGGGTGGCAGAGTGGTTGAATGCACCGGTCTTGAAAACCGGCATGGGTTTATAGCCCATCCAGGGTTCAAATCCCTGCTCCTCCGCCATATTCAGAGAAGCCCGCTTGTGAAAACAGGCGGGCTTTTTCGTATCTCAGTTTTGATGATTGCTATTAGTCAGGTATAGGCGGTTAGAGAATGGCGGGTTTATAGCGCCGTCATGAAGGGCTCAAATCTCTGCTCCTCCGCCATATTCAGGGAAGCCCGCTTGTGCAAACAGGTGGGCTTTTTCGTATCTTATTTTGATGATAGCGATTAGCCAGGTATAGGCGGTTAGAGAATGGTGGGTTTATCGCGCCGTCATGCAGGATGCAGAACCCTGCTCCTTTGCCATATCCAAAGAGAACAGGTTTTGTAAACTGGCGGGCTTTTTCATGTCTGCTCTCCATATCTATTCAAGTTGGTCGTATTCAGAAGACCGTTAGAATTATCGCAGTTATCAGCCTTATATCTTGGTTTTCCCCCAAAGAACTCTATTGGTATTTCCCTGGTTGTCTGCACCCGGGACAGGTGGATCAATAATCCTTCGTCTTTGTTGGTTTTTCGGTATTTAACTTGTTGCTTTGTCGAACTTTAGGCATAGTGTGGGCGCTGGAAATTCCCCGGCGAAGATGGATAAGCAGGAAAAGGAAGGAGTTAGGTGATGGATAAGCCTGAAGTACCCGCAATCGGCATAGATTTGGGCACCACCAACAGCGCCATTGCGCTTTGGCTCGACGGTAAGGTGCAGATGATCCCCAATGCCTTGGGAGAGGATTTAACCCCGTCGGTCGTCAGTATCGATGAGGATATGCACCTATTGGTTGGTCGTCCGGCCGCCGAACGTTTAATGACTCATCCACGCAATACTGCCGCCATATTCAAACGTTTTTTGGGCAGTGAGAAACGCTATCGCCTCGGAGGTCAGGAGTTCAGCCCCACTGAGCTTTGCGCCATCATACTCAGTACCCTCAAGGCCGATGCTGAAGCCTATCTTGGGCACGCCATTAAGCAAGTGGTGATTTCTGTGCCGGCTTACTTCAATGATCAGCAGCGCAAACAAGTGCATACGGCTGCGGAGCTGGCCGAGCTGGAAGCGGTACGCCTTATCAATGAACCCACAGCCGCCGCCATGGCTTACAGCTTACACGAGTCCCATAGCCGACGTTTCCTGGTGTTTGATATAGGTGGTGGTACCTTCGATGTCACCATTGTCGAGTTCCAGGATGGCATAATAGAAGTTCGCGCTTCGGCCGGTGATAACCGTCTCGGTGGTGAAGACTTCACTCAAGATCTGCTCGATGGCGTGTTGCAAAAGCTGCAGCTGGAGCGTGAAAGCCAATCTCTCAAGTACCTCAGTCAGCTCTATTACGCTTGTGAAAATGCCAAGCGTCACAGTAATGGCCAGGGAGCCCGGGTCTGTTTGAGTGGCGAGCAGGATATCAACCTCGAGTTCGACGGCCATGAGCTGGAAAAGATCTGGCAACAGACGCTGAACCGGCTGCGAAAACCGCTGAGCCAGGCACTTGCCGACGCCAGATTACAACCCGAAGAGATAGATGAACTCATTCTGGTGGGTGGTGCCAGCCGTCAGCATCATGTAAAGCAGGTCGCTACCAGGTTACTGGGCCGCTTTGGCCGCCAGGAGCTGGATCCCGACCGGGTGGTGGCCATGGGCGCAGCCATTCAGGCCGCCTGTCGTTTGCGCGATGAAGCGGTAGAGGAGCTGATCCTCACCGATGTTTGTCCCTTCAGTCTGGGGATCCGGGTAGAGAGCAATGGCCAGTCCGGGGTGTTCAGTCCCATCATAGAACGCAACACTGTGGTGCCGGTATCGCTGGAGCAACGCTATTACGCCGGTCATGAAGAGCAGAGCCAGGTGTGTATCGCCATCTATCAGGGAGAGAGCCTTTGGGTTGCCAATAACCTGCACATTGACGATCTCGATATCGATATTCCAACCGGACAAGGGTTGCAGTCGGTGGATGTCAGATTCAGCTACGATATCAACGGTATGCTTGAAGTGGATGTCACCATCACCAGCACAGGAGAGGTACACCAGAAAGTGATAGATCGCAGCCCGACCGGGGTATCTGAAGACGATAGACAAGCCAGCAGGCAAAGGCTTGCCAGATTGAAAGTGCATCCCCGCGAGCAATTACCCAACCTCAACCTGACGGAAAAGTTACATCGCATGTATGAGGAATGCCTGGGAGGCGAGCGGCGTCAGATAGAACACTGGTTGTTGAGTTTTGAACAGGCTCTGGCCTCCCAGGATGAACACTATATTCGTGATGTGCGCCAGGCAATTCAAAATGCACTGGCGCACTGGGATCAATAAACAATTTCCTCCAGGGTAATTCTTCTGGGTTCTTTAAAACTTTTCGGCCAGCCGTGACGCATTGAAGACGCGGCTTGTGTGCCTGCGGCAGCCAGCAGGTGGCCAAGAAGCAGTGGCAGCGCCCACCAGAAGCTGTTACCCACCAAGGCCAACCCTATGGCAAAGCAGCTCCACACCCCATAGTTGCGGGCGCCTTTAGATGTCTGGCGGGTACTGCAGATCCTGAATACCATAAACAGGTTAAAGGCCAGGAACACCAAGAGTTTTCCTTTATGAGCCTCGAGTTGCTGCACTATGGACATGGGGTCGAGCAGTGAAGCTGCGCTGTCGGGATAGATGGGGAATACGAAAAAGCCGTGCAGTGCCACCAGCAGTGCCCAGACAAAAAGGCGCTTGCCGCTGTGCAGATTAAAGCGTTGCGGCGCTTTCTCTCGGTCGTCACTGATGACCTGGTTGAGCTTATCTTCCAGCAGTTGGCACAATAGCTTGGCGGTGTTTTGTCTGTCACCGGCAAGTTTGGGTTGCGACTTGTGAAAGTCCTCTACCAAGGTGCCATTAAACCCTGAACGTGAGATGTCATTGGCCAGCAAGGCTATGCAGTAACAGGCCGGATAGACATAGTCTTTGGCTTCTTTTTTCGCCGCACAGGCATCAATGGCTTCCGGATGAATGCCCCGTTCCCAATCATCATTCAGCAGACCATAGGTCAGGGTATTGTCGTCGTAGTAATACTCTTCGAAATTGATATTTTGCTCTTTCAGCTGCCCTTGAAGCTTCTCCAGTTGTGGCGTGGTGACATAGCGCCAGCTATTAGTGGCGTTGGGGTGATATCTCAGTGCCGCCCAGAGTATCAGGGTATTGTGTATATCGTCAGTGGTTTCAACCCTCCGATTGATCAAGGCACCCAGTGCCGTCAGTTGCTCGGCATCAATCTGTTGCCAGAGCTCTTCATCGCTTAAGCTTGATTGCGCCAAGCGCTCAACCTGGTTGCGCAGCTCTATGCAAAACACAAACTGCTTGGGCCAACGCATGACGGCTTCGGCAATCAGCGGCGAGATGCTTTGCGGATCCGCACACATCTGCCAAGCCAAGGCAAAGGGAGTGTCCTTGATTGGCTGCGGCAACTGCGTCAGTGAAAGTGCCTGACGCATCGCCAAGCGATGGCTGATTTTGCTCCATGGCAATGAATAGTAGAACTCTGCCCACTCCAGGGCGATATCCGCTTGGGAACTTTGCTCCTTGGCGGCTTGCTCGCCGTTTTCAGCGTCCGATGAATGCTCAAATGCCGACAGCAATGGCTGACGTACCCCCTCACGTTGCCAGATCAGCATGCCAAACAGGCTGGGATCTTCCGTCAGCTGTGACAGCCATTCTTCGGCTTCGGCTCTTTGACACAAGGCCCGCTGCCAGCTATCCGGCAGCAGGGGATGGCGCTGGCCAACTTGCAGCCACTCCTCGGGCGTGGGTTGGCTGAAGGCCTGGACATCGGGCGCAGGCATAGTAAACCAGTTGGGCTGGCCATAACCTGCCGCCAGTGCTTCAAACACGGCATGCTTGGGTCTATTGGCGAGGATCTCTGTCGCAATGCCGCAAAGTAACTCGCCGAGATAATGCCAACCGGCTTCAACGCGATCGCAAGCCGGCAATTGAGCGAACTGTTCAATCTGTTGCCAACTGCCCAGCTGACATGCCCAGAACAATCTCGCCAACGCGCCTTCATAACCGGGCAAGGACTTCAGCGGCAATATGGTGTGGGGCATAGCGCCTTCGTTGAATACCGTCTTGTACAGCAGTTGCTCGATGAAATCCGCCTCTTGGGGTTCATCAAACCAGCACTCTTCAAAGGCGGCCGATATTCGCCAGTTCCCGCCTTGCTGACAGGCCAATGCCTTAAACCAAAGTGCCAAACGCGGCGTGCTCGGCAGATACCATTTTTCCAGATGTTCGGCCAATAGCTGAGGCAGCTCGGCTTGCTTGAGCTCATCGGCGAGTTTGAGTGCTAAGGATTCCTTACCGCAGCGGCGGCTGATCTCGGCCAGCAGCACCAAATCTTCGCCCCAGAGTTCGCCTTGCTGCAACACAAAGTCACATAACTCAAGCAACTGTTCCACGGGCCAATTCAGGTTTAACGCCCTGATAACCCTGAGTTGGACAATCGCAAGCGCAGGGTGCAGCACGCCGCAGACATGACCGCTAAAGAACAACATGCGGATCTGTGGGAAATCACAGTCAAGCAGTGCATTTTGCAATGGTTGGTAGTAGCTTTGGATGGCGATTTGAGTCGCATTATCCTGCGTCGCCAACCAGTCCAGCGGCGCAGGGCTCGGCCGCGAAATCCACCAATCGAAAAAAGCCGCTCTTTGTTGCTGCGCCTTATCGCCCCGCTCAAGTGAGCTCCACTCCAGTGCATGCCACAAATGACTGATAATTTGTCCTGGCAGCCAGCGCCAATTGAGTATCTCCGCCTGAACCCACTGCGACAGCTGGGCTTGGCAGGAAAGAGAGCTTTGGCCGACACGCTCGGCCCACTGATACCAGTGTTCATTGTCAAAGCGCAGGCGCTCATTGCCCAACATGCTCATCAGCTGCTGGAACAGACTCTCCGGGGTTTCAACCTGGGCTTTGGCAGCTGTTTGCTGGGTTTCCGGCGGCTGGGCCCGGTAACTGTAATCTTGCGGCTTAGACTCCTGTTGCGGCAATGGTTGTGCCTTGGCCGCTGCGGGCGAGGGCGTTTTCAGCTCCAGTGGTTTGGCCTGGGTTGCCGGGCGGGCCGCAGCCAAGGCTTGCTCGTAGGCGCTGCGCAGTGCTCTGAAGCCTTCCGGGTTATCCTCCGGGTGACAGTCGCGGAGCTGGGTGCGGTAAGCCTGCTTGATGGCTGCTTCATCTTGGGTGGCGGTGATACCGAGTATTTGCCAGATATCCATGGCGACTAATCCTGTGTTTGGTTGAGAAGATCGAGCAGGCTTTGCGGGGCGCTAAGTTGCGGCAATTCCATGTCCCAGTCGCATTGATGAATGGGGTTATCCTTGTCACTGATAGCGCGGCGATAGTCTATCCGTTGTCGTCTGGCTATCCAGCCATTGAGTAATGCCTCTGCGGCCTCTTCTGTGTCCGGCTCATTGATTAAAAACATCCATATCGCACGCCCGGCAAACCAAGCTTGGGTATATTGCTCCCAAGAGCGGTAAAAATAGCGGCTTTTGGCTGCGATAAAGCTGTGGAGAAAATCGAACTCTTCCTGGCTGACCCAACCCAAGCGCAATCCTTCCCGGGTGAGATAAGAGGCGCGCCCGAAATCATAGGCACGGGTGCCGCCGAGGCCGAGGATGGAATAAGTCGCGGCGACATAGCGCATTTCGGCCTGCCTACGCGGGGATTGTTCGAAATCAATAAGATATCGCCAGTTCAAGCTGGTACCACAGGCATATTGACTATAATCACTGGCCAGATAATGACCGTGGGTGCCGTCGTTAACTAGACTGGCAATCTGCTGATGAAGGGATAATCTATCGGTAATACCCCAGTCTTCTTCCAGTGTATTGGGTTCTTCGAGCCCGGCATGCAGGGAAGTAGGGTTAAGATAACCTCTGGCCTGGGTTTGGAAACTGATCTGTGGCGAGGTGAGTGTAAGCCACCAGATCTGATGGAGAGACAACGTATTGGTGGACATTCCAGCTCCTTGGTTTTCTTCCATAAAAATCAGCGGCTACTATAAAAGCCGTTGGCAGATTAAGCAATAATGGCGCCGGGCAATGGCGATTCTGTTGTGCAACTTGTGAGCTCGATGGCATGACTTGCAAAGCAAAGCCCCGCGAACGGGGCTTTGTGGAATGATTCAAACTAACAGCTTAAGACTGAACGCTGGTTTGCAGCGCAGCAATAGGCTGTTTTTGCGGCATGGCCCAGATACTGTCAGCCGGCCTCTGGGTCGCTCGTTTAAAGGTTTTGAGCGCGCCAAAAGCAAAGATGGCGGCAAAACCGAATGCGGTGAGATCCACCGCCCAGGTGCCTGGGGTCTCCGGTGCCCAAATTCCAAGACCGGGTGCCAGCAACGCCAGGATGGATGTCAGCGGCATTGCCAGACAGACCAGCGCAGATAGCGCTTGCAGTGTTACCGCAGCTCTGGCAGCACCACGCCAGAAAGCATAAGCCAGGGCGATAAGGAAACTGGCGTAGTAGCTCCACAGATACAGATGATTGATATTTTCTACATGAGCATATCCCCATTTACCCAGCAACATGGCCAGCGCAACGCCTAACATTGAACCCAAGCAAATTCCTACAGTAGCGGCTCCAAGGATCCTGACTCTTCTCGGTTGCTCTGGAATGGGCTCCCCCTTGCGCTGTTTGCTGCGGCGCTTTTCCAGCCATAGCAGATTACCGCTGTAAAACAGCATGGCACCACTCATCCCGAGGAAAAAATAGAGCCAGCGACCGGGATAGCCGCCGTAGGAGCCAAAGTGAAGTCCAAAGAATACCGAAACCATCCGGCCCCAAACGCCTTCTTCCCCCGGAGTAAAGGTGCTGTTGCCCACCTCAAGGGTGTAGGGGTTCATATAAAGGAAGTCTCCTATCGGGCCGCGCATCAACGCTTCTTCGTTATACATGGCCATCCGGACCATGGGAGCCGGAGTATCCATGCCCATATAGGTCAAACTGAGTGCCTGATAACCGGGCGCGAAGCTTTCGGCCCGAGCAACCAGTTCGGTTACCGGGGGCAGGGTGCTCAGTGAGCGCACTTCGCCCTTGGGCGCTTCGCGGTTGAACATCGGCTTATCGCCATAAACAAACTGCCCCAAGGCGCCGTACAATTGATCGTGAAAGACAAACACCACCACGGTCAAACTGATAATGATATGAAATGGCAGTGCTGTGATGCCAAGCAGATTGTGGCTGTCGAGCCAAAAACGATTGGGGCCTTTCTTGCGCCTTAAGGCAAACAGCGTTTTCACCAGTGTTGGCAGCAGGAAGATCACCCCGGAAACCAACGCCAAAAAATAGAGAATGCCGGCAACCCCCATAAAATAAGCACCGAGCTGCTCGTGTCCCATATCGCCAGGAATACCGCCGGTGCGGTGCAGCTCATCTATCAAGCGTGCCAGTTGGCTCTTGGGTTCCTTATGGGAGATGAGCTCACCTTGATTGTTTAAACTGGCATGCCAAAGCTCATCGCCCAGACCCCATTGCCGCTCACTGCCGGAGGCGTACCAACTCAAAGGCGAATGCTTGTCGCTGGCAAGATGAAGGCTGAAGCCCTTACTTAACTCAGGGTGTTGCGCTCTGGCTTCACTGAGTAGTTTGTCCATCTGTTCCAGTTTCACCTGTGGCAAAATGGTTTGCGGCGGTGATGACCAGGCGGCAATCTCTTCCTTGAACATGGTCAGGGCGCCGGCATAAAAACCGATAAACAGTAAAATCCCGGCGAGTATGCCCACCCAGGTATGAAGTGTTTGATAAATTCTGAGAATATCGCTGCGGATCTGCATTTACTTAACCCACCATAGCAGCAGCCATGCAAGCACGTTGGCCGCCATTAGCCAGAAAATGGCGCGGCGGGCACTGTAGAACAAATAGCTGAAACTGAAGAATGAAAGCCAGAGTGGCGCTATCAGCCACATATTGAATTGCACCTTATCTTTGGCATCTATGCCACCAGGCCCCACCCAGGCAAAGATGCCACTGAGTGCGACTGCCAGGGCAAAGCCCAGCAAGGCGCCGGCAAGGGTTTTCCCCAGCCAGTCAGGGCGGATTTTATCTTTCTTAATGGTTGTCATCTGTTGTCTCCCTTGAGCAGGGAAATAAAGGGCAGGGAGCCCAGCAGCATGGAAAGCAGCATGAGCCAAAAAAACAACGCGGCCGAGGCCGTCAACAGTAAACCCCAGCCGAGCAGAGCCAGCAGCAGTAATAAAGTGCCCAGCAGTTTGGCCTGCCAGGGCAAAGGTTTGGCAAGCAATGCCTGGTGTTTACTGCCTAAATAGATAAGCAGTGAGCCCAGGGTCATCGTCAGGATCAACAGGAGGTACCACATGAGTTGCGATGTCCGAAGAATTGGTTTGATAAAGAATCGCAACATAGCACAAGTATTAAATCTATTAAATGATATTTATTCCTATTTACAATTAGGACCAACTTAAATACAAGTTACTGATATCAATGATTAACTCTATCCAAACCTATGAGGATTTTATGTGTTACTTCACATAAATCTGAGGAAATGAGACCGGGGATGTAATCCAAGTGTGATCCCGGAAAGGAAGTAAAACAGCATATATCTCTAGACGGAAGGGGCACAATAACCCCTTACTTTCGGTAAAATTGAGAGGATCGGCCGAGCCGCTCTTTCGTTAAGTTGTACTGACGCTGTCTTCTTCGCGCAATGGAAACCAGCCATTTCCTCTGGAGGCGTCGATTACTCCCCATAATTTGTCAGGGATCACGATCTCTGAGACTTTGCTGCTCGACAACTCAGTATCTATCTCGCTGACCCGTTGATGTTGAGCCAGTTCAACCCACTGGGGGTTCATGACCAAACCTTTGCCTACAGCGACAAGTGAGAGACCAAGAGACAAGGCTTCCTCGGCCTCCGAAGGGACGCGGACTTTACCTGCCGCGATAACCGGGACGCGGTCGGCGACATGCCGGGTGATCACTTCAGCCGTTAACTGATCGGTTATGGCATCGATAGGTCTTGAGTTGAGGATATCCATCAATGATGCATGAATATAGTCGACTTCGTGGTCAATCAAGTGGTCAATGAGCATCAGAGAGTCAGCTATTCTAAGCCCGGCTTCGACGGACTCTTCAGGGGAAATACGATAGCCGAGCAGGAAAGGTTGCTTGGCATGGGTGTCTATTACCCTGCGAACTTCCGCTACCAAAGCTAGAGGGAAACGCATGCGATTTTCCAAAGAACCGCCCCAATCATCTGTGCGCTGATTGTACAGGGGAGAAAAGAAGTTCTGGATTAAAAAACCATGCGCGCCATGCAGCTCGACACCATCAAATCCTGCTTCAATGGCACGCCGAGTGGTCTCCCCAAAGGCATGGATCACTTGTAGAATTTCTTCCTGAGTCAAGGCCTGGCTCACGACTTCCCCCTTGTTGAAAGAACCGCCAGGGGTCTTCAGGGCGCTGGCGCTGACGATTTTGCCATCGGGTACCAGGCCGGGTATGGCCTTATTACCCGCATGAAAGATTTGAAGTATGGCTGGCGCACCACCGCTCTTAGCGGCTTGAGCCAAGCTTCGCAAACTCGGGATGAAGCTATCATCATGTGCTGCAAACTCATCGGTAAAGCCTATGCCGTTTGCCATGACATGTGTACACCCAGTGATGACCATGCCTACGCCATTGGTTCGATGACGGTAGTAGGCGAGTTCCTGATCAGAAACTGTACCATCGGGGTTAGCTGACCAGGTAGTCATGGGCGCCATCACGATGCGATTACGCAGAGTAATGCCATTGGTAAAGGTAAGTGGCTGGAGGCAGGCGTCTAAATATTTCTCAGTCATCTCGCATATTCTCAATTAGTAAGGTATGCCGCTTTATGCAAAAGCGGGTTTGTCACCATCCGTATTTGGTTTGTTTACGCCGATGTTGGCTTTACTGTACAGCGCAGGTGAGCTGATGATTTCTACGATCAATCCGGCCACACTCTTGCGTGACACTTCAGTCCCCTTGAAAGGTTCATGTCGCTCAGTCGTTTCATAGTTCACTTCGTCCTTGTCCGTCAGCCAGGCCGCCCGCAATATTGTGTGATCGACATTGGCTGCTTCGATAATGTCTGCCGCCCTGCGGTATGGGTTCAGATAGCTACCGATCTCGGCATTATTCCACTCTCCAAATTTCCCGGGTACCTCGTCATAGATCCCCAGCGAATTGACGAATATCAGACGTTTGACTCCGGTAGCCGCCATAGCTGTGACGATATGCTCAGCTTGAACATCGACATCTCCGGCCAGGTTGGCATATACAACATCCTGTCCAACCATGATGTGTTGAAGAAAATGACTGTCCAGTACATCGCCAATAACAATCTGAGCATTCTTAGGCTCTTGGCTAGATAGCTTATTGGGATCTCGAACCAACAGTGTTTGGTCGATATCCTTGCGGTCTGCCAGCATCTGCACCACCCAACGGGCAATTTGACCATTGGCACCCAGGATTAATACTTTGGTCATGGGGAGAACTCCTTAACCTACTGAAAAATATGTATACGACGTCTGCTTAAACCCCGAGGGCAGCGGGCGTATTTTAAAAGTACGGGGGTATGATGCTTTGATGATTAGCCCATATACCTGTTCAAGAAACTCAAAACCTCATGTGGATGACGGCCAAACCAGTTGTAACCGTCCTTGAAGTGTTCAGTCGTTAGAGATTGGTTTTAAAGAAGGGGATCAACTTGCCAAGTGCCTGGCCAACCGGCTCTGGTTGGTCATATAGGTCGTAGTGTGAATAGCCCTCTACGACTACCAGTTCCTTCACCTTCGAAGCTGCACGCGCGTAAATCTCCAGACCATCGCGATAGGCACCAAAGCCACCAGGTATATCGCCGACCACCACCATCATCGGCGTAGTCAGCAGGGTCTCGGCCAGATGGAAGGCATCCCAGGCTGCGGAGGCAGCACGACGGGAGAATAGTGCGCGGGTACCTGCATTGTCGTTGACACAGCGATTACGGTAATAGTCAGTGGCACCGAGCACATCGACATCAGTCATACCTGCTTCGGCTGCGACTTCCAGGGAAGGGGGGACGAAGAGGTCGACCTGGAGGGCTTCCCCCTTGGCTTCGGCGGTGCGTTGCGCAGCCACGGCTTCCATCTGGCCGATAGGGTCGAAACCGCTGAAGCCTTCACGGCACAGGCGACCATAATTGACTCCGGTAATGCTGACCAGAGCCTTAATACGGCGCTCGATCATGGTCGCATTGATGGCATAACCGCCAGCGCCGCAGATACCCAGTACCCCGATACGATCTGCATCTACGTAAGGCAGAGTCACTAGATAGTCAGTTACGCGGCTGAAGTCCTCTACAGCCATCGAAGGATCTTCGGTATAGCGGGGCTCACCGCCGCTCTGTCCCTGCGTACTGCGGTCGAAGGCAATGACAACAAATCCTTCTTTTGAGAGGGCTTCTCCATAAACGTTGCCTGCAGTCTGCTCCTTGCAGCTCCCGATAGGATGGGCGCTGATAATGGCAGGGTACTGCTTATTGTCATCAAATCCAGGAGGGAAATAGATGTTGGCTGCGATGTCCCAGTACTGGGTCTTGATCATAACTGTGTTCATTGTCATCTTCCATTTTTCACGGTTGGAGTGCTCAGTTGGAGATAAAACTATAGAACCAAGATTGTCATTGAAAAAGACATAAATTAGGATCACAGTAGTAAGTACTGGTTTACAATAGGAGTGCCGATGGATCCTTCGTTGCTGCCGTCACTGGCATGGTTCACCCATATTGCCCATCATCTCAGTTTCACCAAGGCGGCCGCTGAAATGGGGGTTTCCCGGGCTGCATTATCGCAAAACCTCAAAACATTGGAACAAAAATTGAACGTCAAACTGCTGTATCGCACTACGCGGGACATGTCGCTGACGGAAGATGGTAGGCGGCTGTTTGAAGTCTTGCAAGGGGCGCTGCAATCGATTGACGATGTGGTAAAAACGGTAGGAGAGACCCGCTCTGAACCCTCAGGACTTTTACGTGTAAACACATCCCGTTTTGCGGCCAAGACCCTAATCGAGCCTCACGTGGGCGAATTCCTGGAGCGTCATCCCAAGTTGCAGCTGGAGCTAATCATGGATGATGGCCTAGCCAACATCATCGCTGACGGCTGCGATGCAGGTATTCGGCTGGGCCAGAGCTTGGCCGAACACGTGACCGCGGTACCCATCACGCCACCAATGGAAATGGCAGTGGTGGCGACACCGGCTTATTTCGAGAAACATGGCATACCGGAAACGCCTGCCGAGTTGGCGAAGCACAACTGTCTGCGTTTCCGGCAAACCAGCAGTGGGACCATTTTCAGCTGGGAGTTTGCGCCACCAGAGATCGCGGGGCAAGAATTTGCGCTGGAACCTCAAGGGAGCTTTATCACCAACGATGATGACAGCATGGTGCGTGCGGCACTCCAGGGGGTCGGTATAATCCAGCATTTTGAAATTGTCGTGCGTCCGTATTTGCAAGAAGGCAAGTTGCAACGTGTTCTACAGGAATGGTGTCAGTCTTTTCCCGGCGTTTATTTATACGTTCCGTCTCGTGAGCATATGCCGAGCAAGGTGAGAGCACTAATGGATTTCTTTGTCGAGAAAAGGCTGCTGATGTCGAACGTCAGAACATAACTTACGACTTAAAGTTTTTGCAGCCCGTAAATAAGTTATAAAGAAGCTTAAAGAGGATATGTAGTGTGTGTAATAAGTTACCCGTACAATCAATTTAACATAATATACATTGTGCGCATTTGTATGTGCGGCTATTTGAAATCTGGAGAGTTGTGCGCAGTAATTGCCGATATCGTCACTTATCGGCACTGAGGGATGCAGAAAGAATATCTACCAGTTACGAGATACAAGCCATTTAGCAAAAAGAAAAGAAAAAAGGTTAAATGCAACAGTAACCAACAAAGCAAGCCAAAGAGTCATGAGTATCTCCACAAGTAAGTGCGGGAGCTGAGGGGGGCGCTTCGCTTGCCTCCCCCCTCCTCTCCCTTTTCCCAACGGGGCAGGCAACTAAGAAAAATTAGAATCATCACCAGATGATGACTCATCTTTATCTTTGATAGCCGGAGCCTTATAAAACGGGTCACAGGTAACAAAAGTTGTAAAATCATAAAGCTGAAAACGAGCAAAACAAGGCTTAATCGGTATCACTGTAAAACCAACTGATAACGGGTCAAAAGCTTCACCTGTAGACTTTTTACCGAATGAATAATGAATATTGCGATAACTGCCCAAAGCTTCAATAACATAACCATCTATAAATACACCATCCACAAGACTAGAAACATACTTAACCATAGAAGCCTTTTCAGCATCCAAAACAGGCTGAATCACCTTATCTTGATATGATACACGGTCAGGAACTGTTTCCTTTTTCTCAACTTCAACAGTCTTCTTAGAGTCTGGGTTCATGTTATCAAAAACCCAAACCATCCCATAAACACTACAAATCATGGCAATAATTAGAAACAAGCCATAATACGCAAACTTAGGAACCTTAAACTTATGGGTATGTATTTCAGCCGAATAATAACAGCCATACAGCTTAGATGGTCGCTTAGAAAAGTTTTTCTCCGACTCTTTAAGATCAAAATAGTTGTCGGTATCGAGGCACTTGGGAGCCTGATAGCGAGTAACCCGCTCACCGCCAAACGGATTGAAGTAATGAATATGACGGCCAGTGAGCCGCCGGATGTTCACATCCATCAGCTTGGCGTTCTGGGTCACTAGATGAACATCAAAACCTTTATGTCTATGTGTTTCAAACTCTGAGATATGCTCAGGAACCTTAGCACCAACAGCCCTAGGAGGAAAAAACTGCTGACATTCATCTATGAGAATGATGCTCCCTTTCGGGAGCTTGTACCATTCCCGGGCATTATCAAACCGGGTGAAATGAAGATTAAACCGTTCAAGATGTTCAAAGCTAACATCAGTGCCAGGGAAGTTTTCAATATAATTTTCCAAGTCGCGCAGCTGCGACTTGCTGTAAAGCTTCCTTGCCCAATGAAGCCAAACATCCAAAGGATTGCTGGCCTCATAAAGACTTTCAAGCCAAGGTAAATCCTTCAACTCGCAAAACTCATCATCGGCATGAACACGCTTCATCACCTTGATAAGCTTCTTTTTCTGTGCCTTGTCCTTTAGCTGTGGGAAGTAAAGACCATAAAACCAACCGGAAAAAGTATTGCAAACCTCAAAATCAAGCATGAAAAGCCTGATATTTGTATAATAGATTTTCCTAGAACCATCATTGGAGTTAATTAAATCAGATAAACTATTAAGAGTTTTAGATGCTCCGGGCATCCCTGTTCTCAAATAAATCATGAAGTAGCCCTCGGAGAACCCCAAACAACCTTTCTAATTTCTCCTGAAGAACTAAGCCCCTTAAGAACCAACAAAGCAGAGCCAGCACCAAGATAAATATTAATCGCCGTAGGAATCCCTATTATCTCTAAAAAACTAACAATAGTTGAAGGCATCGAACCAACAGAGTCATTAAGTTTATTAATAATAGAATCAAAAAAGTAATCACTGACTGAATAACCTACAGTGCCAAACCCTATAGAAAGAGCTATTCTTGCAACCATAGCGCCTAAAAAACTAGCCAGATATGGGAATATAGCATTTAAAAGAATTAGAATGTATTCCATCACAACCCCTTAAACGTTCCTAACAATCAACATAACAGAATGAATGCTTGCAAAAGCAATAACAAAAAACCTAATTAAAAAGCCAATCTCACATAGAGCATCAAATTCAACCCTGATAGTGCCTATTGGAGTTTCTTTAACATAGGGAGCAGGACAGGAAGCGCTGGCACCAGTAGTAAAACCATTACCATTCTGATATTTATCCATTTTGCCCATGACATCTATTGTTCCCTTATTAATCTTAGAAACATCACTATCACCAGAACTTGCAAACGTTTCTATAGAACTTCTTAAAGCGCCTAACTCACCATCAAAACTATAAGCTTGCTGAGCGCGACAGCGTTTATACCATTCATTTCTGGCTATATAGCACTCAACAGAAGAATCCTTAGTACAAGAGAACTTCTCACAAGCAACAGCATAAACATCATTTTTATCACCCTTGCCGTCACCGCCACCATCACCGCCGCCAGTATCACCACCATCACCGTCACCGTCACCACCGCCGGACTTAAGACTCTTAATAGATTCATTTATATTAGATAAAAGCTGTTTCATATCATTCATAGCAAAAAATGATTGAGCTATGTCGCCAGAAATTACAGCCAAACGGCGGTCAATAATCCCCCTATTGCCCAAGTTATCCTTTATCTGAGTTAAAGATTCGAAAGACTTGTGAACATCATCAGAAATCGACCAGAGATAAGAGTTGTCATTTTGCCCTTTCTGAATATCATGCTCTTTAATATCCTTAAGCAAATCTTTAATACCAAGAGACGCTGATATTTCTTGTGCCTGACGTTCATAAGCTGCCTTTAAACTCTGATTGTTTTCAAGAAGACTGTAAGCAACCTGACTCAAAAGAGTATTAGAACGTTCGCTAGATGTATTAGCATTAATATTTTCTGTATGTATCTCATAAAGAGTATTCTTAATGCGATCTAAGTTTTTATTTGTAGCTTCACCAGAATACTGAATCTGAGTAATTAAAGATTGATTACTGCGTTCATCACCTTTTGCATCAGTAAAATAATCAGGATTGTTAACCCTGCCGGGGCGAACTTCGCCACCAGTATCACCACCGCCAGTATCACCACCATCACCGCCGCCAGTATCACCACCATCACCATCACCGTCACCGTCACCGCCACCAGTATCACCGCCGCTGTCTTGGCACTGGTTAACGTCAGTTGCAAGATAAGTCATACAGTAATAACAGCTGATATTATTAGGATCGCCAGTAAAACAGGTATTAACATCACCCATTGGACGCCAACTAAACTTATCAGGAGAACACTGGGAGCGAGTGGCCGCGGTCATTTCGGCCTCAGCATTAGGGCCTTGAGTAGTAAAGCAAATCTTCTCACCGGGAGGCTTAGGGGGGGTATAAGAAAAGGCAGGAAAAGAAAAAAATAAAAAAGCTAAAACAAGACCCGCCTTATGCAGTCCGCAACAACCAACAATACAATTATCCATACCAAATCATCTACCGAAATCAGCATAACAGAAACCTAAAAAAGGGAGGGAAATCCCTCCCGACAGAATTAACTGAAAAATGCAGCCTTAGCCCATTTATAGACAACAGCAGCACCAGCCAAAGTAAGCATGGCCACACCTACAGCACCAATGGCAGCCAAACCATTAGTAGTAAGCTCAGCAGCCGCAGAAGCCGCCTGAGTCCCAGCATTAACACCCTCAGCCATAGCTGCACCGCCTACAACAGAAAGAGCAACGGCAGAACCAGCCTTCTTGATAAAAGAAAAGGATTTAACCATAAAACACCTCTAATAAATGCCCATTTGCTTTCTAGATTGCCGGAATATAAAAGCTAGACAATAACAGGCAATAATTGAACTAACTAATAAACTATACTCGGCGATACCAAAGCCACTATGAATATCTGCTTGTTCAATCAACAAAGTGCCATCACAAGGAACAGCCTCAGATACAACAAGAGTTTCATTAATTGTTTTTACACAGATAGACATAATGGCACCTAAAATCACTGTTTCGACTGCTTGTCGGCATAAGGAACAAGAATCAACTTAAAAGGATCTAACTCAATTTTTTGAAAACGGTTAGCCCTGAAATTGCTAACATGAATAGAATAATCACCGGGAGCATAAGGAGGCTGACCATCCTCCAAAGGAATTTGAACTTGAACAGGGAAACGACTCCCGTTCCACATCCAACCGATTTGAAAATGACGAGTAACAGCTGGCTTATCATCCTTAGCAGGAAAAGTCCTGGACTGCACATTACACTCTGGCGCTTGAAGTTCGATTTTTACCATTTCCATAATTAATCCTTAGCTTACTGCACGTAAGCCTTCTCTGAGTTGCATATATAAAGGTTTTGGCTCTTGCCAGTTTTTTGGATGCTGTCTTGAAAAGTCAACATTAATAAAGCGAACTAACGGGACAACATTACTAGCCGCGTTAGCTTGCAAATTCATTAAAAAAGATTTTGGAATAACAGAAGTTATTTCTTGAATGTTTCTATAAAAAGTAGATTCAGAAGTGGTTTCCTTAACCTCTTCCCAACCCTCACTCTTTAATGAGCGAATAAACCTAAAAAGCCTATCAGCCTTTGAAAAAGAAACCTTTCCAGATTTGCCGACAGTGTGAAACTCTGCTCGGAGAAGCTCTCTAACTTCATCATCATTATATATATTCACATCTTTGCCCTCAAAAGTCTGAAATATATCCTGCCAAGAAAGATTCCATAAATATTGAATAGGACAGTGCCTTTTAGACATTACTTCACAGTGTTCAACGAAATCCCCTACCCTCAAAGGAAAACCCAAACGCTTCAACATCCTAGGCATAACAGAAGCTTCAAAGCGCAATGAATTTTTAGAAAAGGCAATAACTTCGGGGTCTGTCATAGCTGATAATTGCCGCTGAAAGACTTCCTTTTTTGTTTTTTCGTAATTACTCTTGGCATCTCTAATAGATTTTTCTAACTCAAAATGTTTTAAATAAGCTTTTAATTGTTTATGACGAGAAGCCGCCCTGCCCCCGTTAGAATTTTTTGTCCCCCAATATACAGTTGTATCATGAGAGGATTTGCTAGAACGAGTTTGCCCAGAAGAAAGGTTTCTAAGAGCATCAATAGTATTTCTAGCCATAGATTCACTTTCTAAATGAGAAGTGAAAGTAACATCAATTTGTTTTATCTCGGCTGAATAATAATCCAACATTTCAGCAAGACGAGGCATACCCATGTTAAAAGTAGTTATCAAAGCTTCAACGCAAAGACGAATATTATCAGAGCCAAAAACGTTATGACCTTGAAGCAACTTAGCAGGACTGGCTTTTAACTCAACAAAAGGCCAATAGGTAGAACCACCTGCATGAATCTTAAAACTGAGGGTAGACCAAGAAGAAGGAAGGCTTTCATAAGGGTGACGCAACTGATCAACATCAAATTGACCATCGTTAAAAATCACATCACCAGACTCAAGACGAGCACCACGGAGAGAACACTCTTTCAAGTCAACAAGGCCAGAAGGCTTCTCAGCAGAGGTATCCCCTGCCACGAATGACTCAGAAAAAGGTATTGCAATCCTTAGCAGGTCAATCATTTCTCAGAATCTTAGAAAACCAGAAAGTGAGATAAACTTAGATTATTAGAATCTAATTGTCAATACTTCTTATAATATCAGAACCTCAGAATCAAAGTGGGAGCACAAAAGACATGCCATCGAAACACATAGATGATCAAACGTGGCGAAAAGTAGAAAAAGAGACAGTTAGAGCAGTAATCGCAGCACAAGCAAGCATAAAAGAAACAGAAGTTCTTAGGATATTGATTTTAAAGGGATTAGAACATGTTAAGGAAGACGATTATAAAAAATTCGCAGAAAAGAAAAGGGGGTGAAAACTCCCAAAATGGGAGTAGAGTCCACTGTTAAAGTATGTGGACTCTACGAGCTGAAACGACCTTTTGTCTCCGACCATCAAAGCACTGAGTAGCTGCAAATCAGAAAAGATGTCTGGCAGGAACGAAAACGGGGCTAAAAGCGCCCCTTTTCATGTCTGGCATCAGGGGCCATTGGCCCCTAATAACCCCAGATTTAATGCCACAATCAAGCTCACTTGCTAATTGAAAAAACCAATGAAATTAAAGAGATAATCAATGCAAGGGAAGCAATCAATGTGCTAATCAAAAACTTACCCCTCTCCTGACGCAAACTAGCTAAAACAGAGCTCATAAGAGGAAAATGTATACATCGTAAATTTTCGCCATGGACAGAAGTAAACAACTTGATATTGCCCTGTTCGTAACTGTAAAGATTATTCAAATGGGAATACAAACGACCAAAGACAATATCTCTATCTACTTTAAGCTCATTGGCAATCCTCACGCAGTCAATCGGAACATAGACCTTAGAATCTCGAGTCCGTTCATCATCATCATCATCAAAAGCAACAAAATCAGAATAATATAAACGGTAAATCGTATTTAATATCTCTAAATCGGTAGGAATTTTCTTTAACACTGGCATAAAGTTTTAACCTTATATCTGCTAACACTTAGCCATTTTACTACACACTGAGAAATAATCAAAAAAATACAATAAAAAACAACACCTTAGAATAACGAGTTATTGTTTCGTTGTCCGGCCAACCCAATCTGTTTGACCATCAGATTCAACAGAAACAGAGCGATAACGATCAATAAGAGCACGAACATCATCAAGACAACCCAGAGGAACCCGAACCATTTTAGTCTGTTCAGACCTGGGACGGCCGGCACCCTTCCGAGCACCACCACGTGTAGATTTAGATTCAGACATTGAAATAAGCCTTTAACCAAGAAGTGATCTCTTTACGTACCTGTGAGGCAGTTGCGTTATCAGAGACATAAACCTTACCGTGACGTTCAGGAGTAATTAGAATCTGCCCAGAACGAGCCTCCCAGTAAAAATCAAACATATCATCAAACGTACACCAAACGCAGTTCTTAGTGTTTTCTTTAAAGTTCAATTGTGACTGTTTCATTTCTCACGCCTTTGATTTCTGTTTACTGTATTCATTATAGCCTAAATTTGATTAATGTAAACAAATTTCAAAAGAAAGCAGGATATTTTTGTAAACATAATTCAATTGCGCACAATACCAGTTATGCAAAAGTCGCCCCCTGCCGGGCACGTTCCGGGATGCTATGCATACTACCCCGGAAAGCACTTATACATAACTTGGATCACATTGTGCGCATTTATATGTGCAGCTATTTGAAATCTAGAGAGTTATTACCGGTAATCAACTTCCTCCGTGATTCACCTTAAACCTCTAGCAATAGTTTTCTTGGATTAACTCTCAATTCCTTGCAGTCTATCCAATGGTTTGGCGGATGCACTCTGGTGCCTTTCTTCCTGGCTGGTGTGCAGATACTGCGACGTGGTGTCTATGCTTTCATGACCGGCGTCCGCCTGCACATGGGATAAAGGCCGACCATTGAGATTGATGTCATGAGTGATACCTGTATGGCGAATACTGTGCGCAGTAAGCTGTCGCATTTCATTGGCTTCCTGGATAAAGCCATCTTTCTCGGCATCATCGGCAGCGCAGTTTATCAGAAACTGAATTTCATCCCGCAGTTGACGTATGCCGAGGTTGGCATTGAGCACGCCACTTTCCCGACCTCGGCCGGCGGCGCGATGCCGTATAAACAGCGGCGCGGTTTCATTGGATTGTGGATAGTCACTCAATCCCAAATGGCGCCGGTAACTTTGCAGTGATTGCAGCAACGCTTTGGATACCGCCACGTTTCTGGCCTTGCCGCCTTTACTCCTGGGAATATGAAAATACCAGATGCCGCTGTGATTATGGCGCTTGAATTGACTCATGGTTGGCGCATAACCGGCACGAGCGGCAATTTCCGAGATCCGCAGATAACAGCCGTACATCAGGTTAATCAAGAACAAACTGCGTTGATGTTGTGCCGGCTCGGCTTCAGCCAGGCGCTGTACACAAGCCACAAGATAAGACCATTGCAGCTCACTGAACACCTTGAGTTGCTCTTCGGCCGGATCCAACCTGAACTTACTCTTATTGGCAAAGCGACTGTGATTGAGCCAGAGCTGCGCCGGGTTGCGCTCACAATACTCTTCGCTCATAAGATAAGTATAAAATGATGAAAGTATGGCTATTTTTGTCTTTAAGGCATTATCGCTCAGACTGTATGGCAAGGGTTTGCCGAGCGCCTTGCGACCAATAAACGGCCGCCAGTTGGGATTGGGTTCCCGACTCTGATTGAACTTATCCGTCTTGAATTGCGGAACGTTGAAATAACCGACCAAGTCAGTCGGCGGTGCCTGGCAATAAGCCACGTAACGTCCCATTTCCCGTCGGCCCACATTGGCGGCGGATATGCCTGCGACATCGAAACACCAGTGAAAAAAGGTTGTCAACTCGCTGCGGTACGCCTTGTAGTTGTTTTCACTGTCTCTTTGTTCGTAAAGCCAGTCTGTTGCATGCTCAAGCAAGAGGCCGGCATCGGCCACTTTACCCAAGCTTAATTGGGTAATATAGCTGTTGACCACAGGGTTACCCTGCAAAAGCAAGTCTGCGCTGTCAAACAGCGGCATGGCAGATAACGCTTGATAGTCTTCCAAGGTAAAACCTATTCTATAGCAATGATTACTATAGATTTTACTCCTTTTTGACTGATGCCGATAATGTTATTTATCGGCACTAATCCCAGTCTCACATTGGCTGCACTGACGATCGCAATGGACTCTTTGCTTACAGCACCAAAGGCACAATTGCCAAACCTGCTTTTTGGATTGGCTGTCGAGACAACGAAAATCCGCCGCACATAATTCGCCCTTGTGGATCAACTCAGCCAGTTTGCCGACGGGTATCGCCATGCAAACTTCCTGATCGGTTTTATACGATATTGTTTTGCTTTTGGTTTCCATTCTGCCACCCACTTAATGAGAATGGTTCTCAATATAGTAGATCCTGGCGCTGCTGAAAATCCCCCTATACCGGCCGTTGTCAAATTTGTGAGCTATTGCTAGCCCTTCTCGATGCTTGGACTACACTTTTGAAAGGTAAATCAAAACTATTCAATTGATTGGAGTCCGACAGATGCTGATCGACATGGCCAAGAAAGGCCCGCTATTTGGCTCAAAGAAAGCTTCAACAACGACAGATACCCTGCCCCCCTGGAAAGTTCTGGTGGTGGATGATGAGCCTGATGTACATACAGTCACTAAACTTGCCCTCTCCCGCTTCAAACTCGACGGCCGCGGATTGAGCTTTATCAATGCTTATAGCGGCGAACAGGCCAAAGAGCTACTGCAAGGTGAAGAAGATGTCGCCGTCGCCTTTATTGATGTGGTGATGGAAAGCGATCATGCCGGGCTTGAGTTGGTGCGGTGGATCCGTGAAAACCAACAAAATAAAGCCATCAGGCTGATTCTGCGTACCGGCCAACCCGGGCAGGCGCCGGAAGAGGATGTGATCGTTAACTATGACATCAATGACTATAAAGCCAAGGCCGAGCTGGACTCCCGTAAGCTGACAACCAGTGTCTACTCTGCCCTGCGCTCTTTCAGGGACATTACCGAAATTGAGCAGGCGCGGCAGATGCAGCTCAACCATCGCCAGGGGCTGGAGCGGGTTTTGGAGGCCACTTCCGGCCTGTTTGAATTGCGTACCCTGCACAAATTTGCTGATGGTTTGCTGACTCAGGTGGCCAACTTGCTTGAGCTCAAAGACGCCACCACCATACTCGGCTGTAATGCCATGGATGCGGTAACAGAGCCGGGTAACGGCAACAAAATTCAGATATTGGCCGCCACTGGTGAGTTTACCAACCACCATGAGAAGCCCTTGCCTTCTCATATTCAGTCGCTGATGGAAGAAGCCTTGAAAGAGCAGCGTTGTCTTTATCGGGATGATTGCTTTGTGGGCTACTTTCCGGCCCAAAATAACTGGGTCAACCTGCTTTATATGGATTCGGTCAGCCAGTTGACCGATCTGGATAAACAGCTTATCGACATTTTTGCCATCAATGTCGGGGTGGCGTTCGAAAACCTGCTGCTGAATCAGGAAGTGGAAGATACTCAGTCGGAGCTTATTTTACGTCTCGGTGATGTGGTGGAGAGCCGCTCCAAGGAAGCGGCCAATCATGTTAAGCGTATGGCTGAGTATTGCCATGAACTGGCGCTGCTTGCCGGCCTGCCGGAAACGCAGGCCGATCTGCTCAAGCGCGCTGCGCCCATGCATGACATAGGGAAAATAGCCATTCCCGACAATGTGCTGCTCAAACCGGGGAAACTGGACGATATTGAGTGGGATGTGATGCGGCAACACCCGATAATCGGCCATCAGATCCTGGCTAATTCAGAGCGGCCCATTTTAAAGGCCGCCGGCACAATCGCCCTGCAACACCATGAGAAGTATGATGGCAGTGGCTATCCCAGAGGCCTCTCAGGTAAAGAGATACATCCCTTCGCCAGAATCGTTGCCATTGCCGATGTGTTCGATGCCCTGTCACACGCCCGCTGCTATAAGCCGGCCTGGCCGCTCGATGAGGTACTGAGCGAGATGCAGTCCTGCAGTGGCAGCCATTTTGACCCGGACTTTCTAAGGCTGTTTATTGATAACATAGATATCTTTATCAAAATAAAAAACAATTGGCGCGATGACGCCGAGCCTTAAGCTGTTTGCACACCGGGGAGTGGTTCTGCATAGCGAAAATTGAGATGCGAGCCATTTGAGCAGGCCCGTTGTATACGAGATTTTTAGTCTTGCAGTGGTTTTCAGGCAAAATGTCCGATTCCAACTTATGGCTGTTTCTGCTTATGGCTGTCGGCGAGAAAGTCGAACCAAGTTGAGTACTGCTCTGTGCCCTGCTGCCAACTGACAAACACCCGCCATACCATATAACCACTGCTGCAAGAGCCGAAAATCAGTTGGCCCTCGAATGCTTCCCCTTCGGTGGCAGACGGCGTCATAGGAATGACTCCCATAAACATATCCCGGCCCTCGACACGAAGTTTGAGATTGGATACCGGGCGATTAAAGCCAAGCTGCCAGTGAATAGGCTTTTCGCTGGGGGCAAAGCTTGGGTTTAGCATCAGGGAGATCTGCTGCTCACCCAATTTTTTAACACAATCGGTAACGGAAAAATCACATAAATCGAGATCTGCGCCAGTTTGGGTCGTCCGGGGAGTTTGAGCTTGGTCACAACCCAGGAGCAAAAGTAGGCTGAAAACGGCGCCAAATAGCTTGGGGAGAGTCGCACTATGCATAAAATTTCACCTTATGCTGCAAGGTGTTAACATTCTATGGTCAAGTTTGATCTGGATCAACAATGTGTCCGGCAGATTGGTATCTTTTTTGACGTAGCTCAAGTATCATTGCATCGCCTGACGTTTTGTCACAAATATGCAGGCTAAGCCATTGACACAAGAGTGTGACTCTCATAGGGGACGCCTTCACTCGAGTCATTTTATAACAGGTAAAGGCCAGTCCTTTACTGAACAACAAGTAAAAGTAATAAGCAGTGGAAGCAATATGATGAACCATTCCCAGCCAACAGGCGCTGATTACAATTACACCGTTGTCCGCCAATTTGCCTTAACCACAGTTTTGTGGGGCATTATTGGTATGTCATTAGGTGTACTTATCGCGGCTCAGTTAATCTGGCCACAGCTGAACTTTGAGACTCCTTGGTTAACTTTCAGTCGTTTAAGACCGTTACATACCAATGCTGTGATCTTTGCGTTCGGCACATCAGCCCTTTTCGCCACATCCTATTATGTCGTTCAACGCACCTGTCAGACCCGTCTGTTTGCACCTAAACTGGCTGCATTCACCTTCTGGGGATGGCAAGCCATCATTCTCTCGGCCGTAATCACTTTGCCGCTGGGTATCACCAGCAGTAAAGAATACGCCGAACTGGAATGGCCTATTGATATCGCCATCGCCGTAGTCTGGATCGCTTATGCGACCGTGTTCTTCGGTACCATTATCAAACGAACCACTTCCCACATCTATGTGGCCAACTGGTTCTTTGGCGCCTTCATTATCACAGTCGCCGTACTGCACATAGTGAACTCCATGGCTGTTCCTGTCAGCCTGTGGAAGTCTTATTCACTGTATAGCGGTGCTGTCGATGCCATGGTGCAATGGTGGTACGGTCATAACGCGGTAGGCTTCCTGCTGACTGCCGGTTTCCTCGGAATGATGTATTACTTCGTTCCCAAGCAAGCCGGGCGTCCTGTTTACTCTTATCGTCTGTCGATCGTCCACTTCTGGGCTCTGATTGCCCTGTATATCTGGGCCGGTCCTCACCATCTGCATTACACTGCCCTGCCCGACTGGACTCAGTCTCTGGGTATGGTGATGTCACTGATCCTGTTCGCTCCTTCATGGGGCGGTATGATCAACGGTATCATGACCCTGTCCGGTGCCTGGCATAAACTGCGTACCGATCCGGTTCTGCGCTTCCTGGTGGTATCTCTGTCCTTCTACGGTATGTCTACCTTCGAAGGTCCTATGATGGCCATCAAGACAGTAAACGCTCTGTCTCACTACACCGACTGGACCATTGGTCACGTTCACTCTGGTGCACTTGGCTGGGTTGCCATGGTGTCTATCGGTTCTCTGTACCACCTGATCCCAGTGCTGTTTGGTCATGGCCGCATGTACTCCACCAAGCTGGTGAACCTGCACTTCTGGCTGGCGACTATCGGTACCGTACTTTATATCGTTGCCATGTGGATCTCCGGTGTAATGCAAGGTCTGATGTGGCGCGCAGTGAACGCAGACGGCACCCTGACTTACAGCTTTGTTGAAAGTCTGGAAGCCTCTTATCCGTTCTACTTCGTCCGCTTCCTGGGTGGTTGTTTCTTCGTAACGGGTATGCTGATCATGGCTTACAACGTGCTGCGCACTGTTTATGCCCCTAAAGACTCTCTGCCTGCCATCGCAGAAGCCAAAGCCGCATAAGGAGCAGTAACGATGAAATTCAATCATGAAATAGTTGAGAAGAACGTCGGCCTGTTGGGTATCTTCACAGTGATTGCCATCAGTATTGGTGGCCTGGTGCAGATCACGCCGCTTATCTTCCAAAAAGATACCACTGAGCCGGTTGCCGGTCTCAAGCCTTACACAGCCCTGCAGCTGGAAGGCCGTGATATCTATATCCGTGAAGGATGTAACAACTGTCACAGCCAGATGATCCGTCCGCTGCGTGCCGAAACCGAACGTTACGGTCACTACTCGGTTGCCGGTGAGTCGGTTTGGGATCACCCCTTCCTGTGGGGTTCCAAGCGTACTGGTCCCGACTTGGCCCGTGTGGGTGGTCGTTACAGTGACAAATGGCATGAAGTTCACCTGATCGATCCCCGTGCCGTTGTTCCTCAGTCCAACATGCCTGCCTTCCCTTGGCTTGCTGAAAACACCCTTACAGGTGAATACACAGCCAAGAAAATGGAAGTGATGCGTGGTTTTGGTGTGCCATACGAAGATAAAGATATCGAAGGCGCCCAAAAAGCCGTTGAAGGCAAGACAGAACTGCAGGCGCTGATAGCCTATCTGCAGTCGCTGGGACACGCACTGAAATAAGGAGGCAAATATGGACTACGGCACAATGCAAGGGATTATTACGCTGGTTTTGATCCTGGTTTTTGTCGGGATATTTGCTTGGGCATATAGCTCGCGTCGTCAAAAGCAATTCGACGAAGCAGCTAATCTGGTGTTTTCCGATGAGGAACAACACCAGAATGCGAAGGACTCAGGAGAACACAAATAATGTTAATGAGTAACTTCTGGAGTATCTGGATCACCGTACTCAGCTTACTGGTGATCGCAGGATGTTTTATTCTGCTACGGCTCTGCTCCAAAAACACCACGCCGGAGATTAAAGAAGGCGACCTGATGGACCACAGCTATGATGGTATTCAGGAGATCAATAACCCACTGCCTAAGTGGTGGAGCTATCTCTTTTATATCACCATCGTCTTTGGTCTGCTCTACCTGGTGCTCTACCCTGGCCTGGGTAACTACAAAGGCCTGCTTGGCTGGAGCAGTTCCAACCAGAGCATAGGCACCGAAAAAGGCATCAAGGCCGACTCCGCCAAGGCGATTGCTGACGCAACGGAAGAAGGCCGTTGGGTTCAGTACGATCAGGAAGTGAAGCTGGCCGATGAAAAGTACGGCCCTATCTTCGAAGCTTACAAAGCAACGCCACTGGCCGAGCTGGTCAAGAACGAAGAAGCCCTGAAAGTCGGTGGCCGTCTGTTCCTGCAGAACTGTGCCCAGTGTCACGGCTCAGCTGGTCGCGGTGGCAAAGGCTTCCCCAACCTGACCGACGGTGACTGGTTGTACGGCGGCGAGCTGGAAACTATCAAGACCACCATAATGAACGGTCGTCACGGTATGATGCCGCCTAAAGGTGGTCTGCCTATCGATGACAGCGAAATTGCTGGTCTGGCTGAATACGTAGTGAGCCTGTCCGGTCGTGAACATGATGCCGCGTTGGCCGCCAAGGGCCAAGGTTCATTTATGAAGGGCTGTTTTGCCTGTCACGGTATGGATGCCAAAGGTAACAAGCTGATGGGCGCCCCTAACCTGACCGACAATGTCTGGCTTTACGGCGGCAGCCGTGGCGTGATCATGGAATCCATCAAGAACGGCCGCAGTGGCGTTATGCCGGCGTGGAAAGACGTTCTCGGTGAAGAGAAAGTTCACGTTATTGCAGCTTACGTATATAGCTTGTCACATCAGGCTGAGAAGTAAGTTCGTTTGACTTTTCAAAGGCCTCGATAATTTCGGGGCCTTTGTTTTTAAAAAACCGCTTTCGCGATAGAATAGCCGCCCAAATAGAATAGTAGGTAAACAGTATGAGCGCTCCACAAGCCTGGTATAAGCAGTTCTGGCCTTGGTTTCTTATCGTTTTGCCCATGTGTGCCGTTATAGCCAGTTTTGCCACTCTGCGTATTGCCCTCACCAACTCAGACTCCCTGGTTGCCGATGACTACTACAAAAACGGCAAGGCAATTAACCAGGACATCCATAAAATTCAATATGCCCGTCAATTGGGAATGCAGTTTTCCCTTGAATGGCACAATGGCGAACTCCTGATAACCCAGCACGGCGGCCCAGAGTATCTGGCGGCACTGAACCTGGAGTTTTACCACCCTACTCTGGCAGAAAAGGATTTTACCCAAATGCTGACTGCCGATGCCTCCAAGGTGTATCGCTATATTCCCAATGAGTCGCTAGATGGCGCCTGGGTTGTACGAGTCGAAGGATTTGACCGTAAATGGCGTTTGCAGCAAAGACTGCAGATAGAAGCGGATAAAACCTACTGGCTCAATTGAGTGCTGTCATGACACATACAGTCTGTTTTCATTGTGGGGAGCCTGTCACCACGGGCATGCAGTTCAGTACAGTGATTGATGGTCAGGCTCAGCCCATGTGTTGCCTTGGATGTCAGGCGGTGGCTCAGGCCATCATGGATGCCGGGCTGACCAATTACTATAAATTTCGCTCCGAACCCGGCAGCAGGCAAAACGCCCTGGTGCCGGATGAGCTCAAAACCTTCAGTGCCTACGACCTTCCCGAAGTGCAACAGGACTTTGTGCACGATCAGGGTAATCAAACCTCTGTCTCGCTATCGATTGACGGCATTACCTGTGCCGCCTGCGCCTGGCTCATCGAGCACAAAGTCAAGCAGTTGCCCGGCATAGTCTCAGTGCAGGTCAACTCTACCACTCAAAGAGCCCTCATCAGCTGGCGCCCGGCCGACATCAAACTGTCTGAAATACTCAATCAAATCGGCCGCATCGGCTATCAGGCAGCACCTTACCAGCTGGATGATCAGGAAGTTCAGAGTAAAAAGAACAGCCGTAAGTTTCTGTTGAGGCTTGGCTTGGCGGGCTTTGCCACCATGCAGGTAATGATGTTCGCCCTGGCGCTGTACGCCGGTTACTTTACCGGGCTTGAGGTGGAATATCGCGACTATTTCCGCTGGGTGAGCATGATGTTTGCCGCACCTGTGGTGTTCTACTCAGCGCAGCCTTTCTATTTCAGTGCCCTGCGGGCCCTGCTCGCAGGCAGGCTCAATATGGACGTGTCTGTCTCCATTGCCATCTGCGGCGCCTATATCGCCAGCTGTATCGCGACAGTGCAAGGCACTGGCGAAGTCTATTTCGAGTCTGTGTCCATGTTCACCTTCTTCCTGCTGCTTGGGCGCTATTTTGAGCAGGCAGCGCGGCAGAAAGCCTCGGTCAGTTCGAGTAACCTGCATAAGTTGGTGCCCTTGACCGCCAAGCGTATCGGGGATGATGGCAGCAGCGAAGAGATCCCCGCCAAGCGCTTGCAAATAGGCGATCTGGTACTGGTTCGCCCTGGGGAAGTGATCCCCGCCGACGGCTTGGTAGAGCAAGGCCATTCCGCCGTCAACGAGGCCATGCTCACCGGTGAGCAGATGCCACAAAGCAAACTACCGGGAGCTCAGGTTTATGCCGGTACCATCAACCAGGATCAACCGCTTAAAGTACGGGTGAACGCCATAGGCCAGGACCAACTGGTGGCAGAGATCATCCGTTTGCAGGAACTGGCCTCCAATAATAAGCCAGCCGTCGCCATGACGGCCGACAAGCTGTCGCGCTATTTCTCCGGCACCATACTCAGCATCGCAGCCATCACTTATCTGGTATGGCACCAGTTCTCGCCCGAAGACGCCTTCTGGGTCACTCTATCTGTATTGGTGGCTACCTGCCCCTGTGCGCTGGCCTTGGCAACCCCGACGGCTGTGACCTGCGCCACTGCGCTGTTCACCCGCCTGGGGGTGATTACCCGTAAAGCAGGAGTGTTTGAAAAGTTGCCGCAAATTGATGCCGTGGTCTTTGACAAGACAGGTACCCTCACCTGCGGCAATCTGACCTTGCTGGAAACCCGCATCACCAAAGGCCGTGAGGCTGAGTATAGCGAGTTGCAGGTGCAACAAGTGGCGGCAGCGCTTGAAGCCGGTTCACTGCACCCGATAGCCCTGGCCTTTAGCCCTTATGCCGGCGCTCTTGAAGCCAACGAGGTGCATCATCAGGTGGCTCGCGGCATCAGCGGCAAGATCAACGGTTGCGACTTTAAGATAGGCAACGCCGAGTTTGTTGGAATCGAGCTCGCCGCCAGTGAACAGCAGCAAGTGTTCCTTGCCGATGAGCAAGGCTTGGTGGCCAGTTTTGTTTTGCAGGACAGGCTGAGGGAAGACGCCAAGGATACGGTCGAGGCTCTCAAGGCAAACAATATCCGTCTGGCGATTGCCAGCGGCGATACCCGGCCCCATGTGGAATCCCTGGCTCGGCAAGTGGGCATAGCGGAAGTGCACGCAGACATGAGCCCGGCAGATAAACTCGATTATGTACGCCGTTTGCAACAGCAACATAAGGTGGCCATGTTCGGCGACGGCATCAATGATGCCCCTGTGCTTGCCGGCGCCGATCTCTCTATCGCCATGGGCAGTGGCACTGCGCTGGCGAAAAACAGCGCCGATCTGATTTTGCTTGGCGATCATCTATGGCGTTTTACTCAAGCCATAGCGGTTGCCCGTAAAGCCAATCGTATCATTCGCCAAAATCTTGCCTGGGCTTTGGGATATAACCTTCTTATACTGCCTCTGGCCGTTACAGGCCATGTCGCACCATATATCGCCGCCATCGGCATGTCGGCCAGTTCGCTGATCGTTGTCAGCAACAGCCTCAGACTTCTCAGGGTTCGCTTATGAGTATTATCTACGTACTAATCCCCATCGCCATGCTGTTTGTGCTGATTGCTGTTGGTGTCTTCTTCTGGGCGGTAAAATCGGATCAATTTGACGATCTCGAGCGCCACAGTGTGTCGATTCTGTTTGATGAGGAACCTTTGGACAACAAGGCGCAACAGGAGCAATCTCAAACGGCTGAAGCTGAAGTCACTCAAGCGCCTCAGGATAGAGGCAATGGAATATAACCTCACCGGCGCCTTTTTGGTGGGCCTGATGGGAGCCGGACACTGCTTTGGTATGTGCGGCGGTTTGGTGGGCGCCTTTTCCAGCCAGCTTCCCGCTGCCCATCGAGGCCAGAATCCGTTGGCGCAACAACTCTCGTTTCTGCTTCCCTATAACCTTGGTCGTATTCTCAGTTACAGCCTGGCCGGCGCTTTAGTGGGCGGTTCTGCCGCCGGGCTTGGCATGCTGTTTGATATCGATATCTACCTCTTGGTGCTCAGGCTCATTGCCGGTGTGATGATGATCGCCATGGGCCTCTACATTGCCCGCATCTGGGCCGGTTTGGTGCAGATTGAGCGTCTTGGTCAAGGATTGTGGCGTTTACTTAAGCCATTGTCCCAAAAAGTGTTACCTGTAACTCATCCCGGGCAAGCTTTGGTGGCCGGCATGGTTTGGGGCTGGCTGCCCTGTGGCCTGGTATACAGCACTCTCACCTGGGCAGTGGCCAGCGGCAGTGCCGGCCAGGGCGCGCTAATCATGCTTTGTTTCGGTTTGGGAACATTACCTGCCTTGCTCAGCGCCGGAGTGGCCGCCAAGGCGCTGGCCGACTGGGCTCAAAAGCGCGCCGTACGCTTGATTGCCGGTTTACTCCTGGTTGGCTTCGGGATCCAAACACTCTATATCGCCCTGGCTCAGCTTGACTAGCCGGGGTCGGTGAATTGGTTTAACATGGGAAGAGTCGCTTTACTTGAGAAAGACTATGACAATAGACAATAACAAGCATCGTCGCCCTGCTGCCGGGGGCTGTACCATTCATTGTCATGATTGCAGCATGGGGACCTTATGTATTCCCTTTACGCTCAACACCAATGAGTTGGATCAGCTTGACAATATTATCGAGCGCAAGAAACCCATTCAGAAGGGTGAACAGTTGTTCAAGTCCGGAGATCCGTTGAAATCTCTGTATGCTATCCGCTCCGGAACGATTAAAAGCTATACCATCACAGAACAGGGCGATGAGCAGATCACCGGTTTCCACCTGGCTGGTGATGTCATAGGCTTTGACGGTATCCATGCCCAATCACACCAGAGTTTTGCCCAGGCCCTGGAAACCTCTATGGTGTGTGAAATTCCCTTTAATACTTTGGATGAACTCTCCGGCACCATGCCCAAACTCAGGCAGCAGATCATGCGCCTGATGAGTAATGAAATCATGAGTGACCAAGGGATGATCCTGCTGCTCAGCAAAAAGAATGCCGAAGAGCGCCTGGCGGCCTTCATCAGTAACCTAGCAGCCCGATTCGGTAGCCGCGGCTTCTCCCCCAGGGAATTTCGCCTCACCATGACCCGTGGTGATATAGGCAACTATCTTGGCCTGACGGTGGAAACTATCAGCCGTTTGCTGGGACGGTTCCAAAAGGCCGGACTGATTGAAGTAAAAGGAAAATATATCACTATACTGGATCTTGAAGAGCTCGACAGGCTGGCAGGAGCCGCCCGGATAGCAAGATAGCAAGCGATTCAATATATTGATCTCAAGCAATACAAATCACAGCCAATATCGCATGATATAGGTATATCCTGCGGAATAAGGAAAAAGCCATGAGGGATTATCAAAAGCTATTGGTCGTAGTCGACCCTACATCGGAAAAACAGCCTGCCCTTGCCCGCGCGGTGGAACTCGCCACTCGCAGCAAGGCCAAGATCACTGTCTTTCTGTCCATCTTTGATTTCTCCTATGAAATGACCTCTATTCTTTCCAATCAGGAACGTGAGGCCATGCGTCAGGGGGTTATCAATCAACGCAAAGCCTGGATTGCCGATCTGCTCAAGCCGCATCAGCAAGCCGGACTCGAGATGGACAGCGAAGTACTGTGGCATAACCGCCCCTTCGAGAGCATCATCAACTTTGCCATTCAGGGAGAGTACGACCTGATAGTCAAAGGCACCCATGAGCACGACAAACTCAAGGCCGTTATTTTCACCCCCACCGACTGGCACTTGTTGCGTAAGGCTCCAGTGCCTGTATTGCTGGTAAAACAGCATGACTGGCCGGTGAAAGGCAAAATTCTCTGCGCTGTCAACGTTGCCTCTGAAGATGAGGAGCATCAATCCCTGAACGGCAAGATCATTGAACATGCCCAGGAATTGGCGGCCAAGTTCGATGCCGAGGTACACCTTGTCAACGGTTATCCCGGAACTCCGGTCAACCTGGCGATTGAACTGCCGGACTTTGATGCCCACACCTACAACGAAACCATTCGTATGCAGCATGAGCAGCGGGTCAATTATCTGGCCAACAGTTACGGGGTCGATACCGCCCACTGCCACGTGAAAGAAGGTTTACCTGAGGATGTTATCCCTGAGCTGGCGGAGCAACTGGACGCCGAGCTGGTCGTTCTCGGTACTGTGGGTCGTACCGGTTTCTCTGCCGCGCTTATCGGCAACACGGCAGAACATGTGATAGATTCGGTCAACTGCGATCTGCTGGCGGTAAAACCCGACGGTTATAAGTCGCCTCTGGCCTGAGTCGCCCCTTTACCCGACCGACTTTAGCTGGAATAATACGCGCCCTGAACCATAGTGTTACTGGGCGCTTATTTTTTTATGTCTGAAGTTATGCAAGAGCTGGATAAGAAACAAATCACTCGTCTCAACAAACTGCAAAAGCGTTTACGCCGCGAAGTCGGCAGTGCCATTGCTGATTACAACATGATTGAAGAAGGCGATCGCGTGATGTGCTGCCTCTCCGGCGGCAAAGACAGCTATGCCATGCTGGACATTTTGTTGAACCTGCAGCAGCGTGCACCTGTGCAGTTTGAAATTGTCGCCGTCAATCTGGATCAGAAACAGCCCGGCTTCCCGGAAGAAGTGCTGCCGGCCTATCTGGATAGTTTAGGCGTGGCCTACCATATTCTAGAAAAAGACACTTATTCGATAGTCAAAGATAAGATCCCCGAAGGCAAGACCACCTGCTCGCTTTGTTCCAGGCTGCGCCGCGGTACCCTTTATGGGTTTGCCCAGCGAATAGGAGCCACCAAGATAGCGCTGGGCCATCACAGAGACGACATCATAGAAACCCTGTTCCTCAACATGTTCTATGGTGGCAAGATGAAGGCCATGCCACCCAAGTTGCTATCGGATGATGGTGCCAATATGGTGATCCGTCCCCTCGCTTATTGCCGAGAAAAAGACATTGCCGAATACGCCAAACTGAAAGCCTTCCCTATCATTCCTTGTAACCTTTGCGGCTCCCAGGAAAACCTCAAGCGCGCCGAAGTCAAAAATATGCTCAAATTGTGGGACAAACAGTTCCCCGGGCGTATCGAAACCATCTTTACTGCGATGCAAAATACCGCGCCGTCCCAGGGTGTTGACCGCACAGTGTTTGACTTTATGGCACTGGAGCGCAATCCGGATGCTCCTGCCAGCGGGGAAGTTGCCGAAGCCGATTTACCCGCCTTTGACTTTATGGATGTCAGCAACAGCGGTCATATCGATCTCGACAGTGCCGCCAAACATGCTGATCAAAGCCAACGTATCGAAGTGGTTGGCATCTATCAGCCTTGATACACCTATTCCGAACAAGCACTTGGTGCTTGTTCGGAAATGCTCTGTTTACTGCCGTTTACTTCATCAAAACTAAAGCCACTATCAAAACTAAAGCCACTTTTGCATAAACAGCAAACGCTTGCCATTGACCTCAGTAGTATCGAATTCACAATAGCCCAGCTTTTGATAGATATGGCGGCCAACCTGATTAGCAGCAAATACATCGAGCCAGATACGTGAAGCGTTTAACTCATTAAGGCAATACTCTTCCATCAATTGCATCGCTCTTTGACCTAAACCTTGACCCTTATGGGCGACAACAATTCTTCTGAACTCTATCTCCTTCGGCTTATCCTCGACCAAAATCATAAAACCCGCGAGTAACTCATTTTGATAAATCGAAAGATAGTGGACAGTATCCTTCGTCATTTCGGCCAGATGCTTTTCCGCCGGATAAGGCATGATAAAGCCGGCCGTATTTTGCAACTGTTCCATTGCCACGAATTGCCCAATCTCAGTCACGATAGCCTGCTTTAATTCAATCATTTTACTTCCGATCTCAAAATGCTAACCGCATTATTCTATATGTTGCAGGAGAGGCGATATATCGGTTTCATGTTGAACCTGTGCTTCATACGACATAAAAAAGCCCCGCAATGCGAGGCTCTGCTTTGTTTGACCATAACTAACTTACCCGAACGGTTTGACAGCGGGTTTAGCGGTTACTCGTTTGTCATTTGCCTGGCGCGACCCAAGGGCTGATAACTTTGGGTGTAGCGTCAAACTTCAGCGTCTCAAGTAACGCGATTTCCTCGTTACTGAGTTCATAGCGCTTATCCAGCGCCTGGTGGCGGCCATCGAACCAAGCACCATTTTCACTGCCGCTAAACTCTATGCTCAAACCCGAGATAGGCTTGGCGAAGTACTTCATGGGAAAGCCTTGCATCTGCTTCAGCGCTTCATTCATTTGACTGCTGATGTTTCTCAGCTCGTCGCCGCTGTATTCTTGCTTGGGATTACGCACTCTGAGCTGCATCCCAATGCCACAGCCTTGCCCTTCACCTGCAATCTCAAGATTAATCAAGGCCCTGGCATTCTTGAGTTTTTCATCAAAGGGAATGAATAGCCGTTGGCCGGCATCGAAGGTCAGCGGAAAGCGCTCAGTCTCTGTACTTATACTGCCGGCTTTCACCTGACAGCTCTGGGTTTCAGGCACTGTAAACGCCAGATCTATGAGTTGATAATTCCCCTTATTCATCACTTTCATCCGTGCGTAAAAGTCGGCGTAGTTCAAAGATACCTGGCTCGCCATCAAAGAGGGTGACAGCAACAAGAGTGCACTAAACAGCAGTTTTTTCGACATGGTTATCCACCAAATATTCTTCGTTGTGACGCAGCATATCGAGCAATTCGTCTATGTAGGCTTCCTGACGCTCCGAGTAGTTGACCAAACCATAGACCAGCTTTTCAGCGGTCAGCGGTTCTTGCTGGCTACGGAGATCGGCGCGAATGGAGCGAAACAGAGAATAGGCTGCATTGGAATTAAGATTGCGCATATAGGAAGCCACGGAATCATCGACCGATTTAAATACCGCAACCTCATGGGACATACCCTCGGTGCGTGACTGCGGCACCAAGCCGCAGCCTTTCTTGAAACACCATTGGCCAAAGAAATTGAGTCCTTCGCGGGCAAAGCGTGAGCTGCCCCAGCCGGTCTCATTGGCCGCCTGGATAAGTACCATAGATTCGGGGATCACATCGACCCGACGCAGCAATTTATTGATGCTGTCGCTATCGATAGCGCGCATGGCATATTGATACTTTTCCGCCAAGCGTTGAATACGATATTGCTCGGCATCATTGAGCTGATGCTGGTTTTGCAGATGTTTTTGCACCTGCTCGAGGAATTTACGTTCCTCGGCGATAATCCGGTTTTGTTTTTGCACCGCCGGACGCAGGAAGTCAAAAAACGCCTGTTTCTTGTCGCTGACAACACTGATACTGCTGAAATCGGGGATCAAGCTGACGCCCAATTGGTTCTTTATCAGTGGCGCTGAAGTCTGCTCGGCGGTTTTCAAGCTGGGTATCAAATACACTCTCAGTGCCAATACCGACAGGATCACCAAAGCCAGTGCCAGGGTAAATGAGCCAAGTTTTCCGGTTTTCAATCAGTCTTTCCTTTTGCCTGTTGCCCAAAGGTTACGGGGAAAATGTCCGCGCATTATATGTCAGATATCTCTTTTCACAAAATCAGCCGCTGGCAGCTTTCCCCCACTAATGTAGAATGTAAGGGTTTGAAACCGCAGCAAGGATCCGCTATGCAAGCGCAGTTGTTCAGTCAATATCGGCAAGTTGTTGCCATTGGCGGTGGCCATGGTTTGGGAAGAGTCCTGTCAGCCTTGGCGTTTCTGGGTAACCACCTCACCGGCATAGTGGCGACAACAGACAATGGCGGTAGCACTGGCAGGTTAAGAAACAGCAATGACTGTATCGCCTGGGGCGATCTGCGCAACTGTCTCAGCCAGCTGGCCCATAAACCTTCTGTTGGCTCCTTGTTGTTCGAATACAGATTTGATGGCCAGGACGAGCTCAGCGGCCATAACCTGGGCAATCTTATCCTGACTGCGTTGGATCAGCTCTGCGTCCGGCCGCTTGAGGCTATCAATCTTATCCGCGGCCTGCTCAAAATCGAGACCCGTCTGTACCCCATGTCGGAACAACCCACACACCTTTTGGCACTCGATGTCTCCGGCAGTAAGGTGTTTGGTGAACTGGAAGTCGACAGCATGGCAGAGCGGCCCGTGGCAATGAATCTTGAACCTATGGTTCGGGCCACAGAGGAAGCGGTGGCGGCCTTGACAGCTGCCGAACTGATAATTTTAAGCCCGGGAAGCTTTCTCACCAGCTTGATGCCGCCTTTGCTGTTGCCCGAGTTGGCCGCCGCCATTAAAAACAGCGCCGCTAAAGTGGTATTTATCGATAATCTGAAGCCCGAGGCTTCTGTGGCGGGCGAACTCAGTCTCAATGCCAAACTGGATTGGTGTCAGCAACTCATAGGCACCGGGCGTATTGATGCTGTGCTGTGTCATGGTCAGCCTGCGCAGGAAGGATTGATTTATCGCTCGCCGCTTGCCGACCCAATCCAGAGTGGCTGCCACGACAGAGACGCCCTGGTCAGCGCGCTGGTGCAAGCTCTGCAGCCGAAGAAACTCATTGCCTGAGCAGCATTTTTTAAGACAGGTTTTTGTGGCCGGATAAGTAAAAAGGACAGCTGCAGCTGTCCTTTTTAAGTTTGGCAAAATCCAACAGGCTTAGAGCACCTTGGCTATCGCCTTGCAGATAACCGGCATATTGGTCTTGGTCATCCCGGCAACACTGATACGGCCGGAGCCGACAATGTAGACGCCGAACTCATCTTTAAGCCTGGCAACTTGTTCCTTGTTGAGGCCCGAGAAGCTGAACATACCGTTTTGACGAGAGATGAAGCTGAAGTCGCGATCGACGCCTTCGGCCTTGAGGCTCTCAACGAACAGGGTTCTCATGCTGGCTATGCGCTGGCGCATTTCAGTCAGCTCTTGCTGCCACAGGGCATTAAGTTCAACGTCGTTGAGAATAGTGCTGACAATCATGGCACCATGAGCCGGCGGGTTTGAGTAGTTGGCGCGAATGGTACGCTTAACCTGACTGAAAGCCCGGGCAGCAGATTCACTGTCTTTGGCCACCAGAGTCACGGCGCCGATACGCTCATTATAGAGCCCGAAGTTTTTCGAGAAAGAGTTGGCAACCAGCAGCTCCGGCACCAAGGCGGCAACGGCTCTGAGCCCTTGGGCATCTTCTTCAATTCCAGTGCCAAAGCCCTGATAGGCAAAGTCAAACAGGGGAACCAAGCCCTTTTCGGCACACAGTTTGGCAACTTGCTGCCATTGATTGATATTCAGATCGATACCGGTCGGATTGTGGCAGCAGCCGTGCAGCAGCACAAGATCACCCTCACTCGCCTGTTGCAGATCTGTCATCATGGCATCGAAGTCGAGAGCATGGGTTTCTGCCTGATAATAGCTGTACTCTTTGATCTCAAGCCCGGCGGTTTCGAAAATGTTCTTATGATTGGCCCAGGTTGGGTTGCTGATCCAAATGGTTTTGCTGTCTGTGTTGCTCAGGACAAACTCGGCAGCGACCCGCAGTGAGCCGGTACCTCCCGGCGCCTGAGCCGTTACTGCCCGGCCATCGGCGATTATGACGTTGTCTTTACCGAATAGCAGTTGTTGAACCGCCTGGTTATACAGGGCAACCCCTTCGATACCGAGATAGCTCTTGGTCTTTTCCTCTTCGAGCAACTTGGCCTCTGCCAACTTGACCGACTTGAGTACCGGGGTCTGGCCAGCCTCATCCTTATAGATGCCAACACCCAGGTTGACTTTATCCGTGCGGGGATCGGCTTTAAAAGCCTCGGTTAAACCAAGAATGGGATCGGCCGGCGCGGCGGTAATCTGAGAAAAAATCATGACAGCTTTCCTGTAATTGGACATGTAGGGACAAATCGGCTCCATTTATACCATTGTCCTCGCCCGGGTTACAGTCTCCTTGGCAGATTCTGAGTCATTTAATTTATTACTTGAAGGATATTCACTCAGAAAGGAAATTTGTCATGGATATGACAACGAAGTGCGCTACGGATGACTTCAGCCCGTTTGTGATGTCGGTTAGGTTCGGAAATGAAAAACGGGACCCAGTTAATACTGGATCCCGTTATCAGAATCTGGCGGTGAAGGAGGGATTCGAACCCTCGATACGTTGCCGTATACACACTTTCCAGGCGTGCTCCTTCAGCCACTCGGACACCTCACCGTACGTTGGACATTGCGTCTCAACGGGGCGCTACTATAGAGAACTCCAAAGGCCGGGTCAATGCTTTATCGCGCATTATCATCCGTTCGCTTGGTTTTTAGCCTTGAAGGACAGAACAGTCTGAGATGACTTCCCTATCATCCCCTGGGCTTTACAAACGAAAACGGGGTTCAGCCTAAACTGAACCCCGTCGTCTAAATCTGGCGGTGAAGGAGGGATTCGAACCCTCGATACGTTGCCGTATACACACTTTCCAGGCGTGCTCCTTCAGCCACTCGGACACCTCACCGCATCAATACTATTTACTGTGCGTATCAACACATTCAGCAAGAGATATCTCTATCCTCTTGATGGAGCGGTACTTTACGCAAAAGGCGAATGCCGGTCAAGCAAAAATCCGCCATAATATCCGTTTGCGTGTTTGCTGAACAAAACAGGTGAAAAATGCTGCAATCAATGTTCATTGAGGCGGAATTTACTCACCTCATCGCTCATCTTGTTGGCGTCTTTAATCAACAGCTCATTGAGTTTGCCAAGCTCATTGGCGATATCCTGAGTATTGCGGTAAATATCGCTGATCTTCATAGCGTTGCGATTCACCTCTTCTGAGACGGCCGACTGCTCATGGGTCGCGGCAGCTATCTGTTCATTCATGCTATCGATAACCTCCACGTGCTCAACTATGCGTCTGAGTTCCTCACCGGCGCGATTGGCCTCATCGACACTGGTACCCGCCTGTGTCTTGCCTTTGGTGATGGCGGCTACCGCCACTTCGGCGCCCTGTTTGAGCCTTACTGTCATATTACGAATATCTTCGGTGGAAGATTGTGCCCGCTGCGCCAGATTGCGCACCTCATCGGCCACCACGGCAAAGCCGCGGCCCATTTCGCCGGCCCGGGCGGCTTCGATGGCGGCATTCAGAGCCAGGAGATTGGTCTGCTCGGCTATGCCACTGATGACCTCCAGTACACTGACAATGCCGTGAATATCTTTATCCAGTTTGGATATTGCATCGGCGGCATAACTAATCTCTTCAGCCAGTTCATTGATGGCCGATGCCGTGCGCCCCACTTCCAGGCTCCCTTCCCTGGCCTCAGTGCTGGCTTGATTGGACGCTTCCGAGGCCCGTACCGCATTGGAGGCAATTTCCTGTACGGTTGAGCTCATTTCTGTCATCGCCGAAGCCACTTGTTCTGTCTCACTGTAGCCAACAGATACATCGGCTTGCATCTGGGTCGAGTGTTGTTCCATCTGTTGCACCACTCCAAGCAGGGTCTTGCTGCTGGAGCGGACGCGCAGTATTACCTGTTCAAAGTCGGTCATCATACTGTTGAAAGACTCGGCCAGCTCGCCAAATTCATCTTTGCCCGTATGGGGCAAACGCACGCTTAAGTCATAGTGAGCCCGGGCTCGGGTTACGCCTTGATGTAACTCCCTCAAGCTGCCGTGCAAATACTTGAGTATGATGCTGGAGACCAGACTGACAATGATCAGACCTATCACCATGATCCCGAGTAGAAGCCAGGTCTGATTGGCTGCGCTTTGCTGTTTACTCAGAGTCTCTGCCAGCAGTTTGTCTGACAGCTGTTGCTCAAACTTATGCAGAAGATCGATACGGGCTGTGGATTGGGTAAACCAGGTTTCGGGAGATTGAGATTGGAGATCTTCGGCTTTCTGACCAAAGGCCAATTCCCTCAAGCGAGCCACTTCAGCCACTGCGGCTTGGGCTTGCAATACCTTTAAATTCTTGAGTGCGGTTTCATCAGCCAAGGCCACAAACCTTTCCTGATAAGCGTCCTGCTCGGAAACCAGAGTGATAAATTTGCGATAGACACCGGGTTTAAACTCACTTTGGCCGAAGGTTGAACTCAGTACGGCTCGCTCGATACCGGCGCGTTCCTTCATCTGCAAAAAGGCCGAGAATGCTGCAGCTTGCATGGCAATTTGTTGATCGCCGCCCTTCTGTACACTGAGATCGACAATCGACAGCAGTAATTTATTCAACTGAGTGTAAAACGCCACTTCTTCAGCAACGCTTATCCCTTGTCTATCAACCTGGCTGCGAATTTCTCTCAAGCGGGCAATGCTGTTCCTTGCCTCGGTTAAATCAGCGGCAAAATCGGTGGGCAGTTGATGATTATTCAAGAAATCATTGAATTGTTGGAGTTGATTATCTGTGAGTTGCCGCTGGCCCGGTAGTTTGTCGGCAAAGCTCTTGCCCTTGGAGCCGAGATAACCGGCGCTCATGCCGCGTTCTTTTTGTAGCTCATGCACCAGCGCCGAGTTAACCACCGCCAGTTCACTGAGATCCAGCACTTCTTCCAGGCCATTGGCGAGCGACAGCCGATCGCTGAACAACAAAATACCAAACAGGGTTGCCGCAATAAAAGGCGGCAGGATAACCAAGAGAAATTTGTGTTTCAGAGGAAGATTTTCAATCCATTGCCATTTCATTGATGCATCCTTTAAGCAGCTAACTTACTAATTTATTGCTATGAAATACAATTTTTAGCATACGTCGGCAAGTATAGTCGATGAAACCGAGTGTAAATGGAAAAAGAGCCTGCATTTGCAGGCTCTTTGACTTGGTTCAAACTCTTGTGGGTTTATCAGGCGTTGCCTTTGACTTGCATGTTGAGGGTCTTGGCAAAATCCAGCATCCGGGTCAGAGGCACCAGAGCCCCTTGACGCAGCGCTTCATCGACAAAGATCTCATGCTGGCAGTTGTCCTGGCTTTCCAGCGCACTGGCTATCGCCTTGAGGCCATTCATTGCCATCCAGGGGCAATGAGCACAGCTGCGGCAAGTGGCGCCTTCACCGCCGGTTGGGGCTTCAATCAGGGTCTTGCCCGGTGCTGCCTGTTGCATCTTGTAGAAGATGCCTCTGTCAGTGGCCACGATAAAGGTATCATTGTCCATGGTCTGGGCAGCTTTGATCAACTGGCTGGTTGAACCTACCGCATCGGCCATTTCCACCACACTCGCCGGAGATTCAGGGTGGACCAGAATGGCGGCGTTCGGGTGCTGCGCCTTTAATTGACGCAAGGCCCTGGCCTTGAATTCATCGTGAACGATACACTCGCCCTGCCACATCAACATTTCTGCACCGGTTTGCTTGGCAATATAGCTGCCCAAGTGACGGTCTGGCCCCCAGATGATTTTTTTGCCTTCACTATCCAGGTGTTCAACGATTTCCAGCGCTATGCTGGAAGTCACCACCCAATCGGCCCGGGCTTTGACCGCAGCCGACGTGTTGGCATAGACCACAACAGTGTGATCCGGGTGCGCATCACAGAAGGCACTGAACTGCTCAATAGGACAGCCAACATCCAGAGAACAGGTGGCTTCCAGAGTCGGCATCAGAATGGTTTTTTCCGGGCTAAGGATCTTGGCGGTTTCCCCCATAAACTTAACCCCGGCAACGATGAGCTTCTTGGCAGGATGATCGCGACCAAAACGCGCCATTTCCAACGAGTCGGAAACGCAGCCACCGGTTTCCTCGGCCAGTGCCTGAATTTCAGGATCCGTATAGTAGTGGGCAACCAGCACCGCATTCTGCTCCTTGAGCAGTTGCTTGATCCTGGCTTTGTATTCGCTTTTTTCCTGTTCAGACAAGGGAACCGGTTTTGGCGGGAAAGGATATTGAATGTGTTCTATGCTTGGTGCTACCTGACTCATAACAGACCCAATGCGACTAATACTGTTGGCGATTATACGAAATCTGCCATCAAATCGTAACCACTTTGTGTTTGGGATCAAATAAAGCCAATGCCTTAAGAAGGCAAGAATTGTGCTGCTCCCGAAACACACCTAAAACAAGGCCCCGCATTGCAGGGCCTTTATGATTATCTCATCGCCAGCAGCATTTCCTGCGGCTGCTCGAGATACTGTTTCCACAGATTACAGAAGCGGGCAATAGTGCCGCCATCTATTACTCTGTGGTCACCTGACCAACTGACCTGCATCAGTTTACGGGCTTCGACCTCACCCTTGGCATTGAAACGCGGCAGGGTTTGCACCTTACCCAAGGCCACAATCGCCACTTCGGGTTTATTGATGATAGGTGTCGCCACAGTGCCGCCCAGCGCGCCTATGTTGGAGATAGAGATGCTGCCATCTTTAAGATCGGCAGGTGCGACTCTACCCGAGCGCGCGGCCTGGGTCAGACGGGTGACTTCGGCGGCAACATCCAGAATCGACTTATCCTGCACATCCTTAACGTTGGGCACCAACAAGCCAACCTTGGAGTCAACGGCCATACCTATGTTATGACGGCCAAGATAGGTGAGCTCGGTGCAATCGGCGTTCACTCGGCTGTTGATCACCGGAAACTCGGTCAGCGCCAGCGACATGGCCTTCATAAAGAAAGGCATCATGGTCAGCTTAAGCTCGTCATTGGAGTACTTGGCCTTCATCGCTTCACGAAGGGCGATAAGCTCGGTCAAGTCCAGCTCTTCGCAGTAAGTAAAGTGCGGAATGCTGGAAACTGATTCTGTCATCATCCGCGCCATCACAGCGCGAACGCCCTTGATAGGCTCTACCCTGTCGTTTGCAGTTGCCGCTGTGCCGGTTTGCACTTGGCCCTGTGGCAAAGTTTGGGGTTGGGCTTGTGCCTGAGGCGTAGCCCCCTTGAGGAAACGCTCAATATCCTCTTTGTAGACCCGGCCATTTTTGCCGCTGCCAGGCACTTTGGCGATATCGACATCCAGGCTGCGAGCCATACGTCTTACCGCTGGGCTCGCCAGAGCCTTGCCTTGGGGCACCATACTGCAGCCAGCCGTTTGCGAGCAGCTCTGGGCTTGAGAGGCGGCAGAGGTTGAGCCAGATGATGCACTTGCTGCAGCGGTTTGAGCCACAGGTGCACTGGCGGATTCAGCGGCAACTTCAATGGCAAACAGTGGCTGATGCACTTGGGCCAACTGCCCCTTACGGTAGTGCAGCTTGACGATTTTACCGGCCTTCATCGCCGGGATTTGCACCAGTGCCTTGTCTGTCATTACATCACAGATGGGTTGATCTTCAACCACAGTGTCGCCTTCTTCGACCAGCCACTCCACCAGTTCGCACTCGACTATGCCCTCGCCAATATCCGGCAGCATAAAGTCTTCCACCTGGCTACCGACACTAGCCGCAGCGTTAGTGCTAGGCGATGCAGCGGTATCGGCGCCGGCCACATTGGCTGCTGGCGCTTCACTGTCTACAGCGTCCACTTCCACGGCATACAAAGGCTCATGCACCTTGGCAATTTCACCCTTGGCGTAATAAAGCTTACTGATAACACCGGGGAAAGGCGCAGGAATTTGCACCAGTGCCTTGTCTGTCATCACATCACAAACGGGTTGATCTTCGGCGACGCTATCGCCCTCAGTCACCAACCATTCCACCAGTTCACACTCGACAACACCTTCGCCTATGTCGGGCAAAATAAAATCTTTAATCATCCTGGCTCTCCTAGAAATTCACCGAGGCCTTGATGGCTTCAAAGGTTTTAAGCGCATCCGGCATATATTCTTTTTCGTGGATCAATGGATATGGCGTATCCAGACCACAGACCCGGCTGATGGGCGACTCCAGGTACAGGAAACATTCCTGTTGGATGGTAGCGGCAATTTCACCGGCAAAACCACCGGTCAGCGGCGCTTCGTGGTTGATGAGCAATCTGCCGGTCTTTTTCACCGACTCGGCCACGGTTTCCACATCCCAAGGGGCGAGAGTACGAAGGTCGATGACTTCACAGTCAATACCTTCCTCTTTGGCCATATCGGCTGCTTTCTCGATGATTTCCATCTGCGCGCCCCAGGCAAGCAGAGTAATATCTTTACCTTCACGAACCACTTCGGCTTTACCCAGCTCCAGTTGATAATCGCCTTCCGGCACATCGCCGACAGAGGCGCGGTACAGGCGCTTGGGCTCGAAGAAGACCACTGGGTTCTTATCGCGAATGGCGGCCAGCAGCAAACCCTTGGCTTGGTATGGGTTACGGGGAACCACCACCTTAAGACCGGGTGTTTGGGTAAAGTAGGCTTCCGGTGACTGGGAGTGGTAATGACCGCCGGCAATGCCGCCGCCATAGGGGGTTCTGAAGGTCAGGCCGCCGACATCAAACTCGTTGCCGCTGCGGTATCTGAACTTGGCCGCTTCGTTGACGATTTGATCGAACGCCGGGAAGATGTAGTCGGCAAACTGGATTTCCGCTACCGGCGTCATACCGTTGGAAGCCAGGCCGTTGGCAAAGCCGGCAATCCCCTGCTCTGTAAGTGGAGTATTGAAGCAGCGCTCACGGCCAAACTTTTCCTGCAAACCGGAAGTTGCCCGGAACACACCGCCGAAATGGCCTACGTCTTCACCGAAAACCAGCATTTTTTCGTCGGCTTCCATCGCTATAGTCAGGGCATTATTGATGGCCTGTAACATATTCATCTGTGCCACGCTTATGATCTCCCTGCTGTTTTAGGATAGGCTTTCGGATACTTGGCAACGTGGGCCTTAAGCTCGGTTAATTGCTGCTTGAGCGCCGCTGTCGGCTGATCAAAAACGTCTTCTATGATGGCGTCTATGGCTGGTGCCGGAACCTTTTCGGCCACTTTTACCGCGGCCAGCACTTCCTCGCGATACTTCTCATACAGCTCGGTCTCGTCGCTTTCCTTGAGCCAGCCTTTGTTGATAAGCCACAACTTGAAGCGTTTCACAGGGTCGTGCTGTTGCCACTTGGCTTCTTCCTCTTTGGAGCGATAACCGGATGGGTCGTCGGAAGATGAGTGGGCACCCAGGCGGTAGGTCATGGCTTCAATCAGCACAGGCGCGTTGTTTTCAAGCGCGTAGGCTCTGGCTTGCTGAGTTGCGGCCAGAACCGCCAGCATATCGTTACCATCGACTCTGATGGTGTGCATGCCATAACCAACGCCGCGGCTGGCTATGCCGTTACCGGCGTACTGCTCTTCCGTAGGGGTTGAGATGGCGTAGCCGTTGTTGCGGCAGAAGAAGATGACCGGCGCTTTGTGAACTGCGGCCATATTAAGACCGGCATGGAAATCACCTTCAGAGGCGGCACCTTCACCGAAGTAACAGATAGCCACATTACGCTTGCCCTGCATCTTCAGCGAGTAACCTACGCCGGATGCCTGCGGGATCTGAGTCGCCAGCGGTGAAGAGATGGTTTGATAGTTGAGTTCACGGCTGCCGTAGTGAATAGGCATCTGCCGGCCTTTGCCCAGATCTTTCTCATTGCTGAACATCTGGTTCATAAACTGCTCAGTGGTAAAGCCGCGATAACGCAGTGCCGCATGCTCGCGGTACTGGGCAAGGATCACATCCTTGTCATCCAGCGCTGCGGCACTACCGATAACGGCGGCTTCTTCACCGATACAGGTCATGTAAAAACTGATCCTTCCCTGTCGCTGGGCGCCCAACATACGTTCGTCCAGGACACGGGTAAAGACACAGGTATCGAATATCTTGCGTGACAGGGCTTCATCTATGACGGGCAATACTGCCTCTTCATAGGTGGTGCCGTCGGCCTGAAGTATTTTGAGTACAGGGATATGCAGCGAGTCCTTGTTCAAAAAACTCACCCGATGCACCGTCTCATTCATCTTTGTTGCGTTGCTCATAGTGTGCTCTTGTTATCTCTGGGTTTGTCCGGCTCGAAACCGGCCCTACCGATTTTTTCAGTACGCGCCCCGAACATTACGTTAACGTAAACTAGCAAGCAACTCCCGCCTTGGGTGCTTTGCCAACTAGCATGGGATCGGCGCGTATATATTGGTTTACAATTCAGGCCAATGGCACCTCTGTGGCCTGAACCAGGCAGATCACTGTACGTTGGCCAATGGGCACCTTGGCGTTGGGAAACACCACGGCTTCCGAGTCTTGCTCTACTCGAATATCCCGGCCCGCTTCCCGCGCCAGCACATATCCCTTGGGGAAAGCCGTGAAGTTTTCCACATCGCTGGCGAAGGTAAATTCAAAGTCGTCGGCCTGCTTATTGATGACCCTACAGACCTGATAGATATTAACCCGTTCAAGCGCCTGCTCCTCGAGTTCGAGCGATTGCTTGCAGATCAAACGGCTCAGCATCTCCCGGGTGGCGATAAAACGTGTCATATCGTTTTGTCCCATGGGGTAAACCTTGCCAAGCTCAATGGTAAAGGCATCGGCGCCAAACTGATTTGACGAGAAATAGCTGAAAGTGGTTGTGGGTTCGTGATGCAGCAACACGGTATCGACTCCGGCCGCCTCCAGAAACATCAATTGTTCACGGCTGTAAGCCTTACCCGGTCGATAGGGATAGATGGCAAACTTTTCATGCTTGGAGCCCCGAATGGCGGTGTGCAGATCGTAATGGATCCTCTGTCTTGCCCCTTGTGGTGCGTCTTCGAAGAAACGTGTGACATAAGTTTCCAGCTTCTTGGCGCGGATCCGCTCCGGGTTCACCAGCCCGGGGGGATTTGAATGCTCGCCACTGAACAGCCGGTTGAGGTTTTCATCGACAATACGAGTGCCACGGTTAATTGCCGCCGGGTTACCGAACATGAACAGTACTCGCTGCCCTACCCGTATTTCTTGCTTTAACAGCGACTTGATAATGCCATTACACAGTTCGATAGGTGCAGTTTCATTGCCGTGTACCCCGGATGACAGCACGATATCTTTATCACTCTGGTTGTCCAGAGGTTCAAACAGCAAGACTCCTGTGTCCCAAATCGCTATCCGGGTGTGGTCGCCAAGCGTGCCACTAATACTCTCCAATGAATTGGGGTTATTCAGAGTCAATGACAGGAAGTCAGGATTATCCTTCAGGGCTTGTAACACGAAATACTCCTTCTTATTGCCGATTTGGCTGTTGTTTCCATTAACGCTGTCTCCTGGGAACTTGTTGCAATGCGTTTGCTTGTTGAGACCAGCGCCAGAGAGCAAGGTTTCATAGTACCACAGCTTATTAAGTTGGCGATGTGACTAAAGCTATCCAATGCCAGGCTCGCGAACTGGTTTCAGATAGTTCTTATCTAACTAAGGAGCAAAAAAGCCACTCCGACAAATACACCACTTGCGCCGGAAAAACTTATCACGCATAATTTTGGCCATCTGGACATCTAGAGGTAAATTCAATGGCGGTAGCAACATTCGGTGGCGGTTGTTTTTGGGGGGTGGAGTATTTCTTTCGTCAAGTGCCCGGGGTATTAAACGCCACCAGTGGTTATATGGGCGGTGATGATAGAATCAAACGCTATGAAGAGGTAAAACAGGGAAACAGCGGCCATGCCGAAGTGGTTCAGGTGGAGTTCGATGAAGCCCAGGTTTCATTTACCGAGCTGCTGCAAGTTTTCTGGAGTAATCACAACCCCACCAGTCTCAATCGCCAAGGTGGTGATATCGGCACCCAGTATCGGAGCGTGATTTTTTTTCATAACAAAGAGCAGAAGGAGCAGGCTGAGGCCTCAAAACTGGCGTTGGCTCGTAGTGGTAAGTGGGGTCAGCGGCACATAGTGACGGAAATTGTTCCAGTGAAACAGTTTCATCGTGCGGAAGAATATCATCAGGATTATATCCAGAAGAATAACCTGCCCAGTTGCCATCTTGAATATTGACCCCCGGGAATAAAAAAGCGCAACTGTGTTCACGGCTGCGCTTTTTTACTGAATTGGCAATCTTTTAAGCTCAGTTCGGCTTACCTTTTAGGGCGCTGGTTATCAGAGCTCTCGCCTGTTCCAGTATCTGCTGCAGATGCTGCTCGCTGACAAAGCTTTCGGCGTAAATTTTATAGAGTGCCTCAGTACCTGAAGGTCTGGCGGCAAACCAGCCGTTGTCGGTTAGCACCTTAATACCGCCAATGGCACCATCATTGCCGGGGGCCTTGGTCAGTACCGCCTCAATCTTGTCTCCGGCCAAAGTCTCTGCCCCCAGGGTATCTGCATTGAGGGTGGCAAAACGCGCCTTTTGCTTGGCATTAATGGGGCTGTCTATCCGTTTGTAGAAGCAATGACCGTGTATCGCAGCCAGTTCTGCATAACGCTCGGCTGGGTTTTTGCCGGTAACGGCGAGGATTTCAGCGGCCAGCAGCCCGAGAATAAAACCGTCTTTGTCCGTGCACCAGGTAGTGCCGTCACGTCGAAGGAAGGCGGCGCCGGCGCTTTCTTCGCCGCCAAAAGCCAGGCTGGCTTCACTCAAACCACTGACAAACCACTTGAAACCAACCGGCACTTCACAAAGCTTGCGACCGTGTGAGGCAACTATCTTGTCTATCATGCCACTGGAAACCAAGGTCTTGCCGATTTGCAGCGTCTGCGGCCAATCGGGTCTGTGCTCCAGCAGGTAATCTATCGCCACCGCCAAAAAGTGGTTGGGGTCCATCAACCCTGTCTCTGGGCAGACTATCCCGTGTCTGTCGTAGTCGGGATCATTCCCAAGGCAGATATCGAACTCATCCATGTGCTTAAGCAGGCCTGCCATGGCAAAAGGCGATGAGCAGTCCATGCGGATTTTGCCGTCTTTATCCAGTGGCATAAAGCCGAAGCTGGGATCGACCCGGTCGTTGACCACTGTGATATTCACGCCATAACGGCGGGCAATATGTGGCCAGTAATGGATGCCTGAGCCGCCCAGAGGGTCGACACCTATGCGAACGCCGGCATCTTTGATGGCTTGCATATTTACTACAGAGGCGAGATCGGCAACATAGGGCTCAATAAGATCGGTTTCCTTGATGAGTCCGATACTGGCGGCTACGCCGTAGTTGAGTTTCCTGACCCCTTCCAGCTGTGCCTTGAGATAGTCATTGGCTCGCTGCTCAATCCAGGCAGTAATCTCACCTTCTGCCGGCCCACCATGGGGCGGATTGTACTTAATTCCGCCATCCTGAGGTGGATTGTGGGACGGGGTAATAATAATGCCATCGCTGAGCTCGGCGGCATTTCGGTTTGCGCTAACTATGGCATGGGAAATGACAGGCGTAGGCGTAAAACCCTGGCTCTCTTGCACCACCAACTTCACATTGTTGGCCAGCAATACTTCGATGGCCGAAATATAAGCTGCTTCAGATAAGGCATGGGTGTCCATGCCCAGATAGAGTGAACCCTCAATCCCCTGGGATTGGCGGTAATCTACCACAGCCTGGGTAATGGCCCAGATATGGTTTTGATTGAAGCTGCCGCTTAAGGAACTACCCCTGTGCCCCGAGGTGCCAAAGCTCACTTTCTGGGCCGGGTCATCACAGTTGGGGACAATTCGGTAATAGTGGCTCATCAGCCGCGGAATATTAACCAGATCCTTCTGCATGGCCCTTTTACCGGCCCGCTCATGAATAGCCAAAATAGTGCTCCTTGATGGCGGATGTTGGAATACAGATTTATGCCTTAAGTGGCAGTGCCTTATCGGCAATCGCTTTGGCCTTGTCGCCGTCGCAGCCCATCTTTTCCAACACTTCAGACAAAATGGTGTGCTTCTTGGCAGTGTTGTTATTGGTGGTTACCCAAAAACCACTGCTGCCGACTTCTTTGGGGTTGGCCGATTTACTGGCCTTAAGCAAGGCTTCCTTCGAGGTAGCAAAATAGAGGCGATCACGCCCCTGAACCTGCAGTACCTGCTCAAATCCTTGCTGATCCTGGTTATAGAGACATTCGAGGGCAAACAGAAAACGGCCAACAGCCCCCTTTTGGGCTTCGATAGCCGCACTGCTAAACAGGTTGTCAAAGTCCAGGGTTGACTCGGCCTCGGGTAATGTATTGGGACGATAACCCTGCTCCATGCTTGGCTGGCTGAGTTCAACCGGTGCCTTGGGTTCAACGGCTGTCACATCCAAGCCCAGCAGTCGACGAAGAATATCCGATGCGCTTTCGCCTATCCTTTCGGTTTTCCCGGCAATAAAGCGATACAGTTCCTCATCCACCTCAATATATTTCATGGCCCGATTCCTTTAGTTTCAACTTGTTCTATGCAGCCGCCATGACATTGCCGTCAAAGCACATCTGGGGCGCGGCTGCGATTTGGCTCAAAGTATGCCATAACTCTCCAGCGGTGGAAGGCTCAATCCATCAAAATGCGAGAATAGAGTTACAAACCTATGACTTGCACAGCCAATTTGTTGAAAAAGCAGTCAAAGCCAGTGTTAAATCCGCATCCATCCTTGTCAAATACTGACCTTTGTCGCAGAATTTGCCCCCTGCTGAAATACTGGCAACAAACTCACTGTGAGGGGGCTGTATGCACTTTGTTTCGACCGGAAGCGGTAGTCCGGTGTTGCTGATCCATGGCTTATTCGGTGATTTGGACAATCTTAAATCACTCGGGGCTCTGCTCGAGCAAAATCATCGGGTAATAAGGATAGACTGCCCCAATCATGGTCAGAGCGAACATTGGCCGCAAATGGACTATCCTGGGCTTGCAAAAGCGCTTGTGTCTCTGCTTGATGAACTGGCTATAGGCAAGGTGCATCTGGTGGGCCATTCCATGGGCGGTAAGATTGCCATGGCCACCGCGCTGGCTTATCCGCAGCGGGTACAGTCATTGACCGCCGCCGATATCGCGCCTGTGGCCTACTCGCCGAGACATGAAAAAGTGTTTGCCGGCCTAAGCAGCATGCCTTTGGATATTAAAGACAGACGTCAGGCGCTGGCACATCTTTTGAATCATGAGATCGATGAGGCGACGGCGCAGTTTTTGCTCAAGAGCCTGCGCCGCGGCGAATCCGGCTTTGAGTGGAAGATGAATCTGCCGGGGCTGATTGACAGTTATCCGGCTATCATAGGTTGGCACAATGGCCCTGAGCGCTGCGGTGGCCAACTTAGCTATCAAGGGCCCACCTTGATGATCCGGGGCAGCGAGTCAAACTATGTGACCGCCGCTTACAAAGAAGAGATTGTGGCTCAGTTTCCTAAGGTCAAAGCCAAGACTCTGGAGGGGTGCGGGCATTGGCTACACGCCCAGAAACCGGCGATATTCAACCGTATTGTGTCCGACTTCATTGACAGTAACGATTAATATCCAAGCCCTTGCTGAGGGTAAATGCGGTAGCAGCCCCTGAACCAATATGCTATATTCGCGCCTCTTTTTGGCTAGGGAACACCGGGAGGCTGCAGCGTGTTGAACCAGTATATGCAACAGATAGAAGCCGTTGGACTGGATCTGTTTTTCGCAGCAATTTTCTTTTTTATCGGTATGGCCATCAGGGATGTACTCAATCAGGGTAACGTACCCAAGTTTGGTCGCTTCATTGTTTGGTTGGTACTCTTCCTTGGCTGTGCAGGCTTTGTCGCCAAGGGGATAATTCAAATGACCTGGGAAGGCTCAGGTATAGGTTAAACATCAGATTTCAAATGGCAAAAGAAGCAACAGATAGAACAACCATAGACCTTTTTGCCACTGAAAAGCGCCGCGGACGGCCCAGAAGCAATCCTCTGCCCCGCGAGCAGCAGCTCAAGGTGAATAAACGTAACCAGATCATGCGGGATCGGGCGAAGGGTCTGAAACGAATAGAGTTAAAAGTGTCACAAGATTTATATGACGCCTTGAATGAGAAGGCTTTGGCCAGTAACATCAGCCGCAGCCAGTTAATAGAATTGATCCTTCAGGAGCAGCTAGGTTAGCCCCTGTCAGGAAAGATCGAAGTAAATAGCGAACTAGACATTAAAGGAAAGACAATGGCAACTGTAGGTCTTTTTTTCGGTAGCGATACAGGTAACACCGAAGCTGTAGCCAAGATGATCCAGAAGAAACTGGGCAAGAAGATGGTTGAGGTGAAGGATATCGCCAAGAGCACCAAAGAGCAGATCGCCGAATACGACCTGCTGATCTTCGGGATCCCAACCTGGTACTATGGTGAAGCTCAATGTGACTGGGATGACTTCTTCCCTGAGCTGGAGCAGATTGATTTTACCGATAAGCTGGTGGCCATTTTCGGTTGCGGCGATCAGGAAGACTATGCTGAGTACTTCCTCGATGCCATGGGTATGGTCCGAGATATCGTTGAAGAGCGCGGCGCAATAGTCATTGGCCATTGGCCGACTGACAGCTATAACTTCGAAGCCTCTAAAGGGCTGGTTGACGACAAGCACTTTGTTGGTCTGGGTATAGATGAAGACCGCCAGCCTGAATTGACCGAAGAGCGTGTCGACGCCTGGGTTAAACAGATTTACGAAGAGATGTGCCTGGCCGAGCTGGAAGACTGATATTCGCTCCCCGGTAACTCTCCGGCGGCCTATATGGCCGCCTTTTTATTGGCTATTACTCAGGAAACAGAAACAAGATGCAAGCCGATAATCTGCGTCATTGGGATATCTTCTGTACTGTGGTGGACAACTATGGCGACATAGGCGTTACCTGGCGCCTGGCGCGGCAGCTGGCCGGCGAATATGGTATTAAAGTACGTTTGTGGGTCGATGACCTCAACAGCTTTACGCACATTTTACCCGAGTTAAACCCGGCCCTTGTCAGTCAACACTTTGGTGGTGTTGAAGTCATCCATTGGCTGTCTCCCCTACCCCGAGCCTGGCAACCGGGCGAAGTATTGATAGAAGCCTTTGCCTGCGACTTGCCCTCGGAAGTGCTGACAAGCCTGCCTGAGCTTGCCAAGGCACCGAAATGGATAAATCTGGATTATCTCAGCGCCGAGAGCTGGATAGATGATTGCCACGGCCTCAGTTCGCCGGCGCTCAAAGGGGTCAAGAAGACCTTTTTCTTTCCGGGCTTTACCCCAAAGTCAGGCGGACTCATCTGCGAGCAGTCTCTGTTTAGCGAGCGTGATGCCTGGCAAGCAAAGCCTGAACACGCCATGGCACACTTGGCAAAGATGGGGCTTAGTGATATTGGCACTGATGATTACCTCATCAGCCTGTTCAGCTACGAGACCCAAGCCTTGCCGGCGTTGCTGGAACTTTGGCAGCAAAGTGAGCGGCGGGTACAACTGTTAGTCCCCAAGGGGCGCAGCTTAGGTTGTATCGCGCCTTTACTTGAGCAATTTAACCAGGATTCAGGACCCAAAGTCGACTGGCAAGATCCTGCCAGTTGGCAAGCAGGCCAGAGTTTCAGTCGCGGCGCACTCAAGGTGCAAGTCCTGCCGATGACAGATCAAGATGGCTATGATCGGCTGTTGTGGAGTTGCGATTTCAACATAGTTCGCGGGGAAGACTCTTTTTTAAGAGCTCAGTGGGCCGGCAAACCTTTTATCTGGCATATCTATCAGCAGGAAGAACAAGCACATCTGGTAAAATTGGATGCTTTTATGGCACGATACTGCGATAATCTGCCTCCCCTTGTCGCCCAAACCTGGCGAACGCTGAATACCGCGTTCAACTGCGACCAGGGAGCCCAAGCCAGCCAAAGCTGGCTGGCACTGAATTCTGCCATGCCGACATTGATGCAACACGCAAAAAAATGGCCGGCTGAAGCAATAAATGAAGCAGATCTGGCAAACAGGCTAGTGCTAATGGCCAAAACCCGCTAAGATTCTGCGCTGAATTGAAAAACCGCTTATATAGGAACATACGTAATGAAGACTGCTCAGGAAGTCCGCGCAGGTAACGTTATCATGGTTGACGGCAACCCTATGGTTGTACTCAAGACCGAGTTCAACAAATCCGGCCGTAACGCTGCTGTGGTAAAGATGAAGCTGAAGAACCTGCTGCAAGGTTCCGGAACTGAAACTGTATTCAAGGCTGACGACAAGCTGGAAGATATTCAGCTCGAGCGCCTGGAGTGCACCTACTCTTACTTTGCTGATCCTATGTATGTCTTTATGGACTCAGACTTCAACCAGTATGACGTTGAAGCCGAAAACATGGGTGATGCCATCAACTACATAGTTGATGGAATGGAAGAGATCTGTCAGGTCACTTTCTACGAAGGCAAAGCCATCTCTGTAGAACTGCCTACCACTATCATTCGCGAAGTAGGTTACACTGAACCTGCCGCCCGTGGTGATACCTCTGGTAAGGTAATGAAGCCTGCTTCTATCGTAGGTACAGATCTGAAGGTGATGGTTGCCGACTTCGTTAAAGAAGGCGACAAGATTGAAATCGATACCCGCACCGGTGAATTCAAGAAGCGCGTTTAATTAAATCGCCCTCCTTTGTAAAAGCCAGCATCATTGCTGGCTTTTTTGTACCGTAAAAAACACATCTTGTTATTGGTTTGTCAGTCGTAAACGGGTATTGAGCATTAACTTCTCATTCGATAAGGCAGGGTAAGCTGCTTCATAGGGGGAGCCTCCCGGATAATAGTCCCGCAAAGCGAGCGCCTCATCAGACAAAGAGGTAAAGCATATACCGGGTTTCTCAGCTAGCTCCGTAATATAATCAGGACCGATTACATACACAGAGTAGTCGAGTTTGATATCACTCTCATCCTTCCCCGTTAACTCTTCATTTGAACTGTCTTTCAACCTCCCTCTTAATCGGTTCAGCTCGTTCCTTATCTCTGCAGCCTTTATCTCCACTTGGTAGACGAGTGTACTTTCCGACTGGCACTGGAGTGCCATGCGGGATGAGAAGAGTCCATTTTCATAAAGGGAAGCCCCTTGAGTCTGGCTATTGGTATCCACAAAGACAATTATCTTAATGTTGCGGTCTTCAATTAAGGGATCGCGTTTAAAAACGATCTCCGCTTTCAAGGAGATGAGCTGACCTGCAGTATCCTGGTTTTGAGTAACATTAAAATGTTCTATCAAAGGAGTTTGACCATAATCTTGCCGCTGTTTGGCACGAAAAACCTTAAGTGCCGCACTTCGTTTGGCACTGTGTTTTCCATCCATCCGGATGATCATTAAGATACCGGCAAAAATAAGCAAAATAACCAGTACCAAGCCTGCAATAGCACTTATCACACCTGAGCCTGAAGCATCGGGGAGTATAGTTTTGAAAATTGCAGAGCAGCCCCAGACAATTAGCCAAAGAACGCTGATAAAAGCCATAGCCTGGCGAGGTGATGGGGTAAAGCAACGGCTCTTGTTACTGCTTAGAGGTGTTATGAGTAATAACAGCAGCGCAGTAATGGCAAAGAATATATGCATGCAGCTCTGTCCTTAAGCCTTGTGGTACTCACTTACAAACACCATCGAAGGCAAATTCCCTGTATCGTTATTCACAATACTGCCCAGAAGCGTTTGATATGTCGAGCTATTGAACCTTTTGCATCCGCTTTTATTGATGGCTTCTTGCGGCAACCTTTTGATAAAAAAATCCCCGTGGCATAACCTTGGGGATTTTTGTTGGTAGGCTCAGGCTTGGAAACAGCCGTCATTCAACTAATCATGCGACTAATCAGGCAACTATGATAAAGCCAATAAAGGTAAGTACTGCCGCTATCAAGGCATAGGGTAACTGGGTCACCGCATGGCTTACCAGGTTACAGCCCGACCCTTGCGCCGCCAGAACGGTGGAGTCCGAGTAGAAGCAAGCCTGGCTACCAAAAGATGAAGCCGACAGCAAAGCACCTATCACCAGCGGAATATCAGCCCCCACAGATTGAGCCAGCGGCATCACTATGGGAATGGTCACCGCAAAAATCCCCCAGCTGGACCCGGTGGCAAAGGCCAGAATCGCCATGGCCACAAACACCACTGCAGGCAAGAGTTTTGGCGTCATAAAGGGACTCAGGGACTCAATCACATATTGAGGCAGCAGCAGTTGGTCGCAAACATCCTTAAACACAAAGGCGGCGATAACCGTGCCTATGGCCGGCAGCATGCTCTTGAAGCCATCTATCATCTGATCCATCATCTCGGATAAGGGCATCAAACGCTGCACCGCGTAATATGGCAGGGTAATCACCAGTGTTGCCAACAAGCCTTTCCAAACATCGATATCAAAGTAAACGGTAAAACCAACCAACAGCAAAATTGGCACCAGGAAGTTATGCAGCTTACCTTGCTTGTCGGCCTGCTCAAACTCCTCCTCCATGGCGCGCACGGCGTATTCATCTGAAGTCTGAACTTCATCCAGATCTATCTGCTCTTTGGCCGGATTGCCGGCCGCCGCTGCGAGCTGCGCCTTTTTCATTGGTCCTATTGCCGGTACTATGCCAAGGATGACCAGCAGCACCATGGCAACCGCCAACCAGGCGTAAAACATATAGGGGATCGCCTGCATATAAATTTGGATCCCCTCGCCTTCGGCGGCCACACCGTTGTTGACCAAAAGTCCGCCGAAAAACACCGCCCAGGTGGATAGCGGCACCAACACACATACCGGCGCTGCGGTGGAGTCAACCACATAGGCCAGCATCTCACGGGAAATCTTGAACCTGTCTGTAACCCGTTTCATGGTTTCGCCTACTGTGAGTGCATTCAGGTAATCATCAATAAAGATCACCAGGCCTAGTACAAAGGTCATCAGCAGAGATGAGCGTGGCCCTTTGGCGAGTTTGAGCGCTTTACGGCCAAAGGCCAAGGCGCCACCTGTGCGCACCAGTAAGGCTATCAGGGCACCGAAACTGCCACACACCAGGATTAACCAACCTATGGTTTCATCGGCCATCACCTTGAGAGAGATATCGGCAAAGCTGTTCAGCACCTGACTGGGGTCAAGAAGCAATAGCCCGCTGACGGCACCTATGATTAAGGCCAGGATGGGACGACGCAGCCAAATGGCCAGCACCAATACAACTATGGGGGGAACAAGACTTAACGCTGTCGGCTCAGACATGCACTTAGGTCCTCAAAAAGATGGCCTTGCGGCCTTATAAAGTCATGTGGGGCGTTGAAGACACCACCAAAACAACTGCTTTATTTACGGCTTTCCGCCAGACGGACAGTAACAACTGGTCGCTTTTGTTGGAGCCTTGCTAAAAACATCGCGCAGAAAATAATGCGCAACTGGATATGAGTCAACCATAAATTGAGTCAGTCAGCGCAAATTTTGACCTTGTGGGCGATTCCAAAAAAAACATCATATGATTCAAAGGGTTTTACATGTCGTTTTTATGCTTTTTTGCATGCATTTGCATATAAGCATTCAGTTAAACTGCCTTTTTATTTCAAAGAAGCCTAAGGTCACTTTGTGATAACTGCTATTGTTTAGCAGTCAGTTCAGTTTTTAAAACGTAATTTTACAATAAACGCAGAGTTTTTATCTTTTTATTATGCGTATTTTTTTGCTTTTAAAGATGAAAATTCTACCGCAAATACAAAATTTGGCTTTACCCCTCTTTCTAAGGCGCTTGAAATTAGGTATTGTGCCGAAGGTTAAACTCTTTCATATCAGCCAGTTTCGAGGTAGTAATGCGGCCAATCATCAAATCCAATAAGCTCGACAGTGTTTGTTACGATATTCGAGGGCCGGTACATAAAGAAGCGCGTCGGTTGGAGGATGAAGGTCATCGTATTCTTAAGCTCAATATAGGTAACCCGGCCCCCTTTGGCTTTGAAGCCCCGGAAGAGATAGTTCGTGACGTTATCCTCAACCTGCCATCGGCCCAAGGGTATTGTGAGTCCAAAGGTTTGTTCTCTGCCCGCAAGGCGATAGTGCAGCATTACCAGTCCCAGGGGATCTTCGGTGTCGATATCGAAGATATCTATATAGGTAATGGTGTTTCCGAATTGATTGTGATGGCCATGCAGGGGCTACTCAATACCGATGATGAGGTGTTGGTTCCCTCCCCTGACTATCCACTGTGGACCGCGGCGGTTAACCTGGCCGGCGGCAAGGCGCGCCACTATCGCTGCGATGAAGCGGTCGACTGGTTTCCCGACCTTGAGGATATCAAGAGCAAGATTGGCCCAAGAACCCGCGGAATTGTGATTATCAACCCCAACAATCCAACCGGGGCCGTATACAGTCGCGAGCTGTTGCTGGAGATTGTTGAGCTGTGCCGGCAGCACTCCATCATACTGTTTGCCGATGAGATCTATGACAAAATTCTTTACGATGGCGCTGTGCATATTCCGGCCTGCGGCCTGTCGGACGATATTCTCACTGTGACGTTTAATGGCCTTTCCAAAGCCTATAGAGTTGCCGGTTTCCGGGTCGGTTGGATGATGCTATCCGGCAACCTCAAGGCGGCGCGCAGCTATATTGAAGGGCTGGAAATGCTCTCCTCTATGCGCCTTTGCGCCAACGTGCCCAATCAGCATGCAATTCAAACAGCATTGGGGGGTTATCAGAGTATCAATGAGCTTACCGCCATCGATGGCCGCCTGACTCAGCAGCGGGATATCTGTTATGAACTGCTCAATCAAATTCCCGGTGTGAGTGTGGTGAAACCCAAGGGCGCCATGTATGCATTCCCCCGCATCGACAGCAAGCGTTTCGGTCTCAGGGACGATGAGCGCCTGGTGTTGGATCTACTGAAAGAGAAGAAAATTCTCTTGGTACAGGGCACCGCCTTTAACTGGCCGGAGCCGGATCACCTGCGAGTGGTGTTCCTGCCTCATAAGGAAGACTTACAACGGGCCCTGCTCGCCTTCGGTGACTTCCTCGAGTACTACCGTCAATAACACAATGCCAGCCGCCCATCGAGGCGGCTTTTT
>NZ_JBICJO010000028.1:0-67414 GCF_043103185.1 Shewanella sp. YQ_9
CAATTTGGCAGCCTTTTCTTTATCTGTTGTTAAGGTTTTACCGCCCTGACAATTGGATTCTGCAGACTTATCAGGGTTTCGGTAGATTGAATTTCGTCTATCGACTGGATACGGTTAATCAGCACGTGCTGCAGGGCATCTATAGATTGACACATCACTTTGACAAATACGCTGTAGTTGCCTGTGGTGTAGTAGGCCTCTACCACTTCTTCCAACTCATTGAGCTTGGAGATGGCGGCGGGATAGTCACCGGCACTCTTGAGATTGATGCCGATAAAGCAGCAGACATCATAGCCCAGAGCTTTGGGGTTAACCGTTATTTGGGCACCGGTGATAATACCTGCCTGTTTCATCTTTTCGACCCTGACATGAATCGTGCCTGCGCTGACGCTGAAGCGTTTGGCCAGCTCGGCAAAAGGAGTTCGTGCATCCTGCATCAGGGCTTCCAGGATCTGATTGTCCAGTTGATCTCTTTGAAATGATGTATCCACAGCATCACGCCTAAATTGCTTGTAATCAGGCATGAATCTACGTGTTTTATTGTAAAATTGCCAGTCTTATGGCGACTTTTGGCTCAACATCTATGGTGACGTTAGCCGTTATTGCTCACCTTCGGGCGCGAGAAAAGGCACAGGTGCACTGAAGCTCATGGGTTCGCCCGAGTAAGGATGCTTGATGCTGAGGCTGGCGGCATGCAGCAGCAATCTGGGAGCCAATCTTTTTGCCCAGGAGTCGGCGTAGAAACCATCGCCCAGAATGGGATGACCCAATGCCATCATATGCACCCTGAGTTGGTGTGAGCGCCCTGTGATGGGGATCAGCATGACCAGAGTTGAATAGCGCCCCTTGCTAATCACTTCATAGTGGGTCAATGACGGCTTACCCACTTGATGATCGACTTTCTGTCTGGGTCTGTTGGGCCAGTCGCAGATGAGTGGTAGTTCTATACTGCCTTGAGTGGCCTTGATATGGCCGGCGACTCTGGCGTAGTAACTCTTTTGGGTTTCCCTGTCTCGAAACTGACGTTTCAGCTCCCGTTCGGCACTGCGCCTCAGTGCCAGCAAGAGCACGCCCGAGGTGGCCATATCCAGGCGGTGAACCACTTGTGCCTGTGGATGTTCGGCCAGGACTCTGGCATAGGCGCTGTCGTGATGGGCCGGATCCCGTCCGGGAACCGAGAGAAGTCCTGAAGGTTTATTGATGACTATGATGTCCTTGTCTTGATAGAGAATATCCAGCCAAGGTTCGGTTGGCGGATTGTAGACAAAATCTGACATGTCATGGCCTCAATGAAAATGGACGGCAAAGATAACCGCGGCAGCAGGTAGATGCAAGCTCTTGGGCGTTGTTGCATCCAGGCTTCAAAGCATGCGGGGAGTTATTCGCACCTGCCTTTGGTTAATTTGAGCGCTTTACTTCTCTTTTACAACATGGGCAATTAGTATCTTAGTGTTTGAATTGAAAATGGATTGATATGGGAAGGCGCTCAGGTTACCTGTTGGAAGATTGGTTGGTTGACCCTCAGATGAGTACGCTGAGCCGCGAAGAGGCTCAAGTGCGGCTCGAGCTCAGGGTGATGCAGGTATTGCTGTGTCTTATCCATCATGCCAACACCCTGGTGAGCCGTGAAATGTTGATCCAGGAGGTTTGGCACGGCGGCATCATCACGGATAACGCCATTAACCGCATTATCGGCTTGCTGCGTCAGCATCTGCAGGATAATCCCAGAGAGCCACGTTTTATCAAGACAGTGCCCAAGCAGGGCTATGTGTTGATAGCGAAAGTACGCGAGACGACACTCGATGACGATTCGCAGGATGAACCTTTACCGGCAAAACTGGCAGACGCCGAGACTGAGCAAAAGATAGCAGCAGGCGGCAGCAAGTGGGGCTATTTGGGCGGCGCCTTCGGAGTGCTGGCGGCGGGTATTGCCAGTTGGCTCTATCTGGCTCCTGCCCAGGAAAACACCCAGCTTGAGTTGACAGATGTGGCCATCCGGCGTCTGACTCCACTGACTTCGCTCAATGGTCAGGAAGTCGATCCCAGCCTGTCCCCCGATGGCAGCATGCTGGCATTTTCCTATCGGGAACTGAACGCCGATAAGTGGCATATTGAGCTGATGGCGCTCGGCGACAGAGTCATCAAAACCATTCCTGTAGTGGATGATTACAGTCTGCGCTACCCGGCCTGGCGCCACGATGGCAAGGCCTTGGCTTATTTGGCATTCAGTGAGACTCAGGGCTGTCGCATTATGGTGACAGAGCTGACCGAAGAGGGGATGCGAAGCCGCATAGTCAGCCAGTGCCATCAGACGACACAGTCGACCAGCATCGCCTGGAGCCCCTCTAACCGCTCGCTGTTTTATGTTGATGCCGAAGGGGTTGAAGGTTTCAAGCGTGTTTTTCTGCTCAGCCTCAGCGACGGTCGGCGTCAGCAGTTGAGTCAACCACATGTGGTGGGACGCGGTGACTATGCCCTGGCCTTGTCTCCCGACGGTCACAGCCTGGCCGTGCTGCGCAGTATCAACTGGTTCGACACCCAGATCTTACTGTTCGATATCGAATCCGGTGATTGGCAAAACCTGCAGCGGGTGGGGTATCCACTGCGCAGTATCGCCTGGGATAAAGGCGGTAACGCCTTGGTCTACCGAGGTGAAGAGGGACAACTTCACCGCTTGCAACTCAAACCCCGTAAGTTAACCCGGCTGACGAGCGTGTTGCAGGAAATCAATTCTCCCTCGGCCAATAGTGCCGGACGCATGGCGGCGGTTGTCGGTGAACTGTTTGAAGAGGAGATCTGGTTTTGGTCATCGCCCTTCGATGAGACTTCCAAACCGCAGCGCTTTGTGGCGTCCAGTCGCCGTGATACCGCCGGTACCTTGCGCCACGATGGCAAGGAGCTGATCTTTGTTTCCAATCGCAGCGGATTGCCACAACTATGGCGTCGGGACGAACAGGGCACGGAGAAACAACTGAGTCGCCTGAGCACTTTTTCCCATATAGATGAACTCAGTTATTCAGCCGATGACAAGCTGGTGGCCGGCAGCCTCAACCAACAGGTGTTTGTCCTCAACCCTGAAAACGGTGAACTCAAGTTTTTCCCTCAGCTGGGCAATGTTCGTAATGTCAGTTGGGGGCGCAGCAGCAATGAGCTGCTGGCAGCGGTCAGCGTCGATGGTCGCTGGCAGATAAACAGTCTGCTGTTGGACAGTGGCGAGCAGCAGCCTTTGCTGACAGATGGTTTTTCTGCCAAGTATGCCGCCGACGGTACTCTTTATTTTACCCGCCTGTACAAGAAAGGGATTTGGCGCCTGAAGCGGGGCGTCGAAGAACTCTTTTATGACCAATACACCCCCCACTTCGGCAGCAGTTGGCAACTGGCTTCCGAGGCACTCTGGTTGCTGCGGCCCAACGACAATGCCATGGGCATTCTCAAGATAGATCTCCACACGGGCAAGAGAGAGGGGCGCGACATTCCGATGGAGAAAGTTTCCCCAAGATTGCTGTCAGTGACAGATGATGGCCAGATTTCGCTGGCATTATTGGGGCCTGCCAATACAGATATAGTTGAAGTAATTAACTGATTTATAAGACATCACCTTTCCGTCACCTTTTCATTATGGTGCTTTTCCCTGCCTGAGATAGTTTTAGGGACAAGGTTGATTGCCTGACCACCAAAGCGCTTGGTTTTTACCCTGAGTACCGGGCCAAAAGGTCAAAGCAATCTCGGGCGCAGTTTGCGCCCACCCATTTCCCAGCAGGAGAAAAGACGATGAAAAGTTTGAATCAGTTTGTGAAAAATGCGATTGGATTTGCGTTACTTTCTACTCTGTTTGCTTTACCGCTACTGCTGGCGTCGACACCCACCAAGGGCAAGGATGAAGTCAATACGCCATCTCTGTGTGAGCCGTATCCAGAGTGTGTGATTTACAAGATCCCCGATGAGTCCATCAATCTATAACCGTCAGTGGAGGCCATCATGTTGCAGGTCACTCTCTATTTGGTTGGTTCACTGAGCGCTTTTGTATTGGTGTACTACCTGTTTTTAAACTTGGTTCTTGCGTCCGAAGAATCAAGGTTGCTCGACCCTAAGGACAAATAACTCTCCCTTTCCAAGCCAAAGGGGCACGGTGTAAACCGCGCCCCTTTTTATTTATCCGGAAGCTTAGGAGAAGCTGTGACCGCCCACATGCATGATGCAAAAGGTCCAGACCACGAAAGCCAGAATACCGTGTACCAGAGCATAGAAGGCCTGATCCAGGCGACGTAGGCCGGCTGCTTGCCAGATAAGGTGCAGGTGCAGTCCAAGCACCAGAGGGAACAGTAACAACAAGGGATAGAGGGCGAATGGACTGGCATCTCCCAGCAGAGGTCGGGTCAACAACGACCAGAGCACCATAAAGGCGGTGATCAGCGGGGGCAGGGCAAGCCGATACTGCTCGGGATAGGGAAACATTACAGGTCCTTGATACAGCTGAATAAAGGCGGATCAGCGAACGGCTCTGGCTATCAATTGAGCCTTGGCTTGCAGCATTCCCGTTTCTCCGCCGGGCATATGGCCTTCAAAGTAATGTAAAGTCTCGAATTTGGCAAATCTGTGTTGTAGCTCACTCTGATTCAGCAAGAAGTCCGGGTTACTGGGACGGCCAAACTTGGCCTGTTCCTGAGTAAAGATCTCGTAAAACAACAAACCACCGAGTTTGAGTTGTTTGGCTATCCAGGGCAGCGATGGGCGGTGCAGGTAGTTGAACACCAATACCACGTCGAAAGGTTGAAGCTCGGGCTTGTCGCCCTGCTCAAGGTCCCATTCAATGAATTGGCAGTGAGGAAACTGGCGCCATAGGTCATCAAAGCTCTCGGGATTGCGATCGATGAAGGTAACCTCGGCGCCCTGTTTGGCAAACCAATGGCCATTGCGCCCGGTGCCGCAGGCCAGGTCCAGTACTCTGAGCTCAGGTGTTATCTCAGTGTGCCGCTCAAAGGCTGTGATCAGTTCTGCTGTGTTCATCCCTTGATCTCCTTGCGGCTGTCTATTCTGCGTCTGTGAACTATAGAATAATGCCGCAAGCCCGCGGGCCCGTGTGACACTATGACCGACAGCAAAACTACAGTCACAAGCAACTCGCTCTTGTAGTTTGCCAGGGGAATAAACAGCAGGATCAGCAGCAGCTTCACCAGAGTCAATACCCCTTTCAGTTGGATAAGCCAGCGCCAATCCCTGACTATCTCCCACAGCATCAGGCAACTGCCGCTGGCCATGGCCATTATCCAATAGAGTTGCCAGCTTTCTCTGGGTACCGACAGCAAAATACCGCCACCGGCCCCAACAATTCCCAAAATGTGCAGGGCTCTGAGGCTGGTCTTACAAAGGCGCTGCAGCCAAAACTGCTTTTCAGACATCTGTGCTTTAGCCATGGCGATTATATCTGTGATCCAGAATACAAATTTTCCGTTAGCTTAGCAGCATTCGCCAATTGGCGACTATGCTTGATCCTGTATTTGTCGAGTCTTCTCACATGGAAATGCAGATCCCCAAAACGTTAACTTCGTCAGCTATACGGTACGTTAGCCGTGATTTGTATCAATATGTGACCGACTAATCTGCAAGAGTGCACAGAAATGCGGATAGGTGGCGTTGAGAGAAATCTTTTTGTGACTCAGTTAAATATATGCCTAAAGGGGTAGTGATATCTTCTGCCATGGGAGATATGTCGTGCTACAGCCTTGGTATAAATAACTAAAAAGCAATGTGGTACGAAATAGCTATATATGAGTATGTGAAATAATATGGTGGAGGAACACTCTATGTTCACGGGAGCACTTAAGAAAACAGCACTGGCTGCTCTGATTTCCGGCATGATGGCCGGTACAGCTTATGCCGGCGCAGATGTATTGGCGGATTTTCATGGTGAAATGGGCGGTTGCGATACTTGCCACGTTTCCAAGAAAGGCCCGACCGATGACAACCTGACCCATGAGAACGCCCAGTGCGTTAGCTGCCACGGTGATCTGAAAGAGATTGCTGCCGGTGAAAAAGATCTGAAGATTTCTCCACACAAGTCTCACCTGATCGGTGAAATCGCTTGTACTTCTTGCCACAAAGGCCATGAAAAATCAGTTGCTTACTGTGACGCTTGCCACAGCTTCGGCTTCGATATGCCATTCGGCGGCAAGTGGGAGCGTAAGTTCGTTCCTATCGATGTGCAGAAAGATGCTCAAGACAAAGCTATTGCAGCCGGTCCTCGTGAAACCACTGACGTGGTTATCATAGGTTCTGGTGGTGCCGGTCTGGCCGCCGCAGTATCTGCTCGCGACAACGGTGCCAAAGTCATTCTGCTGGAAAAAGAGCCTATCCCAGGTGGTAACACCAAGCTGGCTGCCGGCGGTATGAACGCTGCTGAAACCAAGCCTCAAGCGGCTCTGGGTATTAAAGACAAGAAAGAGATCATGATTGAGGACACCATGAAAGGTGGCCGTAACATCAACGATCCTGAGCTGGTTAAAGTTCTGGCCAACAACTCTTCCGATTCTATCGACTGGTTGACTTCTATGGGCGCCGATATGACTGACGTAGGTCGTATGGGTGGTGCCAGTGTTAACCGTAGTCACCGTCCAACCGGTGGTGCCGGTGTAGGTGCTCACGTTGCCCAAGTATTGTGGGACAACGCTGTTAAGCGCGGTACCGATATCCGTCTGAACAGCCGCGTTGTACGCGTACTGAAAGATGATTCAGGCAAAGTGACCGGCGTTCTGGTTGAAGGTAAGTACACTGGTTACTACGTGATCAAGGCTGATGCCGTGGTTATGGCTACCGGTGGTTTCGCCAAGAACAACGACCGCGTTGCCAAGTACGATCCTAAGCTGAAAGGCTTTGCTGCTACCAACCACCCAGGTGCAACCGGTGACGGTCTGGATGTTGCCATGCAAGCCGGTGCCGATACCCGCGATCTGGAATGGGTACAGGCTCACCCAACTCTGTCTCCACGTGGTGGTGTGATGGTAACTGAAGCCGTACGCGGTAACGGTGCTATCCTGGTTAACCGTGAAGGTGACCGTTTCGTCAACGAAATCACTACTCGTGACAAGGCTTCTGCGGCCATCCTGAAACAGAAAGGTGCCAGCGCCTTCCTGGTGTTCGATGACTCAGTTCGCAAGAGCTTGAAGAAGATTGAAAACTATGTCCACCTGGGCATTGTTGATGAAGGTAAGACCCCTGAAGAACTGGCCAAGAAGATTGGTGTTCCAGGTGCCGAACTGGCCAAGACTATTGCCAGCTACAACGGTTTCGTGAAGTCTGGTAAAGACACTCAATTCGAGCGTCCTAACCTGCCTCGTGAACTGGGTACTGCCCCTTACTACGCTATCGAAGTTAAGCCAGCTGTACACCACAGCATGGGTGGCGTGAAGATCGATACCAAGGCTGAAGTGAAAGCCAAAGATGGTCATCTGATCCAGGGTATGTATGCTGCCGGTGAAGCAACCGGTGGTGTTCACGGTGCCAACCGTCTGGGCGGTAACGCTATCTCTGATATCGTAACCTTCGGTCGTATCGCCGGTGCTGAAGCTGCCAAGTACGCTAAAGAGCACTAGGCCAAACTAATTCTCCGATAGCACGGAGTCGGGGCGCTTGAGCCCCTCATCAAAAAAGCGGACTGTCAGGAGTCCGCTTTTTTCTTTTTGTTGCGCTGCATCATGTTTCCGGTGAGATTGTCTGTGCCAGGCAAAGACAAGTTTAGGTAATTCACTTACACTTTTAGCTATCATTCCAATTACCGGGTCATAAACAGCATGAAGATAGGTTTTTTCAGCGCCAAGCGTTACGACATGCAGCATTTCAACCGTACCAACGAGGCCTTTGGGGCTCAAATCGAGTACTTCGACGTGCGCCTTTGCATGCAAACAGTGAAACTGGCTTACGGATTCGAAGTGATCTGCGCCTTCGTCAACGACGAACTCAATGACGAGGTGCTGACAGAACTGGCCGCCAACGGCACCCGGATCATCGCCATGCGCTGTGCAGGCTTTAATAATGTCGACCTGGATGCGGCCAAGCGTCTGGGAATGAATGTTGTCAATGTCCCTGCTTACTCTCCAGAATCTGTGGCCGAACATACGGTCGCCCTGATGTTGACCCTGAACCGCAAGATCCATAAGGCGTATCAACGCACCCGGGATGCCAACTTCTCTCTCGAAGGGTTGGTGGGCTTCAACATGTTCGGTAAGACTGTGGGCGTGGTCGGCACAGGGAAAATCGGTATCGCCACCATCAAGGTCTTGCTGGGCTTTGGCTGTAAAGTACAGGCGTTTGACCCTTATCCCAACCCGCAAGTAGAGGCGCTGGGGGCTCGCTATGTCACTCTGGATGAGATGTACCAACAGAGCGATATCATCAGTCTTCATTGCCCGCTGACGGCGGAAAACCGCCATCTGCTCAACGCAGACAGCTTTGCCAAGATGAAGCCGGGCATGATGGTGATTAACACCAGTCGTGGCGGCTTGCTCAACGCCATAGATGCCATGGAAGCGCTCAAGCTCGGACAGATAGGTTCGTTGGGGTTGGACGTGTATGAGAACGAGAAAGAGCTGTTCTTTGAAGACAAGTCCAACGAAGTGATCCAGGACGATGTATTCCGGCGTTTATCGGCTTGCCACAATGTGATCTTTACCGGTCACCAGGCGTTTTTGACCGAAGAGGCCTTGGGCGCCATCGCCCACACCACACTGTCCAATGTACAGAAACTCCTCAGCGGTGAGCGTTCGGGTAACGAGCTTTTCTAAGGAAGGTGCGAACAAGTCCCATGTGTGCTCTGCGTCGGCTTACAGGCCTGGATGCACGTGGTTCGCAGCAAATGGCCCTAGTCCTTTGCAAGAATTCCCTAAAGATAAATACTGACACCTGACTCCCCGATTGCTAGATTGAGGTTACCGCATCGGGGAGATGCTCATAGGGAGGTGTCATGCTGGTTACACAGAGTCTTCATCAACTGCCGACGGCAAGCGGCAGCATGCAAACCCGGGTCTATCGTCCCGATAGCGAGGGTTGTTTTCCCGCCATCATTTTTTACTCGGAAATCTTTCAGGAAACCGCCCCCATAAGTCGTATGGCTTGCATGCTGGCCGGTCACGGCTTTGTGGTATTGGTGCCGGAGATTTTCCACGAGCTCAATCCGCCGGGCACTGTGCTTGGTTATGATGACAGTGGCAAGGACAAAGGCAACAGCGATAAGCTGAGCAAGCCATTGGAAGCCCACGATGATGATACTCAGGCGTTGGTGGATTTTATTCGGGCTCAGCCCTGGAGCCGCGGACGGATTGGTGCCATGGGTGTCTGCGTTGGCGGTCACCTGGCGTTTCGCGCCGCCCTTAACCCCGACATAGCAGCGGCATTTTGTCTCTATGCCACTGATATTCACAGCGGAGCTATCCCGAGTGCGCCGGGGAATGACTCTCTGAGCCGCTGCCGGGATATTCGCGCCGAGTTGGTGATGATCTGGGGCAAGCAGGACCCCCATGTGCCGAGTGAAGGGCGCCGTCTCATCCAGCAAAGGCTGGAGCAATGCCAGACCTTATACAGCTGGCAGGAGCTCAATGCCCAGCACGCCTTTATGAGGGATGGCGATCCCCGTTATGACCCGGCATTGGCGCTGCAGATGTACCAGCAGGCGCTGGCGCTGTTTCAGCGCAGGCTCAATTAATCCTGCTTGGTCAGTTGCTCCGGCTCTGTCTCTTGTGCCTGCGGTGCCGAGGCATTGCCGGGTGCCAGCTTCAGCACGGCTTTTTGCAGTATCAGGTTGTTGGGGTAGGTAACAGTATCGCCGTTGTCGCGGCGGATAAGCACGTGAAACAGCCCCACTTCCAACAATACCCCGGTAATATCCTCATCCTTGTCGACGACTTTGATCCGCTCACCGACTTTGTAGGGAAACACAAAAAAGATCAGCACCCCGGCGGTGAGGTTACTCAGTATCGACCACTGGGCCACCAAAGCCACCCCCAGCACAGCAAATGCCGAAGACACGAACAGTGAAACCTCCTGATAGCCGAGTCCTAGAGAAACGGCCATCAACGACAGAGTGACAAAGAACAACAGATAGCTGATAAAGCGGGTCACCAGGCTGGTACGGGCGGCGCTGACCTGTTTCTTGTCCGCCAGGGTTTGCACCGCATTTTTCAGCGCCCGCTGCAGAAAGAAAAACACTCCGAGATAGAGGCAGGCAATCAGAATATTGTGAGTCATATGGCGTATGCTTCTGTGAGAAATAAGGCATTTGCTGGCATACTAGCGACTTTGTCACAGGGGATAAACTCCCCAACCGAGAATTATTCAAGCATGGCAGATTATCGCACCTTAGTGCAGCAACAGGATGAATGGGGCAGCGTCGCTGTCCTCGATGATGGCGACTGTCGGATCTTGGCCTTCGGCGAACACGACGAGCAGAGCAAACTGTTGAAAAAGGCCCCCCATGTACCGCAGCACACCTATGTGCAGGCCATGCTGCTGGCGCTTTTGTACCTCAAACCCAAGAGTGCCATCATTTTGGGGTTGGGCGGCGGCGCCTTGGTGCATGCGCTGAGGCATTTTGATGCCGCTATCAAGCTGACCGCGGTCGAGTTGCGCCCCCTGGTGCTTGAGTTGGCCAAGAGCCATTTTCAACTGCCACTGTCGAAAAAGCTGAACCTTATCAATCAGGATGCCAATCAGTTTCTGGCCAGTGCCGAGCACAAGAAGGTAGATATTATCTTCGCCGATCTCTACGGCTCTGAAGGGGTGGATGCCGGTCAGCTGAGCCAAGCCTTTATCGAGCAGAGCCTGGCACTGCTCAAGAGTGAAGGTTTGCTGGTGCTCAACTGCTGGAAAGAGCACAGTCAGGACAGAGGCCTGCTGGCTCGCCTGCAGCAACATTTCCCCGATGTGCGGGCCTGCCTCACGGGGGGCGGCAACTGGGTAGTGTTTGCCTCAAGGACACCGAAAAACTTTACCAGTGCCGGGCTCAAGCAGGGCGCCGCCGGCTTGTCTGCTGTGCTGGACTGCGATCTCGGCCGCTCTCTCAGTCGCTTCGAACTCTGGCAGTAGGCTAATTTGTAAGGGATTGTTAAGGGCACTAGTCCGTAAAAGCCCTGATGTTATATTTGTCTGCCCCTCAATAATGATAAGCAGTACAAATGAACAAAAACAAAAGATTAGCAGTAAAACTTCTGACCCTATCCTGCCTTATGGGCGCTGGGACGACACAGGCCGAACAGTATGAGTTTGCCACTCAAGTCGCCCCGGCCAACACCTTGGTGATGTTCCAGCATCAGGATGGCACCCTATACTCGGCCGCCGGATTGCAGGCGGATACCCGCAAACAACTGCAGCGCGCCATTGCGGCCGCCAACTTCAAAGGCCAGGAGGGCGAGCTGCTCGAATTGCTGGCCCCCATTGGTACCCAAGCAGAGCGCCTGCTGCTGCTCGGGCTTGGGGATGCTGAACTGACGCCGGGGAAGACAGCCTTGCTGGGGGGCAAGCTGTCCAATCACCTGGAAGCCGTCAAACAACCCAAGGTGGCGGTATGGGCCGCTGATATCCCAAATAGCCAGGGATTTATCGCCGAATTGACCCAGGGGATTTCCCTGGCCAGCTACCGCTATCGTGACTTCACGGCCAAGCCGCGTACCGAAAAACAGTACCATTTTGCGGTCGCCGAGCCCAAGGTAGCCGAGACCAATCACCTCAAGTCGGCAGCGATTGCCGATGGGGTGGCGCTGGCGCGGGATCTGACCAACAAACCGGCCGCCGAACTCTATCCCGAGTCCTTTGCCGATGCGGCCAAGGAACTCAAGCGTCTTGGCGTCAAGATCAAGGTGTTGGAACCCAAAGACTTGGCCAAACTCAATATGGGCGCGTTGCTGGCCGTGGGCAAAGGCAGCGAGCGAGGCCCAAGGCTGGTAGTCGCGCACTGGCAGGGCAGTGATGATGCTCCGGTGGCGCTGGTGGGGAAGGGGATTACCTTTGACTCAGGCGGCTATAACATCAAGGCGACCGGCACTTCGATTGCGCGGATGAAGTCAGATATGGCCGGCGCCGCCACAGTGTTGGGAACGGTCAAGGCGATGGCCGCCTCCAAGGCGCCGGTTAATCTGGTGGGTATCATGCCGCTGGCGGAAAACATGGTCTCGGGTCGTGCAATGATCCCGGGGGATGTGATCAAGACTGCCCAGGGGCTGACGGTTGAAGTCCTCAATACCGACGCTGAAGGACGCCTGGTGCTGGCCGACGGTCTTTGGTATGCCCGCGAGAAATACCAACCACAAGTGATAGTGGATGTGGCGACCCTCACAGGGTCCAAGGTGCGTGCCCTAGGGGTGGAGTATGCCGGCCTGTTCAGTGACTCGGAACCTTTGGTGCAGCAACTGACATACGCGGGACAGCAGGTGGGGGAAAAGCTGTGGCGTCTGCCGCTGGATCCGGCCTACGGCGAAGAGCTGCATTCCAGCATCGCGGATTTAACCAACACAGGCCGTGAAGGCAGCGCCGGGGCTTCTTCGGCGGCGATGTTTCTCAAGCGTTTTGCCGGTGATCAACCCTGGGCTCATCTGGACATTGCCGGTAATGCCCTGGTCAGGAGCGACACTCAACTGGCTCCGGCCGGTGCTACCGGTTATGGTGTACGCCTGCTGAGCCATTGGTTGGAACAGCATAAGTTCAGCGAGAACCAATAGATCAATAACTTGCCCGGGAGCGAAGGGTAATCGCTTTTTTCGCTCCCGACACAAGTTCCTCTGAAAAACCGATTAAGGTAACAGCTTTTATCCGTTATCTTATTTTAAACCCTTTGGTTAATATGACTTCCATCGACGGGCAGCAATGAAGTTGACCCGGACAATTCAAACTGAAAATGGGAGCATACAATGACTCAGTCAATCATCAACTCTGTAATCAAACCCTTTAAAGCTACCGCCTTCCACAAAGGTGAATTCGTTGAGCTGACCGAACAGGATCTGCTGGGCAAGTGGTCTGTAGTTTTCTTCTATCCAGCCGACTTTACCTTCGTTTGCCCAACTGAACTGGGTGATATGGCTGACCACTACGAAAAACTGCAGGCCATGGGCGTTGAAGTTTACTCTGTGTCTACCGACAAGCACTTCACTCACAAGGCATGGCACGATACTTCCGACACCATCAACAAGATCCAATTCCCAATGATAGGTGACCCAACCGGCGCAATCAGCCGTAACTTCGGCGTGCTGGTTGAGGAAGACGGTGTTGCCCTGCGCGGTACTTTCGTCAGCAACCCTGAAGGTGAAATCAAAGTCGCTGAAATCCATGACCTGGGTATCGGACGTAGCGCCAGCGAGCTGGTTCGTAAGATCCAAGCTGCTCAATATGTTGCCACTCACGACGGCGAAGTTTGCCCTGCCAAGTGGCAGCCAGGCGACGAAACTCTGGCTCCTTCTCTGGACCTGGTTGGCAAAATCTAAACTGCCAGTATGATCCGGAAGGCTCCGAACCTCCCCCTGCAAGGGTTTGGAGCCTTTTTCCCCGCACTATTTCTGTTTTCCTTTAGTCTGATTCTGGAGTCATCATGTTGGATGCGAATCTGAAAAATCAACTGCAAACCTATCTGCAGAACCTCAAGCAACCAGTTGAACTTGTCGTATCTGCAGATGAAAGCCCAAAGTCCAAAGAGCTGTTGGCTCTGGCACAGGATATTGCCTCGCTGTCTTCCCTGGTCAGTGTGACCGAGCAGTCACTGTCCCGTACCCCGGCGATGCAGGTTACCTCAATCAAGGGCTCTGACATACGCTTTGCCGGTTTGCCCATGGGGCACGAATTTACCTCACTTGTGCTGGCTCTGCTGCACACAGGTGGGCATCCCATCAAGCTGGAGGCCGAGCTGATCGAGCAGATCCGCAGCCTGCCAGGGGAATATCATTTTGAAACTTTTGTTTCTCTGAGCTGCCAGAACTGCCCGGATGTGGTGCAGGCGCTCAATATGATGGCGGCGATCAACCCACGGATCAGCAATACCATGATAGATGGTGCCCTGTTCCAGGATGAGGTTGAGCAGCGCAACATCATGGCCGTGCCTTCGGTTTATCTGAACGGCGAGCCTTTCTCTGCCGGCCGCATCAGCCTGAAAGAGATACTCAGTAAACTGGATACCAATGCCTCTGCCCGCCAGGCCGAGAGCCTTAACCAGCGTAAGCCCTACGAAGTACTGGTGGTTGGCGCCGGGCCTGCCGGGGCATCAGCCGCCATCTATGCCGCCCGTAAGGGACTGCGCACTGGGCTGTTGGCCGACAAGTTCGGTGGCCAGGTTAGCGAAACCGTGGGCATTGAAAACTTTATTTCGGTCAAGGCGACTGAAGGCCCCAAGTTGGTGGCAAATCTGGAAGAGCATGTTCGCGACTATGAAGTGGATGTGATGGATAACCAGAAGGCGGTTCGCCTTGGCAGCAATGGTCTCTATGAAGTAGAACTGGAAAATGGTGCCGTACTCAAGAGCCGTACTGTCCTGTTGGCCACAGGAGCTCGCTGGCGGGAAATGAATGTCCCCGGTGAACAGGAATATCGTGGCCGCGGTGTGGCTTACTGCCCTCACTGTGATGGCCCGCTGTTCAAGGGTAAACGGGTTGCGGTGATCGGCGGTGGTAACTCGGGTATTGAGGCGGCTATCGATCTGGCCAACATAGTCGAGCATGTGACTGTACTCGAGTTTGACAGCAAATTGCGCGCCGATGACGTGCTGCAGCGCAAGGCTAAATCTATGGGTAACATCACCATCATCACCCAGGCGCAAACGACAGAAGTCCTTGGTGATGGCAGTCGGGTTATCGGGCTCAACTACACAGACAGAGCCAGTGGCGAGCAGCATAATATTGCGCTGGCAGGTATCTTTGTGCAGATAGGTCTGGTGCCCAACACTGAATGGCTGCGCGGCACTGTGGAATTGACTCCGCGCGGTGAGATCATTGTCGATGAACGCGGTCAGACTTCACTGCCAGGGGTGTTTGCCGCCGGTGACGTGACCAACTCGGCCTACAAGCAGATCATCATCGCCATGGGTAGCGGTGCAACCGCCTCTCTGGGAGCCTTTGACTACCTGATCCGCCATTCAGAGGATGAATCGGCAGCGGCTTGATGGGTTAACCACTCAACAGCCTTTAGCAACACAGCAGCCGGCCAAGTGCCGGCTTCTTTTGTTCTAAGGCAAATCTTTGGTTCAGCTGAGCGTCAGTCTCTTTGGGTTAATTTGAACCGTTTAGGGTCAATGCCGGTTGGTGGAAAATGACCTTGCCACTCGATTGCCTTGGCATTCCAGTTTGGAGTACATAACAATGTCTGCATCTTATTTGGCAAAGAGCGCCCTGTTGCCTTTGCTGCTGGGTTTGGGGAGTCTCGGTGGCTGCGCCGATATTCTCTGCTCTGCCCGTACCGACGAAGCGGTAGCCGATGGTTGGCAGGATCACAATCAGTGTGTGCGTCAGGCGGAAGACAACTTACGTCGTCATCAGCAAGAACAGCAAAGGCAGCAGGATACTGCGACGCGTCAGGCATTGCAGGAGGCATTGGCGCAGCATAAGTGAGTCTTAGGTTCGCCCATGTATCCACAATAAAAAACCGGCTTTGCCGGTTTTTTTGCTATCGCCAGAGCCTTGGGAATATCAGGCTGTGGTATTGATATTGTGGCCTATGTTACCAATCGGGCCGGCAGGTTCTTGTGTCGGAGTGGCGGCCTGAATAAGTTGCAGCGCGATTTCGCCTTCGGCTTCTTGTTGCTGCTTGGCCAGCTGCGCGACTTTAACACCGACAGCGCCGGTATCCATATTGACCGACAGCGGCTGGGAGTTGAGAGAAACTGTCATGGCTTTCCTCTGGGTTGGAGAGTCGCTTCGGGACTCGGGCATGATACTGTTATCGGCATCAATAGCTATAACTTTAGCCTAAATCCCGCTTGTCCGGCAAAAAGCTAAGCCACCAATGGGCGACTTGGCTCTTTGCTGCTGCTCTGCACTTCAAGTCGTGATCCATCAAGCGGCCTTACGGCGGCGCTCCAACAGTTTTCTACCGCTGACTATCAGGATAGTGACGACTATGGCGCCGATAATCAGCCCCAATGCCAGGGTGACGCTCTGTAGCGCCGCCGGGTTGACCGCCAGGGTGCCGCCCAAGCCAAGCATCATGATGCCGGACATCAGCTTCAGGGTCTGGCCCTCTTTCTCGGTCAACTTACGTTTACCAAGCGTCATGCTGAAAGCAATCACTATGATGGCCAGTGGGATCACATAGACAATGTTGTACAGCACCAGGTACATATAGCGCTCAAAGCTCGGCAGGTTATGCATGGAGAGCACGCTGGTGTAGATCATAGGGAAGCCCGCAGTACACAAGAGTTCATAGGCGTTGGCCAGAATCGCCAGCACTGTGGTGCCGGCTATCATGGTCGCCAGGCTGGAGGCGCTGGACAGCTTACCCATACGCTTGATAAGCCCGGTGCGGTTTTCCGCCGACATGGAGAGGGTCACTTCTCCTTTGGTAACGAAGTAGTCCTTCACGTTGATACTGCCGGCGATCAACGCCAGTATTCCCGCCGCCAGAATAATCATCCCGCCATCACTGCCGGCCCCCAACAGCTGGAAGATGTTGAGCCAGGCGGTCATAAACAGGAAGTAAATAAAGCCTGAGAAAAACACGAAGATACCACCAACCAACAGCATACGGCTGCGGCTCTTGGCGTTGACCATGATGGACAGCAGGAATAAGAGCACGAAGAAGGCGCAGGGGTTAAAGGCATCGACACCGGCCAGTACCAGCGTCAGAATTGGCAGCGACATGGTTTCAGGTGTCACCACCCCAACCAGAGGCAATTCCACCGGCTGCACTTCGGGCTCTGCCGCCAGAGCCGTGGCATCACAGGTGCCATCGCCACCATCATTGGCGCAGGTGCCAAACAGCGGCGCCTGAGTTGAACCTGTGTTTGCCTGAGTGCTTGTTTGTCCCGGCATATCTTCCGGGCTCAACTGGCCGCCAGCCTGCAGGTAGCAGTTCTTGAGGCGGTTGAGCAGGAACTGACCTGTCACCTCTTCACTGGAATAACCGACTATCGCCTTGCCACAGGTAGCCATATAGGGCACTGAGCGGGCTTCTGTTCCTGTCTCTGTGGCCAACTGCTGCCACAGCTCCTGAGTACCCTTGGCGCCCACCATCACAGAGTGCAGCTCTATCCAGGGGTAGCGCTCCGGCAGAGAGTCGATGAATGGATGCGCTTCAGCGCAGTGGGGACAGGTCTTGGACCAGACAAAATATAAAGGAATTTTGATCTGCCCTTGCTGATCCACCTGTTGCCACTGGATCTGCGACGCCGAATTTTCGGTTGCGGCAAGGCCTGCGCTGAAACTCAGTAACAGGCAGAGAAAGAGGGTTCTTAACATAAGCTTACCTGTGTAAGAGGGATTGAACTGTATCTGAATGACCCATAGCCCGGTTCAGGCTACAAGTACCCTACAAATACTTTACTCCAAGCCCTTGGTATCCATGATAAAGCAGCATCAAAACTGTTAGCAGACTCGAAAAAGTCCCTAAAGTGAGACACATGGACATTTGTTAAGCTTTGAGTAATAAAACCGCATTCGAATGGTGCCATTGTGGTAAGCGACTTCAGTAATTTACTTTTTTGCCGCTAAACTTTTACTCCACCCTAAAAATTTATAGGACTTCTTATGCAGTTCACGCTTAAAACCCGCTTACTGCTGGTCAGTCTGGGCGCCGTTTTGCTTACGGTTGCCGCCCTGGTTGGCCTTTCCTCCTCTTCCATTCGTGATAATGCCATGCAGCGAACCCAGCGCGAGGTCGATCAATTGGCGAACACCTTTGCCGGCGGCATAGGGCAGTGGATGTATGACAGACAAAAAGCGATCAGCAGCATCAAGGGCACGCTGCAGCGGAACCCTGAGGTCAATATCACCCCTTTTCTGATGCAGGCCCATGAGGCCAGCGGTTTTGCGCTGACCTACTACGGCGATGAGCAGGGCAACATGTACCGTCAGGATCCCAGCCTGAATACGGCTGGTTATGATCCCCGGGTTCGCCCTTGGTATCAGGATGCCAAGCGGGAAGGAGCCATGATAATGACGGCACCTTATGTCAGTGCCACATTGCAAAAGCTGGTGGTCACCATAGCCGAACCGGTAATGAACAGCGGTCGTCTGCAGGGCGTGGCAGCGGCTAATCTCACCATAGATCAACTGACAGATGCGGTGCGAACCCTCAAGGTGCCGGGTGACGGCTATGCCGTGATGCTTGAACGCTCAGGCTTGATTATCAGTCATCCGGACAAGGACCTGAACGGCCAGCAGTTCAGCCGTCTTGGCAGTGCCTTCAATCCTCAGTGGCTCAGCGCCAGGATCAGCGCCAATACCCTGGATGAGATGGCATTCGACGGTAGCAGCAAGCTGTTTTACGTGGCGGCAGTGCCTCATACAGATTGGGCACTGATGTTTGTGATGGACAAGGCAAGCATCATGGCCGAGGCCACCGAGTTGGCATGGTGGATGTCTGCGGTGGGCGTGTTGTTTTTGGTGGGCTTTGGTCTGTTGCTGGTATTGGTGTTCAAGAGCCAGTTCCGCGATCTGGAACGTCTGGCCAAGGCGCTCAACGATATTGCCGAAGGGGAGGGGGACCTCACAGTCCGTATCGAGACCCGTAATCAGCACGATGAGATAGGCATGCTCGCCGCCGGCTTTAATCGTTTTGTTGAACGCCTGCACGGCATGATTTCCCGTATGAGTGACATAGCCCAGCAGTTGGGAGGCCAGGCACAGGAGACCCGCCATTCGGCCGAGAGTAACAGCCAGAGCATCGAAGTGCAGCAGGACGAAGTCACTATGGTGGCAACCGCTGTGACCGAAATGGCCAGTGCCACCGAGGAGATCGCCAGCAATGCCGAACTGACGGCACAGACGGCGCAGTCGGCGGTCGGCCTGGCAGGCAGTGGACAACAGCAGGTGCTGCAGAGCCAGGAGTCGATTCGTAGCCTGGCGCAGGAAGTGGATACCGCCAGTCAGATCATCGGCGAGCTCAACGAGCACTCACAGAAGATCAACAGCATTTTGCTGACCATCAGAGGTATTGCCGAGCAGACCAATTTGTTGGCTTTGAACGCCGCCATCGAAGCCGCCAGAGCCGGTGAGCAAGGGCGTGGCTTTGCCGTGGTGGCTGATGAAGTCAGGGTGCTGTCGCAGCGCACTCATGCGTCGACACAAGAGATCCAGACCATGATTGAGACCTTGCAAAAAACCGCTTCCAAGGCAGTGAATTCCATGGCTCAGAGTCATCAGATGGCCGAAACCAGTGTGATGGATGCCGAATCGGCCAGTGCCAGTCTGGAGCAGATAAGCCAAGCGATCACCCAGATATCCGATATGGCCAGCCAGATAGCTACAGCGGCCGAAGAGCAAACCTCTGTCACCAGCGAAATCAACCGTAATACCGAGTCGATTCGTGAGGTTTCTCAAACCCTGTCACAGGAGGCCAACAGCGCCACTGTCAAAGCGCAGGAGTTGGCGGAGTTGTCAGATTCGCTGCGCCGTGAAGTCGGCCGTTTTAAACTCTAGCGCAATGTCTAAGGAAGGTGCGAACAAGTCCCATGTGTGCCTGCATCGGCTTACGGGCCTGTAAGCCACTTCGCACCTTCCCTAAGGGGCATTCATTTGTGGATCTTGAAAGTACTTAGTTATTCGGCGGCGCTTGGCTTTTCAATCGTCGCCATCATCTGTTGGTTATTACACCAATGCAGACTCACTTCGCGATTGTCTTTATGGGTTGCCGTGCGGATACGAGTGACTATGGGGTGAGAGAAGTGTGCTGCGGTTAAATATTCTTTAACCCTTTCAATTCGTCTATTGGCAAGCCACATATTATATTTTTGTAAATCTTCATCGCCGATAGACTTATCCATATTGAATTCCAATAACAGATAGCCGCTTGAATTATCGCTATTATCAGCAACAATTTTATCCAGTTGCAAAGAATCCTGGGTACTGAAATAAGAGCTGTTCTTGGCATAATCGACATTGCCAAGCAAAACGCTTTTCTCACAGGTGGCTTGGGTCGCGCCGGTAAACAGCAGTAACCCCAGAATCAGGGCGCGCATATCATTCTCCTTTGACTATGACTTTATTATTGCTCACGTCCACTTTTGAGGCGCAAATTTAATCGATTGTCCAGGAAAAATCAATTTTATATGAATATCAACCTTTGCTGAATGACTGCGTCATAATACAGAATGAATGACGGAAAAATGTCGCAACAAATATAATTTTAATTGCTGCGACATTTATTTATATTCTTGCCAATAAATTGACTGAATATTAGGGAAGGTGCGAATAAGTCCTCGTGGCACTCTGGCTTACACAGCAATTGGCGTTCAAGGCATCTGACTGAAGGCATGCCGGGGCCTGTCGAAGTCGGATAACGCAGAGAGCCGGTTGCTGTGAAAGCCCCGAAGGGCGTGGCTTACAGACCTGCCTGCTGTGTTGTGCTTCTTGCAAAGGACTAAGGCCATTTGCTGCGAATCACGCCTTGCATCCAGGCCTGTAAGCCGACGCAGAGCACACATGGGACTTGTTCGCACCTTCCTTAGCTCTAAATAATATCAGAGCTTCAGTTGATCTTAATGTCATTCACAGTGAGCCCCACATCAAGGTTGTTGCGGGTGGCATTGGAGTAGGGGCAAACACTGTGGGCCTTGAGTACCAAGGCTTCGGCCTCGGCCTGCGCGAGCGGCAGAGTGACAGCCAGAGATACCTGCAGCGCAAACCCACCATCTTGACTGACCAAGCCGACATCGGCGGTGACAGGCGCGCTGGCAAGCTTGATTTTACCCAGGCGCGCCACATGTAAAATGGCGTTGGAGAAACAGGCGGCGTAACCGGCGGCAAACAACTGTTCCGGATTGGCCCCGGCTCCTGTCCCGCCCATCTCCTTGGGATAGCTTAGGGTCAATGACAGGGCACCGTCATGAGTGGCTACTTCGCCGTTGCGGCCGGCTTTGGCTGTGGCTTGAGTGTGATAGAGCATAGTAGTTTCCTTAATTTAAGTTGCGCGCAATATAATTGCTGGCAATGATAGATCGATATTTGTTCTAAAAGCAAGTATATTGTGTGCAATTAAATTGTGTTTAAGGTTTGCATATGTCAAACGAGCCCCTGTGCCTGGAAAACCAGGTTTGCTTTTCGCTATACAGCGCCGCCAATGCTATGGTGCGGGCCTACCGGCCTGTGCTGGATGCCCTGGATCTTACCTATCCACAATATCTGGCCATGCTGGTGCTTTGGCAACACAAGGGCATCAGTGTCAAGGCGCTGGGTGAGCGTTTGCATCTGGACTCAGGTACCTTGACCCCCTTGCTCAAACGCCTGGAAACTAAAGGCTTGCTGTTAAGAGGCCGCAGTGAACAGGACGAGCGGGTGCGGGTATTGACGCTCACCGATGCCGGGCTGGCTTTGCAAGCGCGCGCCGCCGATGTGCCCGAGCAGATGTTGTGTCGCAGCGCCATGCCGCAGGCTGAGCTGCAACAACTGAAAAGCTTGTGTGACACCCTGTGGCTGCAATTGGAACGTTAACGGAAAGAGGCTGATGGAACAGGTCGATCTGGCAATCATAGGTGGCGGCATATCCGGGGTGGCGGTGGCACAGTGCGCGGCGGCAGCCGGTTATTCCGTGGTGCTATTGGAAAAGTCCACTCTGGCGGCAGGCACCTCCTCCCAGTCCAGCAAACTGATCCATGGCGGCTTACGTTATCTCGAATCCGGGCAACTGGATCTGGTGCGTGAATCGCTGCGGGCCCGGCGCGAGTTATTGCGTCTGGCGCCGACACTGGTCAAGGCCGTCCCTTTCTTTATCCCGGTTTATCGTGACAGTCGCCGCGGCGCCTTGACCCTCCGGGCCGGCCTCAGCCTCTACGGCTTGCTGAGCGAGTTTGACCGCCTGGGCCGTTTTCGTAGCCTGCCTGCCAGGGCTTGGGGGAGCTTTCCCGGACTCAAGCTGGCGGGAATGACCCATATGTTCCAATACTGGGATGCCCAGACGGATGATGCCTTGCTGACCAAGGCGGTGGCCGACAGTGCCAGGCTGCTCGGTGCCGATATCCGCGAGGGCGCCGAGTGTTTGACAATAGAGCATGAGCCTCAGGGATGTAAGCTGAGTTACCGGGATGCGGATGGCGACAAAATGCTGCACTGCCGCTTTCTGGTCAACGCCGCAGGCGCTTTTGTCAACGAGCTGCTGGCGCGGGTGACACCGCCCATAGCCCAGACGGCAATAGACTGGGTGCAGGGGAGTCATTTGCTTCTGGACATTCCAGCGCCGCCCGGGGTGCTCTATCTGGAGTCCTGCTTCGATGAGCGGGTGGTATTCGTGATGCCTTGGTACGGCAAGACGCTGATAGGCACCACTGAGACCCTCTGCCAGGGACCGATTCCGCAGATCACCCGAGAGGAGATAGCTTATCTGCTGGGGATCTATCGGCACTATTTTGGAGGCTCTGGCAGTTTCACGGGTGCTGTCACTACAGAGGCGCTTGAAGCCAAGGTATTGGCGCATTTCAGTGGCATGCGGGTGCTGCCCAAGGGCGATGGCGATGCCTTTGGTCGGCCGCGGGAAGTACAGTTGTACCAGCGTTATTCCCATCCCAGATTGCTGACGCTCTACGGCGGCAAGTTAACCACCTTTCGTGCCACTGCCAAAGCGGTGACGGCAGAGATAAGCAAGGTGCTTGGCAAACGCAGCCCCAAAGCGGATGTCGACAAGCTGATGCTGGGATGATTTTTAGGGTGAAACAGGCTAAAGTGTGCCGCTTTTGCCGCCGGGCTGAATTGGAAACTTGGGATATATTAGAGTGAGATGTGACTTTTTTGCGCAGGGCAAGTGCCGCTCCTGTACTCACATAGAAACGCCAATGGTGCAACAACTGGCCGCCAAGAGTGAGCAGTTGGCGCAGTTGCTCAGCCCCTTTACCCCCTTTGAACTCTTAGCCCCGGTCAGCGGGCCGTCCCTGGGTTTTCGCAACAAGGCCAAGATGGTGGCACTCGGGGCCGCCCATCAACCCATTCTGGGGATAGTTTCCCCGAGTGGTGAGGCCGTGAGCCTGTGCGATTGTCCTCTCTATCCTGCCGATATGCAGGCCTTGCTGCATCGGCTTGAGCTGTTTGTGCGTCAGGCCGGGATCCCACCCTATCGGGTAGATAAGGCCAAGGGCGAACTCAAGTTTGTGTTGTTGACCCGCGCCGAAATCAGCGGCGACTTTATGCTCAGGTTTGTGTTGCGCTCCAGGCAATCCATCGAACGGATTGAGCGTGAACTGCCAAAGCTGCTGGCCGAGTTTCCTGCCATCAAGCTGGTATCTGTGAATCTGCAGCCGGTTCATATGGCCAGGCTCGAAGGTGAGCAGGAGATTTTTATTACCGAGGCGCAGCGTCTGGAGGAGTCCTTCAATGGCGTGCCTCTCTATATCCGCCCCAAGAGCTTCTTTCAAACCAACCCACAAGTGGCGGCGGCCCTTTATCAGAGCGCCAAAGACTGGGTCAGTGAGCTGAAGCCTGAGTCGATTTGGGATCTCTTCTGTGGTGTCGGCGGTTTTGGGCTGCACTGTGCCAATAAAGACACAGAGCTTACAGGGATTGAAATCGAGGCTGAAGCCATCGCCTGCGCCAAGTTATCCGCCGAAAAGCTGGGGCTTGAGCGGGTGAACTTCAAGGCGCTGGATTCGGGCAGTTTTGCCGCGGCGCAGTCGGCAGGCCAGGTACCGGATCTTATGATAGTCAATCCGCCGAGACGCGGCATAGGCGCCGAGCTTTGCCAGGCCATTTCGACCTTTGCGCCGCCGCATCTGCTCTATTCCAGCTGTAACCCTGAATCTTTGGCCAAAGATCTGGCGGCTATCAGTGGTTATCGTGTGCGCAAGGTGCAGCTGTTCGATATGTTTCCGCACACGGATCACTATGAGGTATTGGTGCTGCTGAGTCGCGGCTAAGACAGTGGCTTCTATGCTCTTGGCCAACACAGGCTGATGGCGGCGCCGCCCAGCGATTGCGAGTGGCTCAGCTCCAGCCTGCCGCCGTGCCAGATGGCAATCTTGCGCACTATATAAAGCCCCAGGCCAAAGCCGCTGCCATCACTCTGTTTGGCATCTCTGGCAAAGGCCGCCAGTAGTTTTTTGCCTTTATCTTCAAAGCCTGGGCCATCATCCTCGACTCTGAGGCAGTTATGGTTTTCACTTTGCTCGAAACTCACCTGTATCTCTTTTTCGGCAAAACGCATGGCATTTTGGATCAGGTTCTGGCAGGCCACATTCATTGCCGTCTTATCGAATTGTGCCTGGCCCGGCACAGAGTGAAATCCTATCTGGAAGTCACGGCTATAAAGGCTGTATTTCTGCTCAAGCGCCTGAATAAAGTCAGCGATGGATTGAGGCGAATGGCATAGTTCTCCCTGTTTATGTTCCAGGCGGGCAAAAGAGAGATAGTTGGCCGCCAACTGTTCTATCTCATCTATGTCCTGGGCCAGGCGCGTTGCGTATTGAGGCTCCATCTGCTGCTTGCTCAGCTCAAGGGCAAAGCGCATCCGCGCGAGCGGAGTGCGTACTTCGTGGGAGATGGTATGGGATAACTCTTTATGCATCTGGACAAAACTCACTATCTGGTGGCTCATGCTATAAAGCGCCTGAGCCAACGGAAAGATAGCCGAGCTTTTACGTATGGTTAGCGGTTGCAGCGAAGGCTGACGGCCAAAGCGAATGGCGCTCTGTTGCAGGGTATGGAGATCGCGAAACACAGGCCAGATAAGCAAGATGGCGACCAGGGCCAGGCTGGAATAGAAACCGAGCAAGATCAAACTGGTGACATCCTCCCTGTCTTGCTTCTCTGTTACCGGGCCAAATCTGAGTAGCTCAGTGCCTGAGCCTTGCTTGTAGTAATAGAGCTCGCCGCTGGAGTGACGCAGCGCCAAGGTCTGCCCCTCATTGAGTAGCTGTCTCAGGCTAGTGGGCAGTGCCAGACTGCCGGCGGCAAGAGTTGAGAGATGCGCGCCCTGTCCCCGGGTTTGCAATAAGTCGTCCACCGAGATCAAATAGCTGGCCTCTTCGCTGCGATATTGATCTGTCAGTTGGCCAAAGCTCCACAGCAGCAGGGAGCAGGACAGCAGCAGAAACCCAAACAGTCGGTAAAACTGAAACTTCATGCCTGAATCCTGATCATGGCTTGATTGGGCTGGTAGTTGAACAGATAGCCCTTGCCGTGCACTGTGGTGATCTGCAGGCCGCTTATCTCCAGCTCATCCAGGCGTTTGCGCAGCCTGCTGACCTTGAGATCTATGGCTCTGTCCAGGCCATCATAGGCGCGGCCGATAAACTGCTCGAACAGATACTCCCGTGACAATACCCGACCGGCGTTGATCACAAACACCCACAGGAGTTCAAACTCCTTGGTGGTAAAGGCCAATGCCGAGCCCGCCAGAAGCACCTGCTGCTGATTGGGATCAAGCTGCAGATCGTGCAGACACAAGGTTTTGCGTCCGGGCCGCTGTTGCCTGTTACGAAGTTGAGTACGTATTCGTGCCAGCAGCAAGGGGGGCACCACAGGCTTGAGCAGGTAATCACAGGCGCCCAGCTCCAACCCCAGGATCTGATCGCCTTCACTGTCGCGGGCGGTGAGGAAGATAAGCGGGCAGGGATAACAGGCCGCCAAACGGGGATAGATACCAAAGCCATCTTCACCGGGAAGCATCACATCGCAGAGGATCAGGCTGAAACTGTCACTGTCCTGACGGGCAAGCGCAGCTTCGGCATTGTCCAGATGAACCGGCTCGAAGTCTTCATTGGCCAGATAAGTGCAAATAAGTTCCGCCAGCGGCAGATCATCCTCAATCAGGAGTATTTTTTCTTTCATAGCAGATCCCAACTCAGGCCCCGCCGTCTGCGACTGACGGGCTCGTAGATAGCCACTCTGAGCAAGCGGCTGGCAACTGTGCGGTTTTGCTGATCCCTGAGCTCGATAAGCGTATCCCTGACCAGGCTTAGTTGCAGCTTGTAACTGAAGTCACGGCGTTGATGAAAACAGGTCAAAGGCGCTGCGCTGTTGGCCAGCCAAAGGCACAGAGAGCGAGGCTGTTGGCTGTGAAACTCGAGTTGCAGTTGCAGCTTGCATTCCGATTCCTGATTGGTCATGGCGCAGGTATCCGGCGCCAGCCAAAGCTCTTCTCCCAAGGCGCTTGCCCAAGGACTTATCAGCATGAGTAACCACAGTAGCCATCGATTCATAGAGCCCTCAAAACCGATAACTCAAACCGATGAAACCTGAGAGATAGCCATCCTTGTCTATCATGGGACTGTTGGTGATCCCCGAGTCAAGCCAGGTGTATTCGGTTACCGCTACCAGGTTAATATCCTGCCACAGTGGCAGATTAACCAGCAGGCGGGCGTGATAATTGATACTGGCCGAGGGAGAATAGCTTAGTCTCAGCGGGCCGCTTTCTTCAGGTCTTAGCTGATAGTAGTAACGCACCAGGGATTCACTCTTGCGAATCGCGCCCAGCTCAAATCCCAGAGCCCCCCATGAGTAGAGCAGGCTCTTTCTTAATCTGAACTGCAATTCGTTGCCGTCATGTACCCCGGAAATGTCGTGAAACATGCCCAGATTGATATCTGTGTAGGGCGTGACCCAGGTGACGGAAACTCCGCCCAGATAGGAGATGTGACGCTTGATTTCGTTAAGGATAGGTTCGCTGTTACTGTTGGGGCGTATGACCTGCGCCTTGTAGGGAGAGAAGCCTATGATGTCGCTTAAAAACAACTTGTTAAGCCCATCAAACTCGAAAAAGAATCCATCCTCATTGAGCTTGGTTTGCAGGTCGAATAGCAAGTTGTCCGACTCATGAAGGCTGTAGCCCAGTGTAAAGTTTTCCAGATAGAAGCGTTTTGAGTAGTAGCTCCAGGATGGTAGCAGGAAAGTTTCTATCGGCTTGGCATGCACTCTGGGATTGTCCAGCCGACCATATCCCAGGGCGAGGGCGAGTCTGAACTCATCCACAGGGATAGTTTCCGTCGCATTTTCTTCAGCTGCTGCAGTCAGGTGCAACTGAAGGCCAAGCATCAATATCGCGTACCACCAAAGCTTCATAGCTTACTTCTACTTCCTGCGAACTTTCATTGAATCTAAATAAACGCTTGTTAAAAGTCTGTAAAAATTTAACCAAGTTACAAAATGCTACAAAAGTATTATGTTTTTGGTTCTTTTGTGGTGATTGTATTTGATGTTTTTGTGAATATCTATGCAATTAAAATTGACGAGTGTCAAAAGTGTTGCTAGTCAGCTTAATGACAGTTGGTGTATTTTGGTTAGCATTCTGATTGGTGATTGTTTTTGTTGTGGTTTATTTTTAGCCTGGTTAGTTTGGGCTTATGGGCATAATCCTTGTTAATCACTTTTGAATAAATATTAATTGTTTGAATTATGTTGCGGGTTTGCGCCTGGCGGTGGTCTTAAGACAGCCAAGATACGTGGTTGATTCTGAACGGATACACTTGCCGGCGTGTTGGGAGGTCGCGATTCAGGGAAGATTTACCGCTATTTTGTTTTAATTACAGCTAGTTGAGAGGCTATGACTGATTCTCAGTTGCCTGTTCATTTGTTTGTCTTGCCGTACGCCTACAGACTAAGCCTATGAATATAAGATAAGTGTCACACTTATGTCATACAATGGAGCCAGATCAAACAAGTATAGAGCTAACACAGATGTGGCAGATTTTTGTTCGTTTCTTTTCATTGGGACTGGTGAGTTTTGGCGGCCCGGCGGCGCACATAGGTTACTTTCGCAAGACTTTTGTCGAAGAGTTAGGCTGGCTTGATGATAAAGATTATGCGTCATTGGTGGCTTTGAGTCAGTTTTTGCCCGGCCCGGGATCGAGTCAGGTCGGTTTTGCCATAGGTTACCGCCGCGGTGCCCTTCCCGGGGCGATACTGGCCTTTATCGGCTTTACCTTACCTTCGTTTCTATTGATGTTTCTGTTGGCTGTCAGCAGCTATCAATACCTCTCCAGTGATTTATTTCAGGGGGTTATTGCCGGGCTCAAGTTATTGGCTGTAGTGGTGGTCGCCGATGCCGCCTGGGGTATGTTCAAACAGTTTTGCCGCAGCCATATCACCCAGATGTTGGCCTTGTTGAGTACTGTGATTCTGCTTTTGTGGCCGGGGAATTTGACCCAATTGCTGCTGTTGCTTGCCGGTGCCATTGTCGGTCTTTATTGGCTCAATCGTGAGGCACCAGCGCCGGCCAAGTCGGGAAGTATGCAGCTCAACTGGAGTGCTTTACTGATATTTCTGTTTTTATTGCTGCTCACCGGCCCCTTGCTTGCTCACCCTCTGGCTGAACTCTTCAAACAGTTTTATCAGACCGGCGCCATGGTATTCGGCGGCGGCCATGTGGTGCTGCCCTTGCTGGAGAGCCAACTGGCAAACAGCATAGATCATGACAGATTCCTCACCGGCTACGCCCTGGCGCAAGCCGTTCCCGGCCCCATGTTCAGTCTGGCCGCCTATCTGGGCGCCGAACTGTGGCCGCAAAATGCCCTAGTTGGCGCCTTGGTGGCAACGTTAGCCATCTTTCTGCCCGGTTTCCTGTTGTTGCTGGCGGTGATCCGAGGCTGGCAGGGAATCGCCGAGCGCCCGAAAATGGCCGCTATGGTGATGGGGATTAATGCCACTGTCGTTGGTTTGTTGGCGAGTGCTCTCTATCAACCGGTATTTACCAGTGCTGTGACCCGCCCGGTTGATATGGCCATGGTGCTGGCGGGCTTTATGTTGCTCAAGCTGTGGCGTTTGCCCTTGGTGTATTTGGTGCTCGGATTTGCAGCAATGGGTGCTATTTCCACTCTCTTCATGTAAAACAAATGGTTAAACTTTGATCTCAGGCATTTTTTATACGAACTTAAAGTGAACAAAGTTACTATAATTTGCAGATATTCCATTCCCGGGGGAAACCTAAGTGTCCAGTCTGAGTTTACGAAATAAGTTACTGCTGCTTGCCCTGTTGCCATTGTTGACTGTTTCCATTGTCTTGATGCTGGCGTCCTGGACAGTAGAGTCGGATGCGCTTGAAAGCGAAATTACCAATTTCAGAGAAAAGCTGCTCAACGAGCGTCGTCAGGAGTTGGTGCATGTGACCGAAGTCGCCAAAGAGATTGTCAGCTTTCAGCGCAGTCAGGGCGGAGACTATAAGGCGGCCTTGCGGGATGTGCGTTTTGGCAGCGCCGGTTATTTCTTTGTTTACGACGGTAATGGCAAAAATTTGTTTCATGCCTTACTGCCTAATCTGGAAGGAACAGATCAGATCGGCATGACAGATCCCAAAGGCACCAAGATCATAGTGGGTTTGTTGAATGCAGCCCGCAATGGTGACGGTATCCTTACTTATTACTACCAAAAACCCGGCACCAATGAGTTGGTGGAAAAAATAGGTTATGCCGCGATGATCCCCGGAACTGACTGGATTATCGGTACCGGCGCTTATGTGGATGATATTGAGGCTTCTGTAGCAGAGTATCGGCAGACGGCATTGGCAGATATGGAAGAAAAGTTATGGTTGACGCTGATGATAGTCATAGTCATCACTCTGATCACAGCTATGCTTATTCTGTTTGCTGCTCAGCGAACAGTGACTCCTATTCGCAACATGCTGGATAACCTCAATGATATCGCTCAAGGGGAAGGGGACCTGACCAAGCGTTTGCAGGTGCGCGGTGAAGATGAAATTGCCCAGTTAGGGCAGGCATTTAATCGCTTTGTCGACAAGCTGCAACGTATCATTCGTGATGTGACTACCGCTACCCACGAGGTGCAGGATGCCTCTGGTTCTATTCATGCCCAGACTCAGGCGATAGCGGCGCAGTTGGCCAACCACAACAATGAAACCGATCAGGTGGTGACTGCGATCACAGAGATGTCTTCCACTGCCCAGGAAGTGGCGATGAACACCACCCAGGTGGCGGAGGCGACCCATGTGGCGAGCGATGAAGTGGCCAAGGCTCAGGAGTGCGTCGATACTTCGTTGACCGAGATCTCCACTCTGATGGCGGAAATCAATAGCGCCGCCGACCATATTCAGTCGCTCAACGAACAGTCGCAGAAGATTAACAGCGTGCTGTCTGTCATCGGCGGCATTGCCGAGCAGACCAACCTGTTGGCACTCAATGCGGCCATTGAGGCGGCTCGTGCCGGTGAGCAGGGCCGAGGTTTTGCCGTGGTGGCCGATGAAGTGCGCAGCCTGGCGAGCCGCACTCAGGCCAGCACTTTGGAGATCAACGAGATGCTCAGCGAGCTGCATCGTCTGGTGAGCCAGGCGGTGAGTGCCATGGAAGAGAGCCAGCAAAGCTGCCATCGCAGTGTCGAATCTTCCAGGCTGATTTCCGAGAGTCTGGGAGCCGTCACCAGCTCTGTCACCTCCATCAATGATATGAGTACCCAAATCGCCACCGCCGCCACAGAGCAGAGTTCGGTGACCGAAGAGATCAACCGTAATATCTACGCCATTCAGGAGATAGTCGCCGAGCTGTTGCACTCCAGCGAAGAAGCGGCCAGAGTCAGTCAAACCGTGTCTCACAGTGGTGATAATCTGGGGCAATTGGTCAATCAGTTCCGGGTTTAATCATTCAATATGAAGAAGACAGAAACAGCGCCATTTGGCGCTGTTTCTTTATCTCGACCGTCCAGCACAAGATGCCGTACCGCTTATGACGTTTCCCAGTAACCATTCCCCGCCAATCGTGGAACCTTTCGGTTGGTCGTAAGGTAAAAAAGTAATTTGTGTAACATTTTGAATCATTTGTTTGTCAATTGTTTTATTTGTAATCATATTGATATTGCATGTTGGGGCGCGGGACTATACTCAGTAAAGAGTGTCTGACAGCTACTGGGGGGAAGTTATGTCCTTGTCTGCTCTGAGCTTGAGAAGCAAATTCTTGCTGCTGGCTTTACTACCTTTAATTCTGACTTTGATATTGGTGATGGGGTATTCCTATCGTGCCGAAAATCAATCACTGGAAAATTCGATCGCTTTATTCAAACAAAAGTTGGTCGATGAACGAAAACAGCAACTCAAGGATGCGACAGGGCTGGCTTTGGAAAACATCAACTATCAACTCGGTCTGGGAGACAGAGGTGATGTCAACGCGGCGTTGCGGCAACAGAGGTTTGGCAGTGCCGGATACTTCTTCATTTATGATTTCAATGGGATCAGTGTATTTCATGCGGTTAAGCCTGAGCAGGAAGGCACAGATCAAAGCGGCATGACAGACCCCAATGGCACACAAATTGTGCGCGGTCTTATCGATGCCGCCAGAAGTGGTAAAGGCTTTATCAACTACTTCCATGCCAAGCCCGGAGTGACTGGCCTGGTGGAAAAGATAGCTTATGCCATCCGGGTCCCCGGGAAAGACTGGTTGGTAGGCACAGGTGTTTATGTGGATGATATAGAGGCGGCCGTTGCCGCTTATCGACAAACCGCCACCGAGGAGATGCAGGCCAAGACCATAGGGGTGCTGTTGATGTCGCTGGTGCTGACTCTGGTTACTGTGTTTGCCATTCTCTTTACTGCTCAGCGGATGATAATCCCTATCCGCAATATGTTGGATAACCTCAACGATATCGCTCAGGGGGAAGGGGACCTGACCAAGCGCCTGCAGGTGCGCGGTGAAGATGAGATTGCCCAGTTGGGGCTGGCGTTCAATCGCTTTGTTGAAAAACTGCAGCACATCATCCGCGATGTCACCACGGCCACCCATGAAGTGCAGGATGCCGCCGGTTCCATCCATTCCCAGACCCAGGCGATAGCATCCCAATTGGTGAACCACAACAATGAAACCGATCAGGTGGTGACCGCCATTACCGAGATGTCTTCCACCGCTCAGGAAGTGGCGATGAACACCACCCAGGTGGCGGAAGCCACTCATGTGGCTACCGACGAAGTGGCCAAGGCCCAGGAGTGCGTCGATACCTCGCTGACTGAGATCTCCACCCTGATGGCGGAAATCAACAGCGCCGCCAACCATATTCAGTCGCTCAGCGAGCAATCACAGCGGATCAACAGCGTGCTGTCTGTCATCGGCGGCATTGCCGAGCAGACCAACCTGTTGGCATTGAATGCTGCCATTGAAGCGGCTCGCGCCGGTGAGCAGGGCCGAGGTTTTGCCGTGGTGGCCGATGAAGTGCGCAGTCTGGCGAGTCGTACCCAGGCCAGCACTTTGGAGATCAACGAGATGCTCAGCGAGCTGCATCGTCTGGTGAGTCAGGCGGTGAGTGCCATGGAAGAGAGTCAGCAGAGTTGCCACCGCAGTGTCGAGTCGTCAAAGCTTATCTCCGAAAGCCTGGGAGCTGTGACCAGCTCTGTCACCTCCATCAATGATATGAGTACCCAAATTGCCACCGCCGCCACAGAGCAGAGTTCGGTGACTGAGGAGATTAACCGGAATATTTACGCTATTCAGGAGATAGTCGCCGAGCTGCTGCATTCCAGCGAAGATGCGGCCAGGGTCAGTCAGACTGTGTCCCACAGTGGTGATAACCTCGGCAAGTTGGTCAACCAGTTCCGGGTCTAACACCTATCCTCCACTGGCTTCAGTGCTCAGTAGGAAAATAAGGAAATAAAAAACGGCGCCAACCATGGCGCCGTTTTTAATGTGGCTCAATTTCAAGTCGCTGGGGGCGCCTCGGCGCGCTCTGCCTTGACGGCACACACCTTGAACTCAGGAATATGGGCCACGGGATCAAGCGCATTGATAGTCAGCTTATTGGCAGCCGCCTCAACGAAATGGAATGGCAGGAACAGCACCCCAGGCTGAGCCCGGCGGCTGACAAAGGCCTGAATGAATATCTCACCACGGCGGCTTTCCAGTTTGAGCCAGTCGCCCTTGCCGACGCCCAAACGTTCGGCATCCTCAACCGAGATCATCACTCTGGGGGAGCCGAGTTCGTCCAGCCCGGCGGTTTTACGAGTCATGGTGCCGGTGTGGAACTGCTCCAGCAGGCGTCCGGTCGACAGCATCAAGGGATAGTCATCGTCCGGCAGCTCAGCCGGTAAACGATAATTGACCGGCTGCAGTCGCCCTTTGCCGTGAGTGAAACTGTTGCGGTGCAATACCCGGGTACCCGGATGTTGCTCATCTGGGCAAGGCCACTGCAACCCGGCCGGATTATCCGTGGTTCTGTGCCAACTGATCCCGGCATAACTGGGGGTCAGGGCGGTGACTTCCTGCCAAATTGCCTGTTCATCGCTATAGTGCCAGTCGGCGCCCATGGCATTGGCCAGCAGCTGCAGTATCTGCCAGTCCGGACGGGCACTACCTGGCGATTGCAAGGCGACTTCCAGTCGTTGAACCCGGCGCTCGGTATTGGTGAAGTGGCCGCGCTTTTCGGCAAAGGCCGCTGCCGGCAATACCACATCGGCCATTTCGGCGGTTTCGGTGAGGAAGATATCCTGCACTACCAAAAATGGCAGCTTTTTCAGCGCCTTGAGCACATGTGCCTGGTCGGGGTCGCTCAGTACCGGGTTTTCGCCCATCACAAACAGGCTCTGAAGCAGGCCATCCAAAATCGCCTGCATCATATGAGAGGCCGGAATGCCTGTCTCAGGGCTCAGCTTGTCAGTGCCCCAGGCCCGCGCCAGTTTCAGCCGCGCAGCATCATCATCCAGACGTTGATAGCCACTGAAATAGTTGGGCAGGGCGCCCATATCACAGGCACCCTGGACATTGCTCTGGCCGCGCAAAGGGGTGATCCCGGCGCCGTCGAGCCCGAGGTTACCCAGCAATAGCTGCAAGTTGGCAATGGCGGTGACATTGTCATGGCCTGTGGTGTGCTGGGTGATCCCCATGGCGTAGTAGAGGGCGGTCTTTTTGGCGGTGCCCAGCATTTCGGCCATGGCCGCTATTTCGCTGCTGCTGACGCCTGTCACCCTGGCGGCCTGCTCCAGGCTGTAGTCCGGCCGCAACAGCTCTTCGCGCAAGGCCTCAAAGTCTGTGGTGCGGCTGCGGATATAGGCCTTGTCATGCCAATCGTTAAGCAGTATCTGCTGCATGATGGCGTTGAGCAGCATCACATCTGTGCCGGGGCGATGACGCACAAACAGCTCGGCGCTGTCGGCTATGCTGACCCGCTTGGGATCGGCGACCAGGAGTCTTGCCTTGCCGCGGCTGACGACCGACTTGATCCTCGAGGCAATGATGGGGTGGGCGCAGTCGGTATCCGAGCCCAGGATAAAGATGAGATCTGAATCCTCTATGCCGGGAATATCATTGGTCATGGCGCCGCTGCCGAGAGCATCATAGAGCCCGGTCACTGTGGAGGCGTGGCACAGACGGGCGCAGTGATCCACACTGTTGCTGCCAATAACGGCCCTGAACAGCTTCTGCAGCAGGAAGTTCTCTTCATTGGTGGCCTTGGCGGATGCCAGGGCGCCGAATGAACTCGGACCAAACTGTTCCAATTGTTCTTGCCAGTGGGCGGCAATATAGCTGATGGCCGTTTGCCAGCTACAGGGTTCCAATTTGCCGTTACGGCGAACCAGCGGCTGGGTAAGGCGCTCTTCACTGTTGATAAAGTCAAAGCCGAAGCGGCCCTTGACGCAGAGCATGCCCTGGTTCACAGGTGAGCGCACATCGCCCTCGGCCGCAAGGATACGATTCTGGGTGGTGTCTACCTTGAAGCGGATGCGACAACCGACGCCGCAATAGGTGCAGATGGTGCTGGTCACCTTGGTGTCTGGGGCTTGTCCTTGGGTCTTGTGGCGGGCATCGACCAGGGCGCCGGTCGGGCATACCTGCAGGCAGTTGCCGCACTGAACACAATCGCTGTCGGCCATGGAAACGCTGAAACCGGCTCTGGGCGCCCGGCGTTCGCTACTGCCTCCCGGCAGCGCCGAGAATTGGTTGGCCTCAAAGCTGATGGCCTTGTGGCCACTGCGGCGGTGGCAGATGTCAACGCAGGCACCGCAGCTGATGCAGCGGTTGGCATCGAAACGGATAAAGGGCGCACTCAAGTCTTGGGCAAAGTGTCTGGCCTGCAGTGCCGATTCGCCACTGGCATCCTGCTCTAGCAAGCCCTGGCTGCTGACCTTGTATTCACTGGCGTAGTCTCGCAGGCGACAGTCCATATTGGCCTGACAGCCACATTCGAGGCAGCGTTTGGCCTCGGCTTCGGCCATTTGCGGCGTCAGTCCCAGCTCTACTTCGGCAAAGTTACTCAGGCGCTCGGCCACAGGTAACTCCGGCATCTTGACCCTGGCACTTTTCACCTGTGAAGGGAAAAGATCTTTGGGTAAATCCTGTTGGGACTTGAGCCCTATCGCCTTGCTGGCATTGAACGCCACCGGCGTCAGTGGGCAACTGAGCCCCTGATTGAACAGGGCGTTTATGGCCTCGGCGGCGCGGCGACCATCGGCGACCGCTTCCACCGCAGTGGCGGGTCCGCGGCGCACATCTCCGATAACAAACAGTTTTTCCAGCCCAGTGCTCATGCTGATGTCGCAGCCGTTGATCGTATTCCAGCGGCTGAGCGCCGGAGAGCCTTGCAGCAGACGGTTTTCAGGCTGCTGCAGAAAGGCCAGATCCGGTGATTGGGATACGGCGGCGATCAGGGTATCAAACTCGCAGTCGAAGGTTTCGCCGCTGGGCTGAGGCCGGCGGCGGCCGGAGGCATCCGGTGCGCCCAAGGACATTTTTTCCAGCGTGACTCGTGCAAGACGGCCGTCACTGCCGGCATGGTTGGCCACAGGATTGGTCAGCAGCAGGAAGTGGATCCCTTCCTGTTCAGCTTCATGAATTTCAAAGGCTTCGGCCGGCATCTCCTCTTTGGTGCGCCGGTAGATCAGTGTCACCTCGGCGCCTAGGCGTCTGGCGCTGCGGGCGCAATCGATGGCGGTATTGCCGCCGCCGACAACGGCTACTTTCTTGCCCGTGACCAGTTGGTGGTCCATTGCCAGATCTTTAAGGTAGTCGACCCCGAGATAGCAGCCGGGCAGGTCGCTGCCGGGATAGTCCAGTGGTACGGCCTTTTGCGCGCCCATCGCCAGACAGAGGGCATGATACTCCTTGGCCAGTTTCGGCAGCAGTATTTGTTCGCCTATGGTTGTGTTGGTGTGAATGCGGATGCCGTTTCGCTCCAGCAGAGCTATCTCTCTATCGAGTATCGCCTTGGGCAGGCGATACTCGGGAATGCCGTATCTTAGCCAGCCACCGGCCTTGGGAGCGGCCTCAAAGATGTCCACGTCATGGCCCTGATTGGCGAGGAAAAACCCGGCGCTGAGCCCGGCTGGCCCGGCGCCGATTATGGCCACCTTCTTGCCGCTGGGGTCGGCCTTGGGCGGCTGATAGGGCTCGGTATCGGCCAAGTCCAGATCGGCGGCGTGGCGCTTGAGCTGACGTATCGCCAGTGGCTCATCGATCAGGGCGCGGCGACAGGCGCTTTCACAAAATGCCGGGCAGACCCGACCGATAGACAGAGGCAGAGGCAGGGTCTGCTTGAGGATGCGCACTGCTTCTGTATGGTTGCCCTGACCTATGTGATACAGATAAGACTGTACATCGACGCCCGCCGGGCAGGCTTGCTGGCAGGGGGCTTCGCAATCGGCGAAGTGATCTTTCAATATCCGTTTCAGCGTCTGCTGCCTATGGCTGTGCACTGCCTGGGTATGATTCTTGAGCTGCATTCCGGCAATTGCCGGAGTCGAGCAGGCCAGCAGTGGCCTGTCTGTGTCGGCCATTATCTGGTCGAGCCGGGTCAGTTGGCACAGGTGTTCATCGGCGCCTTCTGTGGTAGCCGAACCGGGGTCTGTATGGTGACACAGACAAGGAATGTCGATGCCGGCCCGCTGGGCCGCCTGCAACAGGGTCTCGCCCTCAAAGGCGCTGACGGCCTGGCCGTCGATATAGATCTCAAACATGGGCAGCCTTGTTATTTGCTCACCTTGATGGCGGTGAAGTAGGGACTAATTAAGCTGATAACCATGCAGTATATCGATCGCGGGGTTTGCTTCATTGAGCTGGAGCAGGCTTTTGCCGGGGAATTCACAAAGCCTATCGACTCTGTGCACTCATCTGAAAAATGGATTTTAGCCAGTGTGATCTGGCTCAGCGGGTCATCTTCTTGACAAACACCACCACAAACAGGGCTATGGTGAAACTGCCGGTGAAGGCTTCAATGGCGGCCACGGCGCGGGAAAAAACCACAGGGGTGAAGTCGCCGTATCCCAGGGTTGTGAAGGTTACCACTGAGTAATACAGGCAGTTGCCGAACAGTGACAGATAGTCTGTGATGGCGCGGCCCGGGGCAAACTGATGGATTCGGCCATCATAACTGACGCCGGTAAAACAGTAGATGAAGGCACAGACAAACACCAAAGCCAGCGAGAAAATCACCACCCTGAGCGGGTCTTCGCCATAACCGCAGAAGAGATCAATCAACTTGGATAACATCCTTCTGCCGCTCCATTTGGGTAGCAGATGGCGCCGCATGGTGAGCTCGCGGCGAATGTAGAGGCCGGCCATGGCAAACAGGCCTTCACGCTCGGCCGCCTTGCGCAGATCCCGGTAGATCTCTTCGGCCTGTTCAAAGTAGTCGTGGGCGATTTCACGTTCACCGACTCTTTCTGCCTGCAGCGCCATGCGTTCCTGACGCAATAGTTTGCCAGTGTAGATATTCTCGATACGGGCACCATTCCATTTGGCTCCCAGCAGATTGCAGTTGTTGAGCTTGGCGCAGTGCAGGTTGGCGTCACGCAGGTCGGCCTTCATCAGGCTGGCGTTATCCAGAGTCAGATTGAACATGTGGGCGCCTTGAAGGTTGGCCCGATACAGCTCGGCATAGCTCATGTCATAGCCGGTTTTGGAGTGATGTTTTACCAGATCGATACCGGCCAGTTCAGCACCCTTGAGGCAGATGCCTCTGAGCATGCCGCCGCCGCGGGCGAAGGCTTCGAGCCTGGCCCTGTCTTCGGGGTGGTTTTTGACGATTCTCGGGTCGTGCCAGTAACAGAGGCCTGACTCACCGGCCGGTTCCTCACAGCAAAAGCCCTCGTCTTCCTGATAACAGCAATTTTTCTGCTCCATGGTTGCAAGTATAGCCTGTCATTGAAAGCTGCTGATCGGCATGCTCGTCTGGTTTATTTACTGATTGAGTTGGCATATTTGATTTTTTGTCACAGTTTTTTCACCGCGGAATTGGCTAGAGTGTGTCAGATGCTTTATCGGAACAGACGCGGAATACGGCGCCGACGAAAAAAAAAACAAGCTTCTGCCCGCAGTGGCATAGGTTTCAGCGGCTGCTTGGGTTAAAATCCCTCGTTTGCATACGTCCTTAACACCAAAGAAAGTTGAAATCGCATGTTTGAAGTCAATCCGGTAAAAAACAAAATCAAGGAGCTTGCCGACCGCACAATGCTCCTTAGGGGGTATCTTTGACTATGACGCCAAGAAAGAGCGTCTGGAAGAAGTAAGCCGCGAGCTGGAAAGCTCCGAAGTATGGAATGAGCCAGAGCGTGCTCAGGCCCTGGGTAAAGAGCGCTCGGCGCTGGAAGTTGTGGTTAAGACCATAGACGATATGGATGCGGGCCTCGAAGATGTCGAGGGGCTGCTGGAGCTGGCCATTGAAGAGGAAGATGAAGAAACCTTCAATGATGCCAACAGTGAACTGGGCGATCTGGAAAAGCGCCTGGAAGAGCTGGAATTCCGCCGTATGTTCTCGGGTCCACAGGACGCTTCCGACTGCTATCTGGACATTCAGTCCGGTTCCGGCGGTACCGAAGCACAGGACTGGGCCAACATGGTGCTGCGCATGTATCTGCGCTGGGGTGAAGAACATGACTTCAACCCTGAACTTATCGAAGTCTCAGACGGCGATGTGGCCGGTATCAAGAGTGCCACCATCAAGTTCAGCGGTGAATATGCCTATGGCTGGCTGAGAACCGAAACCGGCGTGCATCGTCTGGTACGTAAGTCGCCCTTTGACTCGGGTGGCCGTCGCCATACTTCATTCTGTTCTGTGTTTGTTTACCCTGAGATTGACGACTCCATCGAGATCGACATCAATCCGGCCGATCTGCGTATCGACGTGTACCGCGCCTCGGGTGCCGGTGGTCAGCACGTTAACAGAACCGAATCTGCGGTGCGTATTACCCACCTTCCGACCAATACCGTGGTGCAGTGCCAGAACGACCGTTCACAGCACAAGAACAAAGACACGGCAATGAAACAGCTGAAAGCCAAGCTGTTTGAGTTGGAGATGCAAAAGCAGAACGCCGAGAAGCAGGCGGCGGAAGATGCCAAGTCGGATATCGGCTGGGGCAGTCAGATCCGCTCCTACGTGCTGGATGATTCCCGCATCAAGGATCTGCGCACCGGGGTGGAAACCCGTAATACCCAGGCCGTGTTGGACGGTGATCTGGACAGATTTATTGAAGCCAGCCTGAAGTCCGGGCTGTAACAGAGAAGAAGCGGAAAATGACTGAACAAGTATTGGATGAGAACAAGCTGATCGCGGAACGTCGCGCCAAGCTGGAACATGTACGCCAGGGCTGCCCGGCCAATGGTCACCCTAACACTTTCCGTCGCAGCCACAAGGCTGCCGAGCTGCAGGCGCAGTTCGCCGATAAGAGCAAAGAAGAGCTCGAGTCTCTGGGCTTCAAGACCGCCATTGCCGGTCGGATCATGGCCAAACGCGGCCCCTTCCTGGTTCTGCAGGACGTATCCGGCCGCATTCAGGCCTATGCCGGCAAAGAAGTACAGGCTGATCTGAAAGAACGCTATCAGGGCCTGGATATCGGCGACATAGTTGGTGTAAAAGGCACTCTGCACCTGTCCGGTAAGGGCGACCTGTACGTTAATATGGAAGAGTATCAGCTGCTGACCAAGGCGCTGCGCCCACTGCCTGAGAAGTTCCACGGTTTGACCGATCAGGAAACCCGTTACCGTCAGCGTTATGTTGACCTAATCGTCAACCAGGATTCCCGTGACGCCTTCGTAATGCGCTCCAAAGTGGTTGCCGCCATACGTAACTTCATGGTGAAAAAAGAGTTTATGGAAGTGGAAACCCCTATGATGCATGTCATCCCGGGTGGTGCTTCTGCGCGTCCATTTATCACTCACCACAATGCGCTGGATATCGACATGTATCTGCGTATTGCGCCTGAGCTGTACCTCAAGCGTCTGGTTGTCGGTGGTTTTGAGCGAGTGTTCGAAATCAACCGTAACTTCCGTAACGAAGGTCTGTCGCCACGCCATAACCCTGAATTCACCATGATGGAATTCTATATGGCCTATGCAGATTACCGCGATCTGATGGATCTTACCGAAGAGATGCTGTCTTCCATCGCTCAGGATCTGCTGGGTGACACCAAGCTGCCTTACGGCGAGCACAGCATCGACTTCGGCGGCCCTTACGCCCGCATGAGCATGCTGGAAGCGATTCAGCATTACAACCCAGACAACGCCACTATTCAGGCCATGACCTATGAAGAGGTCAAGGATCTTGAGTTTATGCGTAAGCTGGCCAAGGATGTAGGACTGGAAATCGAATCTTTCTGGACCTGTGGTCAACTGCTGGAAGAGATCTTCGGTGAAACCGCCGAGCCTAAACTGATGCAGCCTACCTTTATCACCGGCTACCCAGCTGACATTTCGCCACTGGCCCGTCGCAACGATGACAACGACTTTATCACTGACCGCTTCGAGTTCTTCATCGGTGGTCGTGAAGTGGCCAACGGTTTCAGCGAGCTCAATGACGCCGAAGATCAGGACAACCGCTTCAAGGCTCAGGTTGAAGCCAAGGATGCCGGTGACGACGAAGCCATGTTCTATGATGCCGACTATATTACGGCGCTGGAGCACGGCCTGCCACCGACAGCCGGTCAGGGCATAGGTATCGACCGTCTGGTGATGTTGTTTACCAACACTCACACCATTCGTGACGTGATCCTGTTCCCGGCCATGCGCCCACAGGCTTAAGTTCAGTCGCTCGAATTAGACGAGTCTATGCAATGAAGAAGCCGGCCAAGTGCCGGCTTTTTGTTTGCCCGTGTTTTTTAGGGCGATTCAGTGCACTCTGGCCCCTTGGCCAGCACAATCCGGTTGCGACCCTGTGCTTTGGCTTGGTAAAGGGCGCCATCGGCCCTGGAAACCACGGCATCTATACTGGTATCACTGCATTGAAACTCGCTGAGGCCGCCGCTGATACTGGCGCATTCAGCGGCAATCCCCAAGGCTCTGAGGCGCCGGGCACACTCGCTTCGTAGGCGCTCGGCTATGGGCAATGCCTGCTCGGCAGCAGTGTGGGGCATAAGAATGACAAATTCATCGCCGCCGTAACGGGAGGCGATATCCTGAGTTCTGAGGCTGGCCAGGCAGACCTTTCCCAGGGTGACTATCGCCTTGTCGCCCATCAGATGGCCAGAGCTGTCGTTGAGTTTCTTGAGGTTGTCGAGATCGAAGATCAATATGCTGGTCGGGGTTCGGTAACGCTGAAACAGGGTTAGGTTTTCTGTCAGCAATTTGAGCAATTTACGGCGGTTGTAAAGTCGGGTAAGCGGATCGCGCTCGCATCTTTCCCTGAGTTCCAGCTCCAAATGATGGCGGCGGGTAATATTGCTGGCGACCCAGACCACGGCATCTTCACCCTCTATTTGAAAATCCAGCGCCTGTACCCGACCTTCAAACCAGATGGGCTCTGCGGGGCCTTGCTCTGTGAGTCCCTTGACGTCGTTGCCGCCAAGGCTGTATTCCACCACCCAGAGACGGCGGCTCAGCAAGGCTTGCGCTATCTGGCTCAGAAACCATTCGCACTTGGGCTGCTGGATGACCTGGGAGATGTATTGTCCTATCAAGGCTGTGCCGTCGTGATAGTAGCGACTGTCGGCACCTCCCAGTACCGCGGCATAACGGCCACTGCGGGTCAGAATAAACACGGGATCCGGTAAAGCGGCGAAGATAGATAAGGTCTGGGACAGAGAAAACATTTTGTCTCCTCATGGGGTTTTGGTTTTATCTTAGTCCAATATATTGAATTTACGGGGCAAAATCGATTTTTTCTGCAGAAACTATACTGGAGATCTCGGTGTTGTTGTATCCGAGTTCAACCTGGAGGCTGATTTGATGAAAACTTCAGCTCTAATTTTGACTTTGACCCTGTCTTCCTTCGCCAGTGCCACCCATGCCGCACTCACTGAAGCACAGCAGATGATGTTGGATGACGCCCTGAGTGCCGCTCCGCCCACCATACGTGCCAGTGTTACCGTTGTTGATTGGAACAAGAATGTGCTGCAACAAGGTGATGGCAGCTACACCTGCTTTCCAACTCCGCCACAGCTTAAGGGAACGGCTCCCATGTGTATGGATGGTCCCTGGATGGAATGGGCACACGCCTGGATGGAGAAAAAACCATTTCAAGCCAAAGCGATAGGAATTTCCTACATGCTGGCCGGTGATGGTGGGGCCAGCAATATCGACCCTTATGCCGAAATGGAAACCGCGGATAATCAATGGATAGTCGAAGGGCCGCACCTGATGATTCTGGTGCCGGATGCTGCCATGCTCGACAGTTTGCCGACCGACCCGGCTCAAGGTGGGCCCTATGTGATGTGGAAGGGCACGCCCTATGCCCACATAATGATCCCGATCGGTGCCAGGAAGTAAGGATTCGAGTTACTCACCTTAGCCCGCAATCGCGGGCTAATTATTGTGCCAGCGCCACGGCGGAGTTGAGAGCAAATCTTGCCCCTGGACACAAGTGGCCCCCAGCTGTTTATCCAGCTGCAATGTGTTGCAGTCTCCCTGGGTTTCCAGCGCATGGATTAATCTTGCAGCGTGTGACACTATCCAGAGCTGACACACAGAAGAGGCCTTGATGATTAAACGCGCCAGCGCGGGCAAGAGATCGGGATGCAGGCTGGTTTCGGGCTCGTTAAGCACCATTAATTCCGGTGGTCTGGGAGTCAGTAAAGCAGCCACCAACAGTAAGTACCTTAAGGTACCGTCGGACAATTCACTCAGCGACAGGGGTCTTAGCAGGCCTTGTTGGTGAAATGCCAGTTGCAGCATGCCGGCACCCGTGGCCACTATGCTGATAGTGGCACCGGGAAAGGCATCTTTGATCGCATGATGGAAGGCGTCGGCATCACCTATCTCGAAAATAGTTTGAATCGCCGATACCAGATCGCGACCATCATGGTGCAGCACTGGGGTCAGGGTCGCCAGTTGCGCTCGGCGGGCCGGTGCTTGTTGATCGCTGCGGAAATGATCGTAGAAACGCCAGGCTCGAATTCTGTCCCTAAGGGTGAGGATCTCTGGGCTGCGTTCAGGATCGGCCAGTTGGCTGAGCATGCTGTCGCCGAGATGGAGATGGTTGTCCAGTAGTTGCCAGCCATGCTCCCCGCGTCTTTTCACCAGGGCACCGCGGCGCTCAACCAACACAGAGGCAGGCCGATAGAGGGAGCCGCACCAGATGGCTTCGCGTTTGATTTGGGGATCCAGGCCAAATAGCGTCGTAGAGTCAGGTTTGGGGAGTCCAAGTTCAATGAGATAGCTGAAGTCATCGGCGGCAAAACCCAATTTAAGGCGTTTGCTCTGGTGGCGCACGGTTCCTTCTATATTGGCCGTACCTGCCAACATATCGCGACTGAACTTTTCCGGACCGGCCCAGAAACTGGACTCCAGGCCGCCTTCTTTTGCCAACGCCTTGACCACGCCACCATCAGCCGTTTGCGCCAGCAGTCTCAACGCCTTGTAGAGATTGGACTTGCCGCTCCCGTTGCTGCCTGTCACCAGGTTCAGGCGCTCCAGCGGCAACACCACTTCACGTAACGAACGGTAGTTTTCTATCGCCAGACAACTCAGCATAAGGACCTCGCGGAGAAATAGCTTGTGCCGGTCACAGTGCCAGACCCAGCTGTTGGTTTTGGGAGTCAGCCTGTTCAGCTAGCTGAAACGCCTGAAGAGGTTGGCCGTGTTTGGCTTGCCAGCGAGCGCTCAGTAGACGCTGCAGGCTTATGGCCAGCTCAGGTGCCTGGGCATTATCCGGGGTGTGGATGAACAGATAGGGTTGGCGCTCCTCTTCCAGCCATTGGCATAGCTTGTCCAGCCAAGGCTTGAAGAAGCCCTGATTGGCCTCAAGCTCAGGGTGGCCGATAAAGCGCACTGTGGGATAGCGGCCGGTGGCTATGGCATGTACCGGTACTTTGGGTTTCTTTTCATGGGCGTCGATGACGGCGGCACTGTTTGGCGGTGCGGCAAATACCGGTCGGGTGTCCATTATGATGCGGTTGACCGAGCGCTGCAGCAGCAAGCGGTTGAGTCGACGCTCGGCTTCCCCTTTGGCAAAGAAGGCCGGGTGGCGCACCTCAACCCCGAGAGGCAACTCGGTTGGCAGTTTGCCAAGAAAGGCGTCCAGTGACCCAAGGGCTTCTGGGCCAAAATAGCCGGGCAACTGAATCTTCCACAGACCTGTCTTGGCAAACAGTGGCGACATCACCTGCAGAAACTGCTTGAGTTCATCGTCACAGTGCCTCAGTTGCAACTTGTGAGTGATCTCCTGTGGCAGTTTAAAGGTAAAGCGAAAGTCCTCACCCACGGCATCGCGCCAGTTACTGACGCTGTTTGCTGACGGGGTGGCATAAAAGCTGGTGTTGCCCTCCACCGTATTGAAAACCTCGGCGTAGCGCGCCAGACGCTCGGCTTGAGGCGTCCCTTTTCCATAAAGGCTTTGCTGCCACTGGTTATGGGACCACATGGCCAGTCCCAATTTCAGCTCTGGTATCTGTTGCTGACCGCTCACCACGTGCTCCGTCAAATGAGTCTCCGGCGCTATTGTGTCTGCCGTCACTATCGGGGTCAAGTTTGCCAAGTGAGTACAGCAGGCGCTATTGCCGCCACAAAATGCACAGATTTCCAGCAGAGTTCAAATTGATAACACATTGAGTTTGCGGCGCTTCTTGATGCTTGCGTATAATGAACCGGTCGTTGTGAACGGCAGTAACCACAGACATAAGGACAAGATGTCGTTAAATTGGGTTGAAGCCGACCCGCGTGTTTCAGCCCATTCCATTCAAATTAAGGATGATTTATGCCCGATCCCCAGAGTGCCTCAGCGCAGGATGAGCCGTTACCCCAGACAGTAACCCTTGCAGACTTACCCGCCGATATCCAATTGGTATTGCCGATAGACAATGCGCCGAGCGCGATAGCCAGGTTGGCCTTTGGGGTATTACTGCTGAGTGCCTCCATTCTCTGGTGGCTGCTGGATGACGCTAGTGCGCTGCAAATAGGCAATCCCATGGTGGCTAATCTGCTGGCGCTGGTTGGAGTCTTGCTTGGCGGTGCCAGTTTTATCAGTGGCAGGAGCGCAATGCAGCAAAGGCAGCAGCGGCGCCAACAGGCCCTGGAACAGCAGCTGGATCAGCGAGTCGTCATCAGTGAGCAAGAGATCCCGGAAGGGTTTGACCTGGTTTTTTCTCAGCTGTCAGCCAGTCGCTTCAGAGTATCGTTGGAACCGATAAACTGAAGGATGAACCAAAGTAAAACGCAGCCCGAGAGCTGCGTTTTACTTTAAGTATGGACGGCGGCCAGTTTGCCGACTCCATACAATCCCTTGTTAGCCTACCTTGGTCAGTATCCCGGCCATTTGCAGCAGTTGGCTGAGAATAATCACTACCCCGCACAGCGCTGCCAGCATGAGTGCCGCTTTACCGCCGCCAACCCGGTAGCTGCCCTCGGATATTGGCTGGCTCCTTTGCTTCCAGACCATGGCGACGGGCAGGAATACTGCCAGTATCACCAAAGCTATCGAGGCATAGCCCAGGGCGGCCATAAATCCCTGAGGGTAGAAGAGGGCAAATCCCAGCGGAGGCAGGAAGGTGATGGCCGCCGTTTGCAGCCTGTGGCCGGCACTGTCGTTGCGGCGCAGAATATCGCCCATAAAATCAAATAGCCCCAGGCTGACACCCAGGAAGGAGGTGGCCAGTGCCAGGTCGGCAAATATGGATACAGTCTGGCCTATCATGGGGTTATGCAGCAGTTGCCCCAAGCCATTGATGAATTTGGGGAGCTCCTTGGAGGCCATCAATTCACTCTGGCTCAAGGCGCCCTGACTGGCCAGTTGCCAAAGCAGGTAAACCAGCAGCGGCAGGGCCGAGCCGACAATCATGATCTTCTTCAGCGCCTTGATATCCAGCCCCACATAGCGCACCACAGAGGGGATAGAGCCGTGAAACCCAAAAGAGGTGAAGATTACCGGCAGGGCAGAGATGACCAAACCTTGCTGCAATGGCAGCTCCAGCAGGTATCCGCCTTGGGCGTGGGGCAACAGCAGCGCCAACATGATGACCAGGGCAATAATCTTCAAGGCAAATAACACCCGGTTAATCATATCGACCGAATGAGTGCCTATGGCGACCACCAGGGCTATTAGCAGGGCAAAGCCAATGGCACCCACCTGGGGGGGAAGTGTTAAATCTGCATAGCGAACCAATTTATCGTTGAGCTGGGCACCACCACCGGCAATATAGGCGGCGCACAGGGCGTACAGCAGGAACATCATCGCCAGGCTGGCCAGCAACTGCCCCTTACGGCCGAGCAACTTGTGCGCCAAGGTGTGCAGAGTGGCATGAGCCGGGGCGTGTTGATGCACTTCCAGCATTAACAGCGCTGTGTAGCTCATCAATCCCCAGAGTAGTAGCATCAGTATCGAGGCGACCCCGAAACCCAGGCCGGCAGAAGCCAGCGGCAGTGCCAGCATCCCGGCGCCTATCGTGGTGCCTGCAATGATCAGCATGCTACCGAAGGTTTTGTTGTTCTTCATTTTATTACTTTCTCAACAAGCATTTTCGTACTGGATCCCCAGGGTTTTGGTTTGAGGGGGCCCCAAGAGAGCCGGATAACCGGTAACGAAACCTGACAACAAAGCCACAATGGCTCACAGGAGAGGGAAGTTCAGGTCATTATCCCCATCAAAGCCACTGTGGCTTGGGATAGAGATAAAGCTTGTGTATTGGCCGCATTGCGAACCTCGGGTTGTGTAAATGAACCCCGGGCCCATTGGGCCCGGAAAAGTGTGATTCACCTTAGCGGCGCGAAAAGAGGGTGTCAATGAGTTTGTACTGTTGTAACGGTACACTGTGACTCGGTTGGCGAAAATTAACTCGGCTGCAGCGCTTGAAGCGTCGGGATTTCAGCTCAGCGCCAGCCGTTGTCTGACCAGCTCGACCATGGCCTGGGCGGCAAAAGACAGTGGTTGCCCCCGGCGCCAGAACAGCGACAGCTCCCAGATCAGATCTGAGGCGGCCAGAGGAATACTGATCACCCCGGCCACCGCGTGGCGCTCGGCAATAAAGCTTGGCAGTATCATGGCACCTGTGCCTGCTGCCACCAGGGCGATACCAAAGTCGGGATGACTTACCCGAGTCACATCTTTGGGGCTGAAGCCGGCTCTCTGACAGGCATTTATCACCAGCTCATGCAGGGCATATTCGGGTTCGAACAGTATCTGTGGAATATCTGCCAATGCCTTGAGGGTCAGCTCTTGGCTATTGGCCAAAGGATGTTGTCTTGGCAATACCACCACCATTGGGTCGCGGCGGATCCTGATGCCATCAAACTCATCCTCAAAGGAGATGATCCCGGTTGCCAGCTCGATTTCCCCCTTCTTGAGGGCCGCGGTTTGCTCTACGCCGCCGCGAACCAAGAGATGCATCTGCACCTTGGGATAGCGGCTGCGAAAGCGGGCGATGACAGGAGCAAAGAGTTCGGCACTGCCGAGGGGGGCCAGTCCTAGATGCAGTTCACCCGAGTTGAGACTGCGCTGTGCCGCCAGCTCTCTGAGCATGTTGCGACGTACATTCAATAGTTCCTGGCCGTGACGGTAGACGACCTCTCCGGCTGCTGTGGGACGTAACTGGCTGCCGCGTTTGCCCCTTTCCAAGAGCACAAGATCCAGATCCTGTTCCAACTGGCGAATAGACTTGGACAGCGCAGGTTGGGTCAGGTGGATCTTTTCCGCCGCTTTGGCAAATCCGCCGGCATCCACTATCTCAATAAAGTAGCGAACAACTTTCAGATCCAATTGAATAACCTTATGGAATGCAAACTATGCTTAATATTCATTTTTTCTATTGATATTGCAAGCCTAGAATAAACCCCAGTTAAGTTATTCGGTAAAGATATGCACTCCCTCAGCAAACGCCCGGCTTCTCCTCACAGAGTGGCCAAAGTCATTTGGCTCCAAGGCAAACACATAAGCGCGACCTTGCTGCAAATTGCGGCTATCTGTTTGCTGGCATGGGCCACTCATGCCTTGGCCGCCGCTTTGCATTCTCCCATTCCCGGCAGTGTGCTTGGGATGCTGGTAGTGTTGTTGGCGCTCGGGCTCAAGCTTATACCGGAAAAGGCGTTGCAACTGGGAGCGGCCTGGTTGATTGGCGATCTCTTGCTGTTTTTTATTCCACCCGTGATTTCAGTACTCAAGTATGAAACCCTGCTGGAGGAGTATGGTTTCAATATTATGCTGACCCTGGTGCTTGGCAGCGCTTCGGTATTGCTGGGAACCGGTTTCGTGGTGGATAGGGTGTTTCGCTTCGAGCGGCGCCTCAATTTGAAACGCCAACTGGCCAAACATGGAGTGCAAGGGTAACTCTATGTCTCATACCTTGCTTGCTCTCTTGAGTCTGCTGATCACTCTTATCTGTTATTACGGCGCCAAGGCTTTATATCGCAGGCATCGTAGCTGGTGGTTGGCACCGATATTTTTGGCGCCTTTGGCCGTGCTGGCCGTGGTGCTGCTGTTGGCGATCCCTCTGCCGACCTATTTTGAGTACACCCATTGGCTGATGGCATTACTGGCTCCGGCGACCATAGCTTTCGCTGTACCTATTTACCGCGAGCGCAAGTTAATCCGCCGTTATCCGATCACCATTAGCCTTGGGGTTATGGCCGGACTCATGTTGGGCCTGGTGTCATCCTGGCTGTTGGTCAAGTTGGTGCCTCTGCCCAGTGAACTGAGCCACAGCGTACTGGTACGCTCTGTGTCGACTCCATTTGCCATGGAGGCCACTGGTGCCTTCGGTGGCGTGCCGGAGTTAACCGCCATGTTGGTGTTGCTCACCGGCGTGATAGGCATGCTGGTGTGTGAGCCGCTGTTTAAGTTGGCGAGGATAAAAACATCTCTTGGGAAAGGGGTGGCACTCGGTGCTTCTGCCCATGGGGCCGGCGCCGCCAAAGCTAGTGAGTTTGGTCAGCAGGAAGGCGTGATTGCCAGCTTGACGATGATCTTTACCGGCATTGCCATGGTGCTCGGCGCGCCTTTATTTGCGTTGATTTTTGTTTGATTTAACCGAATTTGATTCAAGTAGGTGACCTGGCCACAAGGGTTACTGCCGTTTTTGAGTCTATCCATCACCCGATGGCCTTTTCTTGTGGTGACCGCCTGCATCGTCAGGCGTTTTTCCTGAGCCTCTCAGGTAATATGTTGCTTGATTTGCCGGTGCGCCCCACCGGCTTTTTTTTTGTCCATTTTTTAGCTAGATGACTATCTTTTCCGATAGCGCATTTATGCTTCCCCTGTCCCGTATTTGTGGTTTCCTCCTTCGCTGTTTATCTCGTATTTTTATGAGTGGTTTGCTCTGTGGCTGCTTTTGTGTTTGAAGCTGTGCAGGCAGGAAATGCCGGTTTGATGGCGAAATTAACAAGCAGGATCTGCAGTAAAATAGCGGTTTGGCTAATTGGCTCACTGCTAAATCCATATTTATTGGTTTTTAATACTTCTCTATATGATTTTTTGGAGTTATTCACTGTCAAGTATTTTGAATTTGTTTGCTGTTTGTTTCTGATTTGTGCTTTTGTAAACGCGCCATTTTTGGGTGAATTTATTTTGGTTGATTAAATGTTGTTTAGAAACAATATATTAGTCACTTTGCTTGACAGTTATTGCATGTTGCCGAGGCGAGTGTTGATCATTTTGTCATTGAATTTTTGAGTAGCATGTTTCACTATCCCTTCCCAGAGCGAACAGGGAAGACAGTTGTGCATCAGGAACGATGCCGAATTGGAACGTACAATGGCGATACTCAAATCTCTTTCCGGACGGATCTTTATGGGTCTGTTCAGCGGCCTGTTGTTGGGCTCTGTGGTGCAATATGGGCTGGGCCATATCGGCTTCTTTTCCGGTACCCTGGTCGAGGTAGCCACCGCGGCAGGCACCATGTTTGTCAATATGATCATGATGCTGGTGATGCCGCTGGTGTTTGTCAGCATAGTCTGTGGTGTCTGCGAGTTGCAGGATCTCAAGAGCTTCGGCCGCTTGGGCGGCAAGACTTTCAGCTTCTATATCATCAATACTCTGGTCGCCATCTTGGCGGCGGTGTGTGTGTCACTATTGCTGCAGCCCGGTGTCGGGGTTGATATGAGTGGTGGCACGGATGTGGCCATTACCGCGACTGAACTGCCCAATTTGATGAGCCTGATTGTCGGCATAGTGCCAAGCAATCCTGTCGATGCCTTTATGTCGGGCAACATGTTGCAGGTGATCTTTATGGCGCTGCTGCTGGGCGGAGTTATCAAGTCGCTGGATGAAGCCGGCAGCTCAGCTGTCAGAGGCTTTCAGGTCGCCAATAGGATCATGATGAAGCTCATTATGACTGTGATGCAGTTGGCGCCATTTGGTGTGTTTGCGCTGATGTTCAAACTGGGTGCCACCCTGGAAGCCAAAGTCTTTCTCAGTGTGCTGGGTTATATGGCGATTATTCTAACCATGCTGCTGCTGTGGATTTTCATTGTTTATCCTCTGGCTGTGGCTGTGTTCACTCCGGTCAGTGCCAAGAGTTTCCGTGCCAAGACCCAAGAGCAGATCCTTTTCTCTCTGTCGACTGCCAGCTCCAATGCCACCATCCCGGTGACCATGCGAACCTTGACCGAAAAGCTCGGGGTTAACAAAGCAGTGGCAGGGTTTGGCGTGCCTCTGGGTGCCACCATGAATATGGGCGGCGTGTCGATTTATATCACTATCGCCATCTTCTTTGTCGCCAACGCCTTTGGCCAGCCTATCTCCAGTGAGCAGTTGCCTACTCTGATATTCAGTATTTTTCTGCTGTCGGTGGGCGCCGGCGGGGTTCCCGGCGGCGGTATGGTGATGATAGGTGTATTAATCCATCAACTGGGCTTACCCGTGGAAGCTTTTGCGATAGTAGCGGCGCTGGACAGAATCATAGATATGGTGCTGACTTCCTGCAATGTGGTGGGCGACGCTGCAGTGCTTACCATAGTGGACCAAACCGAGAAGGTGCATCAGACAGAGGCGGTTAACGCCTGATAAAAGAATCCGGCCACTGGCCGGATTCTTTTATGGCTGACAGCTGGATTTGAGCTGTGCCAGACTGGTTTGGAAATCGCTCATCTGGATAGCCGATGAGAAAGAGCCACCGGAGCGAAACGAGATAACTTCAAGCGAAATTGGCTCACTGTGAAGCGAGGTCAGTTCGGCCCAGAGATCTTCATCGGCGCTGGCCTGGGTGGTGAGTGTTGTCAACGAGCTCACGCTGGCCAGTTGCAGGATCTCACCATCGGCGGTTCTTAACACCAAGACACTGGGATCCTGACTATAGGCATAAGACTGAGGCACCCTCACTATCAATCTCGGCTGGGGTTGTTGCACTGAGCACTGTATCTGCAGTTGAGTCGCATCCTGATGGAAGGATATCTGGTGGAAATGTTCTACATCACCTCGGCAATGAAATGCCATCAAAGCCAACGCGCTTAGCAGAGGTGCAGACAGCAGCAACTTATTCATAGTGTCTCTTGGAAAGGTTAACTAACGGCGTCAAATTAAGTGCTTTTGTCAAAAGCTTGGCGATTTTATAGCAGAGGTTGTTTTTTGGGTAATTATTATTGTTTCGTTTGCTGGTAACTTCTCATTTGTATGACTTTAGGTTTACATGCCTTACTGTATATGGCTTTTGTCTATTTATCCTGTTTGAAACTCATTGCCTGTGGCCTGGAAGTTTGGCCCTGAGAGACGGTTTTCACTAATGGCCATCAATTGGGCCAAAGCTGGATGGAATAGGGCTGATGACTCGGGAGCAGCGAGCCTTGATATGCGGGGGATTTTTCCTGGTAACCAACTTAAACCTATGCACTTAAACCCATGCACTTGAAGCTGTGAAATGCCAATAAAAAAGCCAGCTGTTGGCTGGCTTTTATGCTTACCCTCGGGTTACAGGGCCACTTAGCCTTTGTAACGCTCGGCGCTTGACAGGATTTCGGCGCGGGCAGCTTCGGCATTTTCCCAGCCATCAACTTTAACCCACTTGCCGGATTCCAGATCCTTGTAGTGTTCGAAAAACTGTTTGATCTGGGCTTTCAGCAGCTCAGGCAGATCGTTCACATCCTGGATATGACCGTATTCCTTGGAGATCTTCTCGTGTGGTACGGCAACAATCTTGGCATCTTCACCTGACTCGTCGGTCATTTTCAGTACGCCAACTGGACGGCAACGGATAACGCTGCCTGGCTGCAGTGGGTACTGAGTAGGAACCAGCACGTCTACCGGATCACCATCCAGGCTCAGAGTTTGGTTCACATAGCCGTAGTTGCAAGGATAGAACATAGGCGCAGTCATCATGCGATCCACAAACAAGGCACCTGTGTCCTTGTCCACTTCATACTTGATAGGGTCGTGGTTTTGTGGGATTTCGATGATCACGTAGATGTCATCTGGCAGGGATTTGCCCGCAGGCACTGCATTTAAGCTCATGGAAGTATCCTTAGACTGTGTATAAATCTATTTCAGGTCCGGCCTGAAGTTCAGTGTGGCGCGTATTATAGCGCGATTTGACGGCTTGCCAATGAAAGGCCGCAGTCTTAAGACTAATTGCCAACAGTTCATCCCAGGCTATCTGTCTCAGGCCTTGAATTGTACCGTCAGTTCAGGGCTGCCGACCCCGGCAGCCCCAAGCGGCGTTTAGAGTTCAGGCTCGCCGCTGTAATCCTGCTGATGGTACTCGAGGCAGGCATCGACTTCATTGGCCGAGCCCAGGATGACAGCTACCCGCTGGTGAATTTGCTCCGGTAGGATGTCGAGAATGCGCTGATAACCTGTGCTGGCCTTGCCGCCGGCCTGTTCAACCAGCAGTGCCATAGGGTTGGCTTCGTACATCAGTCTCAGCTTGTAGGGCTTATCCGGGTTCTTGTTGTCAGTTGGGTAGGTAAAGATGCCGCCGCGGCTCAATACTCTGTGCACATCGCCCACCATGGCGGCAATCCAGCGCATGTTGAACGACTTCTCTCTCGGGCCTATTTTGCCGAGCAGCAGATCGGCAATATAGGTCTGCATCGGCGCTTCCCAGAATCTCTGGTTGGACATATTGATGGCGAACTCGGCGGTGTCTTTGGGAATGTTCACTGCTTCATTGGTCAACAGATACTCGCCGCTGTCCGGGTTCAGGGTAAAGAGTTGTACCCCTTGGCCTGTGGTCAGGGCCAGCATGGTCGATGGGCCATAGAGCACATAGGCAGCCGCCAGTTGCTCGCTGCCTTTTTGCAGGAAACTCTGCTCGCTGATCTCCCCCTCGGGTGCCGGCAGTACAGAAAAAATAGTGCCCACCAGTGAGTTGATGTCTATGTTGGAAGAGCCATCCAGTGGGTCGAAACACACCAGAAATTCACCGCTGTCACCGACTTCAACAATATGATCTTCCTCTTCCGATGCCAGGGCGCGCACTGTGCTTTCGGCCTTGAGGGCATCTTTGAGCATTTCGTTGGTGATCACATCCAGTTTCTTTTGGGTTTCACCCTGAACGTTTTCCTGGGTGGTGGCGCCCAGTACACCGGCCAGTGCGCCGTGTCTTACCGCTTGACTGATGGCGACTGAGCTTTGGGCCAGAGTGAGGAGCAATTGGGACAAGGCTGGGCTGACAGCCTGCTGTTTGAGGGTTTGGGCCAGAGTCTGCATCTTGTTTCCTTAAAAGAGGTCTGAGCTTTTTCTGGGACAGGATCATAACCGAGAACCGGCGATATTTCAGCGGCCAATTGCACGGGTTTGCCGATCCCTTGTCAATTGGGGCAGAATGAGGGCTGTTTTTTGGGCTGTGGCCGGATGCCAAAGCCCCTGTATCCTACAATTCCGGAAATAATAATGAAAAAAACTTGGATGGCTTCGGCGCTTATGGCAATACCTTTGACACTGGCCTCCGGCCAGTCTTTCGCTCTGGAGGGTGGCAAAACCCCTTTGACGGTTGAGCGTCTCTATTCTTCACCGGCATTGGCCGGTGCCAGCCCCCGAGGGCTGAAACTGTCTCCCGACGGCAAGCGGGTTACTTACCTGGCGGGCCGTAAAGACAATCAGTATTTCTACGATCTTTGGCAGATGGATGTCGCCACAGGCCAGGTCAGTTTGCTGCTGGACGCCTCCAGGCTCGAAGCCGGTGAACTTTCCGATGAAGAGAAGGCCCGCCGCGAGCGGCAGCGAGTGTATGGCCAGGGGATCATGGAATACTTCTGGGCCGACGACAGTCAGGCACTGCTGATCCCGGCGGCCGGCAAGCTCTATTACTTCAGCCTGGCCGATGCTAAGGTGACTATGCTGCCGACAGGGGATGCCTTTGCCACAGATGCCAAACTGTCGCCCAAGGGCAATTTTGTCTCCTTTGTAGCCGAACAAAACCTCTATGTACTCCAGCTGAAAGACCATAAGCTCACGGCGCTGACCCAGGATGGCGGCGGGGCCATCAAGAACGCCATGGCCGAGTTTGTGGCTCAGGAAGAGATGGACCGTATGACAGGCTACTGGTGGGCACCGGATGAATCGGCCATCGCCTATACCCGCATCGATGAATCGGGCGTGGAGCTGGTGACCCGCAATGAGATCTATGCCGATGGCATCAAGCTGACCGAGCAACGTTATCCCTATGCCGGCAAGCCCAATGTCGAGATTGCCCTGGGGGTAGTGTCGCTGGCGTCTGGGCAGACCCAATGGATGGATCTCGGCAGTGAGAAAGATATCTATCTGCCGCGGGTGAAATGGCTGCCGGACAGCAAGCACTTGTCGTTCCAGTGGCAGAATCGCAGTCAGCAGCAGTTGGATCTGCGCCAGGTAGACAGCCGCGAGGGCAAAGGCGCCGTGACTCTGGTTTCCGAGCGCAGCGATGCCTGGGTTAACCTCAACCACGACCTCTATTTTCTCAAGCAGCAGCCCGGCTTTATCTGGGCATCCGAGCGTGATGGCTTCAACCATATCTACCTGTTTGATGACAAGGGCAAGGTCAAACGGCAACTGACCCGGGGAAAATGGGCGGTCGATGAGATAGAACACCTAGATGAAAAGCAGGGCTGGGTTTATTTCAGTGGCCGTAAAGACAGTGTGGTCGAGCGCCATCTGTATCGGGTCAGCCTCAATGGCGGTGAGATAGAACGGATCAGCCGGCGTGGCGGCATGCACAATGCCGTGTTTGCCGACAAGGAATCTGTTTACCTCGACTATTTCAACAGTCTGTCGCAGCCTCCCCAGGTGAGTCTGCACAACCAAAGCGGTGAGCATCTGGCTTGGGTGGAAGAGAACGCCGTCAAGGCCGGACACCCTCTGTATGACTATGCTGGGCTGTGGCAGTTGCCGGAGTTTGGCACCCTCAAGGCCAAAGATGGCAAGGCGCTGCAATACCGCCTGTTCAAGCCGGTGAATTTCGATAGTCAGGCTAAATACCCCGTGGTGGTGCGGGTTTACGGTGGGCCTCACGCCCAGTTGGTGGTCAATAGCTGGAGTGAGCAGGATTACTACACCCAATATCTGTTGCAGCAGGGCTTTGCCGTGTTCCAACTGGATAACCGGGGCTCGGCGCATAGAGGCTCGGCCTTCGAGCAGGTAATCTACCGCCATCTTGGTGAGGCCGAAGTGGAAGATCAGAAGACAGGTGTCGATTTCCTGCGCACCCTTCCCTGGGTCAAGGCCGACAGCATTGCCATCTATGGCCACAGCTATGGCGGCTATATGGCGCTGATGAGCCTGTTCAAGGCGCCCGACTACTTCAAGGCGGCCATCAGTGGCGCTCCTGTAACCGACTGGGCCCTGTACGACACCCACTACACCGAGCGCTACCTCGGCCATCCTGACGACAACGCCCGGGGCTACGAGGCCAGCAGTGTCTTCCCCTATGTGAGCGAGTATCGTTCAGGCTTGCTGATGTATCACGGCATGGCCGATGACAATGTATTGTTCGAGAACAGTACCCGGGTATACAAGGCGCTGCAGGATGAAGGCAAGTTGTTCCGCATGATAGATTACCCTGGCTCCAAGCACTCGATGCGGGGCGATAAGGTGCGCACCCATCTGTACCGCTCGCTGACCGACTTCCTGGAGACAGAGTTGAAAGGCAACTGAGCCGGTAAGCTGAAGTTATCTGGTAGCTGAAAATGCCGCGCCTCATATGGCGCGGCTTTTTATGCTTCGCCCTCCTTGGGCAACAGGCGTCTGAGCAACAAGGGGCCGAGCAGGGTGGTGATGGCTATTACCAACACCAATTCGGTAAATACCTTGGCCGGAATGATATCCAACTGCCGCCCCACTTCTGCAAAGACCAAACCGACTTCACCTCTGGGCACCATGGCACTGCCGACTATCAGCTTTTGCCGCCAAGTGCCGCTAACCACCAAACCGGCGGCCAGCTTGCCGATAAATGCCAGCAGTATCATCGCCAGCAAGAGTAACAGGCTGTAGGGGCTGAGGTTCAACTGGCTCAAGTCGAGGCTTATCCCCACATAGACAAAGAACACAGGCGCGAACACATCGGTCAGCGGTTGCATCGATTTTTCCAGCTTGTGGGTAAAGGGAAAGGGGTTTTGCAGATACTTCTGCCAGGGCCAGATAAACTGCCTTGATAGCGCCAAACCGGCGGCAAAACCGCCGAGCAGTGCCGGAGCGCCGAAAAGGTGTGCCAGCCAGGCAAACAGGCAGATCAGTGTCAGCATAACCACGGCTTCATAGCCGGGTGTCTGGGACTGGTAGCTGAATACCCGCAGCAGATAGACCAGCATTCTGCCAAGAGGCGGCGCCAGCAGCAGAAACAGCAGCAGTAAGCCACAGAGTTTGATAATTGCCAGCGGTGCCAACTGGCCTTCACTGGCAAAGTTGAACAGCAAACTGAGCAGTATTACCCCGGCAATATCGTCGAATACCGCCGCTCCCAGAATCAAATGACCGGCACTGGATTGTTGCTGGCCACTGTCGCTTAGCACCCTGAGGGAGATGCCTATGCTGGTAGCCGTCAGGGTACAGCCGTAGAAGAGGGCGGCAAACAGCGACAGCTCCAGCCAGTAAAAGGCGGCCAGGCCGGTGAGCAGCAGCGGCACCACTATGCCGATAATGGCCACCGCTGCCACCTGGCGCCCGGCGCTGTAGAGGCGTTTTATCGAGGTTTCGGCGCCGATGGAAAACAGCAGCAGTATCACCCCGAGCTCGGCGATATTAGCCAGCACCTGGGTCGGTTCCAGCCAGCCGAGCACAGAGGGACCCAGCAACAAGCCTGCACCTATTTCCCCCACCACCGGCGGCCAACCGATACGGTTACAGCACTCTCCCAGCACCCGGGAGAACAGCAAGATCAGGAACAAGGCGATCAACAGGCTATCTATCGACATTGAGTATCCCCCATAGGTGCAATTGTTGATCGGGATCAGTATGGTTTATTCTGCATCAGATTAGAGTCTAAAAAATAGCCGATTACCAGAAAAATCCGGAGAAAACAAATGGGTAAGCTTTTTATCATCGAACAACATGAAGAGGCTAACACTGATGCGATTGCCAAGGGACTGGAAGTAGCGGAACTACTTGGTAAGCAACCACAGGTATTTGCTTATTGCTACGAATATTTTTCCGGTGATGATTATTATAGCCCACGGCTTGCCGGGGCCGCCCAGCAGCGGCTGATGAAGGAGAAGCAAGCCGAGGTGTCGGCTCATCTCAAGGAGTTGGATGCCGAAGATGTACCGCTGCATATCATCTGGAGCAAGTATCTCTACGAGCATGTCAGCAACCATGCCGGCCGCTATGGTTTTGATATGGTGGTCAAGACTGTTCACCAGAGCGAGCACTTTCTGCCGACCGACTGGCATCTTATTCGCAGTACCAAGGTGCCCTTGATGCTGCTCAGCGACAATCCGATCAAGAAGGCGTCAAGTATTATGATGGCGGTGGATCTCGATGCCAGAAGCCAGCAAAAACAGCGCCTCAACCAACTGGTGTTGCAACATGGCCGCCAGTTGGCCGAGGCCAGCGGTGCCAAGTTGCATCTGGCGCATATCATCCGGGTACCCAAGGTGATCCGCGATCTTGAGGTGCTCAACCTGCATGAAATGGTCAAGTCGGCCTGGCGTAAGCATCAGGCCATGCTGGACCAGACCGGGCTTCCCAAAGAGCAGATCCATATCATTGCCGGCGATCCGGATCTTTGTCTGTATCAGTTGTCCTGCAGGCTCAAGAGCGACTATCTGGTGATAGGTGCTCGTCAGCGCCAGGGCTTGATGGGGCGGGTGATAGGCAATACCGCCGAGCAGATCTTGCGGCGCGTGCGCAGCAATGTGCTGGTGATCCCAACCGATGAGGAACAGACAAGCTGATAGCTTGCCTGCTCACAAGCCCTTTTGGCTGAGGGCAACCAAGGCCTCGGCGGCCGGGGTCAAGGGTAGGTTGTTGCGCCAAATCAGCCCTAGCTGCCAGGTGATTTCACTCGCCATGGGCCGATAGCTGAGGGTTTGCTCGCCGAGCTTGTCGCAGATGGGCTCCGGCAGCAGCGCCAGCCCCATTCCGGCCTGTACCATGGCGCCGAGGAAGTCCCATTGACCACTGCGAAAAGCGATATTCAACGTGACCCCGGCCTCGCGGCTCAGGCGGGTCAATAATTTTGCCAGTGAGAAGTCCTCGTTGTAGAGAATGAAAGGATACTCGGCCAGATCCCGCCATTCTATCGCCTGCTTGCTGGTCAGTGGGTGACCTACCGGCAGGCAGACCTTCAGCGGATAACCCTGCAGCGGCGATGAAGATAGCTGCTCTCCATGGGTGGCCGGCAGCGCCGTGAAGGCGATGTCCAGAGTGTCGGCCAGCAGTGCCTGCTCGCAACCAAAACCACCGTATTCATGCATCTGCAACTCGACCGCCGGATAGGTGCGGCGAAACTCGGTCAACAGATCTATGGTCAGGCTGCTCATCATGGGGCAGACCCCGAGGCGCAGGTGGCCGGATTTGAGGCCACTCAAGTTACTCAAGTCCTGCTCCATTCTGTGCCATTGGCCTATTATCTGGCAGGCGCTGGCATGGAATATCTCTCCGGCCTGAGTGAGCTCTACCTTCTGATTGCTGCGGATCAAGAGCTGTTGATCCAGGGATTCCTCCAGACGTTGGATCATCTTGCTCAATGTCGGCTGAGTCAGGTACAGCTGCTCGGCGGCGCGGGTAAAGTTGCCGGTTTCCACCAGGGTCAGAAAGCAGTGTAAGGTCTTGATAGGTACGTTCATGCTTATTTGGAATTCTCGCTATGGAATTAATTCATTTTACTAATAGTCATGGCGGCGTTAATTTGATCAGCATCCCAAGTAAAGAGGAAAAATCGATGAAAGCCTATCAAGGTTTGTGGGTCAGCTCTCTGTGGCAAACCGCCACTGAAACTCAGGAACACAAGGCCAAGCCTGCCAAAGCCAAGTCCCAGAGTTTTTGGAAGCTGATGTTCCACAAAAAAGCCAAAGCAGTCTAAAGTTACCCGGCCCGTGCCGGGTTTCTTTTATCCCGCCAATACCCCTTCCTTTGTTTTGCCCTGTTGGCCCTTTGGGTTAGTATTTGCCTGATTAATTCAAGGGGAAGCTTGTGGATCTCAGCCAGATATGGACGGACGAATCCGAGTACCGTCGGGTTGCGCTCAAAGTCAGCGCATGGACTATTTTTTGCCTCGGGGTACTGTTCAGTGGCTTTAACTGGTATATGGGGTTGCCATTACTGTCTTTGATGGAACTGGCCATGGCCGGTTTCTGTCTGTTGTTGCTCTACCGTTTGCCCACAACCTCCAGGCTGAAAGAGTGGTCGTTATGCTTTCTGTCTTTGCTCTTTTTCATCGTGCTGCTGGGAATTTGGCAGGCGCGCTTGAGCTCAATTCTCTATAGCTGGTTATTTATCTTTCCGCTGCTTTCTTATCTGCTGCTGGGGAAACGTTGGGGCGTGGGTTTCAACGCGGTATTTATCTTTGGTGGTATGAGTCTATTGCTGCTGCGGCTGGTTATGCTGGAGTCGGAGCTGCATTTTTCCCTATTTATCAATGTGGGTCTGTGTCTGTCTACTTTGTGGATCATGAGTCATGTGTTTGAGAGCAAGCGGGCCGAAATGGTTGAACGTTTGCAACTGATGGCGGCGCTGGATCCACTGACATCTGTCTACAACCGCTTGCATCTGGAACCGGTATTCAATCTACTGCAGCAACAGATGACGGGGCGTTTGGCACTCTTGCTGGTGGATGTCGATCATTTCAAGCAGATTAACGACAATTTGGGCCACGATGCCGGCGACAGGGTGTTGCAGCAGTTGGCGCGGCTACTGCAGGAGTTTGTGCCATCCCCTGAGCATGTTTTTCGCGTCGGCGGTGAAGAGTTTTGTCTCTTGCTGCCGGTGGCGGACATGGCCGAGGCGCAGAGGCTGGCAGAGTCTGTCAGAGCGGCGGCTGAGTCTCTGCCCCTGGACTTGGCCACAGCACAGGGCCTAAGCGTCAGTATTGGCATAGCCTTGTCACCAGAGCCGAGCTCCAGGCTAAAGCCTGAGCTGCGCCAGCTGTATCGTCAGGCCGATGAGCGCCTGTATCAGGCCAAGCTCAATGGCCGTAACCGAATCGAACCGCCGCAGTCCTGAGTGCTGCGGCTACTGTAGCAGTGGATGCTCCTTGGGCAACTTGCCGCTGATCCACATTACCAACCTATGTTTCATATTGGGGCCATCTTCCTTGTCCGATGGCAATGGCCCTATCAGTTTATCCTGCACCAAGAGGCGATAGACGCACTCGACTTTCTCTTTCTCCGGCACCTTGTCCCCAAGCGGGGCAAAGCCACGCTTGAGTGAGTATCCCAAACCTATCTCCAACGCCAGTTTCAACAGAGCCGCTTCATTCTTGTGTTTCTTCATCTGTATCGCTCCCAGCTTGTGCCTGCTCCTAAGCTAACGCAAAGTGACTGAGATTACACTTAAAAATCCTTCGACAGCCTCAGGTGCCCTTGTACCTTATTTGAGCATACTTTAAGCTGGTCGTTGGAACGACAAGGATTAATACCATTCCCGATAGAAGGTGGATTTTCCAACAAGCTTCCCTGAGGCGTGTTGAAAAGGTGCTTGTACGGCGCAGGCCAATGTCGATTTATCCCGATGAACTTTCCATTGTCCTACTTGCCTCCATACCTTTTCATTCTCGCTCGGTGAGCCAGCTTCTGCACGGAATGGCGTACCTCAACGTAGGGAGAGAAGTGATGTCCAAAGTCAAATATCAAGCCAAGGCGCAACGCACCTTGACCGTCAAAAACACCTCATTCCAATACTACAGCCTCAATGAAGGGCCCTTGGCGGAAATTGCCGAGGTTGCCGCATTACCCAAGAGTTGCAAGGTGCTGCTGGAAAACATTCTGCGGCATCTGGATACCGACCATTGTGATATCGACGATCTGCAGGCGCTTGCCAAGGGGCGCGGCCGCGGCAGCCAGCAGGAGATCGCCTATCATCCGGCGCGGGTATTAATGCAGGACTTTACCGGCGTCCCGGCGATAGTCGACCTGGCCGCCATGCGGGCGGCGCTGGTGGCCAAAGGGCGCGATCCGCAAATAATCAATCCACTGTCCAAGGTGGATCTGGTGATTGACCACTCGGTCAGCATCGACAAGTTCGCCAATCCGGATGCCTATCGGGACAATGTGGCGATTGAGATGCAGCGCAACTTCGAGCGTTATCAATTTCTCAAGTGGGGCCAGGGCGCCTTCGATAACTTCTCCGTGGTGCCACCGGGTACCGGCATTTGCCATCAGGTAAACCTCGAGTATCTGGCCAAAGGTGTCTGGCAGGGGCTTGGCGAAGAAGGAGTCACTTGGGTCTATCCAGATACACTGGTGGGCACTGACAGCCACACCACTATGATCAACGCCTTGGGGGTGCTTGGCTGGGGTGTCGGGGGTATCGAAGCCGAAGCGGCCATGTTGGGGCAACCCATCTCAATGCAGATCCCGGATGTGGTGGGGTTCGAGCTCAAGGGGCAGCTCAGTGAAGGCATTACAGCCACCGACCTGGTGCTCAGAGTCGTGGAGATGCTGCGCCGCCATGGGGTAGTGGGTAAATTTGTCGAATTCTATGGTGATGGCCTGGATCAGTTGCCGCTGGCCGACCGAGCCACCATCGCCAATATGGCACCGGAATATGGTGCAACCTGTGGCTTCTTCCCGGTGGATGCGCAGACACTGGAGTATCTGCGCCTCAGTGGCCGAGATGAACAGACGGTTGCCTTGGTGGAGGCTTACACCAAGGCGCAAGGGCTGTGGCGAGAGACTGGCGATAGCGCCCCTGAGTTTGCCGATACCCTGAGTCTGGATCTTGCCAGTGTTGAACCCAGCCTGGCCGGGCCCAAGCGGCCCCAGGACAGAGTCGCCGTCAGTCAGCTCAAGCAGGCGGCCGAAGATGCCATTCGTCTCTCGGGGCGCAGCGAGCTTGAGCAGGCGTTTGTACTCGAAGGCAGCGAGCTTGCCATGCACCATGGCGATTTGGTGATTGCCGCCATTACCAGTTGTACCAATACTTCCAATCCGGCGGTGATGCTGGCAGCCGGGTTGCTGGCACAAAAGGCGGTGGAACTGGGGTTGGAGCGCAAGCCCTGGGTCAAGACTTCGTTGGCCCCAGGCTCCAAGGTGGTGACCCAGTATCTGCAACAGGCCGGACTGCAAACGGCACTCGATAGCCTGGGCTTTAACCTGGTAGGTTATGGTTGCACTACCTGTATAGGTAACTCGGGCCCCTTGCCGGAGGCGGTCACCAAGGCGGTCAGCGAACAGAAGATCCATGTGGGTTCAGTGCTTTCCGGTAACCGTAACTTCGAAGGGCGGATCCACCCCTTGGTGGAGTCCAACTGGCTTTGCTCGCCTCCTCTGGTGGTAGCCTATGCGTTGGCGGGAACCAGCCGTATCGATCTCAGTCGCGATCCCATAGGCCAAGGCCGCGATGGTAAAGCGGTTTTCCTTAAAGACATTTGGCCTAGCAATGCCGAGATAGCCGCCGTAATGGGCAAGGTGAGTCGCAGCCTGTTCCAGCAGCAGTATGCCGATGTGTTTCATGGCGATGATGCCTGGCGCGCCATCGACTCGGGCTCGGGCAAAACCTATGCCTTCGATCCCGCCTCCACCTATATTCAGTTACCGCCCTTCTTCGAAGCCGAATACGGCGGTAATGCGGATGACATTAAGGGGGCCGCGATTCTGGCGCTATTAGGAGACTCTGTCACCACAGATCATATCTCCCCGGCCGGGGTGATCCCCAAAAACAGTCCGGCAGCCGATTACCTGCGCGGTCATGGTGTAGCTGACAAGGACTTCAACTCCTACGGTTCACGCCGCGGGAATCACGAGGTGATGATGCGCGGTACCTTCGGTAATATCCGTATCCGCAATGAGATGGTGCCCGGTCATGAAGGCGGTGTTACCCGGATGCAGGGCGAATCTGAGGTGCGCTTTATCTATGACGCTGCCATGGCCTATCGCGCCAGAAAGCAGGCGAGTGTGGTTATTGCCGGTAAAGAATATGGTACAGGTTCCAGCCGTGACTGGGCCGCCAAGGGTACGCTGCTGCTCGGGGTCAAGGCGGTCATAGTGGAGAGCTTTGAGCGTATTCACCGCTCCAACTTGGTGGGTATGGGCGTGCTGCCATTGCAGTTTCTGCCCGGGGAAACCCGTCAGACTTTGGGTCTGACTGGTGATGAGACAGTGGATATTCTCGGCTTGGATGGCGAGCTTAAGCCAAACCAGAAGCTGCAGGCGCAGATCCATTATCCCAATGGAGAGTCCAAAACCATAGCACTGCTCAGCCGCCTGGATACCGGCATGGAGGTTGCCTACTACCGTGCCGGCGGTGTGCTGACATATGTGCTGGAGCGTTTGGCCGCCGAATAGCCCAGCTGCTTCAGGCAAAAACCGCGCCTTTGGGTGCGGTTTTTTATTGGGAAAAGCCAAGTGGTGCCACAGCGCTCCATGTTTTAAAATGCCGCATAATCTCAAGTGGCAGGAGTGCCCATGTACCAAAACAAACAAGCCGTAGCCCTCGGCAGCCTGGCTCTGATGACAGCCGTTGCCATACTGCTGATCTTACTGGCCTTTTGGGCCTGGCCTAAATACAAGGTCTATAAGCTGGAGCTGGACGGCATCGCCGCTTTGAAGGAAGCAGAGTGGAGCAAGCAGATCCTGATTGAGGAAGCCAAGGCTCGGGAACAGGCGGCCCTGATGCAGGCCAAGGCCAAAGTCACCCTGGCTGAAGCGGAAGGACGGGCAATGATCGCCAGAGCCAAGGCCGAAGGGCAGGCCGATATCGAGCGCGCCAAGGCGGCTGCCGAGGCCAACAAGATTATCGGCGAGTCACTCAAGGGCAATGAAGCCTATCTGCGTTACGTGTGGATCAAGGGGCTGCAGGAAGGCAAGGGCGAGCGCATCTATATTCCAACCGAGGCCGGCTTGCCTTTGCTGGAAGCGGGAAAAGCCCCCGGGAAATAGCCTGTTGCCCGGCAAGCCGGTCGTTACTCGAGTCTGAGTGCGGTTTAGCTGAACTGAGGCAAGTCAGTTGTCCCAGGTTAGCGGTACCGAGTCGGCCTCATGTGGTAACTTGTCGCCGAAGCGTTGCACTAGCCAGTCGATGAACAGCTTCAGTCTGTGGCTGGGGTGGCGTTTGCGTGGATAGATAAGCGACAGTGGCATGGCTTGCGGCGGATACTGCTGTAACACTGGCACCAGAGCGCCACTTTGCAAATGTGGCGCTATACCATAAGTGGGTACCTGGATAAGACCAAAGCCTGCCAATCCGGCGGCAATATAGGCATCTGTACCATTGGTTCTTATGCTTTGGGGCAAGGTGTATTGATGGTATTTCCCCTCTTGCCTGAACTCCAGCGGCTCGATACGACCACTTGCGGGTAACAGATAGCCCACCATCTTGTGGTTACTGAGTTTCGAAGGCGTTTGCGGAACTCCGAAGCGCGCCAGATAATCCGGGCTTGCCAGCGTGACTATCTCAAAGCTTCCCAAACTTCTGGCAATAAGGTTGCTATCCTCCAGTGTGCCGGCCCGCAGTGCCAGGTCGACCCCTTCACCTATGATATCGATGCGCGGATCCGAAACGCCAAGCTCCAGCTCTATGTCCGGATAACATTGATGAAATTCCGGTAAGGCCGGCAAGATAAGCAATCGGGCGAGTCTGGCGGGCATGTTGATCCTAAGTAGCCCCGCCGGGCAGCTTTCTTTGGCAAATAGGCCCTGAAGATCGTCCCAGTCTGCCAGCAGCGCCGAGGCCTTATCCAGCACCTGTTCGCCCTGTGCGGTCAACCTGACCTGTCGTGTGGTGCGTACCAGCAACTGTACCTTGAGTTGCTGCTCCAACCGCTGCACCGCCTGGGTTACGGTCGAGCGTGGTAGATTGAGTAAACTGGCAGCCTTGGTGAAACTTCGCGTCTCGGCGACCCGGCGAAAGATATTCAGGGTTTGCAGTCTATCCATGATTGTTCGTGATTTTGGAATACACTGGCTGTTATAGCGTTATTTATCCCAAAGGTAAAAACAAAGATGCTGTTGGCAGTTCAATGGAGGTAACAGATGAAAACACGAAAACTGGGTAGCAAGGGACCGGAAGTATCGGCGCTGGCGCTGGGATGCATGGGCATGAGTGAGTTTTACGGTCCGGCCAGTGATGCAGAGTCCTTGGCAACGCTGGATCTGGCGCTGGAGCGCGGCGTCAACTTTTGGGATACCGCCGATGTTTATGGACCTTTTCGCAATGAAGAACTGTTGGCACAAGCGCTCAAAGGCCGTAGGCAGCAGATCTTTCTTGCCAGTAAATTTGGCATAGTCAGGGATGAAGCAGATGTGCACAAGCGCGGCGTCAATGGCCGCCCCGAGTATGTCCGCCGCTCTGTGGAAGCCAGCCTCAAACGTTTGGGGACAGATTATATCGATCTCTATTACCAGCACAGAATGGATCCCGAGGTACCGATAGAGGAAACGGTCGGTGCCATGGCCGAGTTGGTGCAGCAGGGCAAGGTGCGCTATCTGGGTTTGAGTGAAGTGGACAGCGACAGGCTGCGCCGCGCCCACAAGGTGCATCCCATTACAGCAGTGCAGAGCGAATATTCTCTCTGGAGCCGGGATCCTGAAAGCAAGGTATTGCCGCTTTGCCAAGAGCTGGGAATAGGTTTTGTTGCCTACAGCCCTCTGGGGAGAGGTTTTCTCAGTGGTGCTATTCGCAGCATAGACGACTTTGCTGCCGATGATTTCAGGCGCTCTCATCCCAGATTTCAGGGGGAGAACTTTGAACGTAATCTGGCACTGGTGGATGCCATCAAGGCACTGGCTGAAAGCCGAGGTTGCAGTTCGTCACAGCTGGCGCTGGCATGGCTGCTCAGCCGAAATGAGCATCTAATCCCTCTGTTTGGCACCAAACGGCGGCGTTATCTTGAGGATAATATTCAGGCTTGCGCTCTGACTCTAGGCCGAGACGAGCTGGCGGCCATCGAAGAGGCGTTTCCCATCACAGCAGTAGCTGGGAGCCGTTATGGCGCACAGATGATGCCGTTGTTACCCAATGAGTAGTGGTACTGGGGTTGGCTAATCCCCATTACTTGGGGGTGAGCTTTACACAAGTTCAATTGTGCCTAACCCCTAACCCTAACAATAAGCCATTGCAAATACCAAGGAATATGCTTTGGAGTAGTCGCAGGGCGTTGATGATAATAGTGTAGCGAGGCATGGATGCCGGGGTTCGAAGGTCGAGAAGGCGAATGTTACTAAGCAACAAGTCTATGAGTGTGAGCCAAGGTGGCCGTTGTGCATGGAGGCATTTACACCATAACTTTCTGCCGCAGGCACAGCGGCTATCATAGCTTTCAGCCAAGAGTGGTTAACCAAATTGTATCTAACTGCCAACTAAGCGGCAGCCAATCACCTGCGGTGCGGATAGGCAGGAAGCCTGAATGCCGTGAAGGACAGGACGTCCGAGAACGGCCTCTCGCACAGGCGATCCTGTGACACGGCGAGAGTTGCGCAGCAACATGCTTTCGAGCGCGAGCCAGGGATGGTGAGCTGGCCGTTAAACAGGGAAGTTATTGTAAACCCATCCCT